>NZ_JBEOUE010000011.1:0-235662 GCF_040303965.1 Streptomyces sp. NPDC094032 | reverse complement strand
CGACGGCGCCGGCGGCGAAGCCGCACGGCGACCGTCCTTTTGCTGTCCTCGACGCTGACGGTGACGAGCCTGGGCGGGCAGGCGCTGGCCATCCCGGGCCCGGGCATGAACCGCGAGGAGTCGACCACGACGGTCGAACTCCCGGAGATACCCAAGAGCACCGAGCTCGGCGGCGACGCCGAGGCGCAGAAGACGCTCAGCACGGCGCCCGAGGTGCCGGTCGACCCGTACAGCGCGAAGAACACGGTCGCGTGGCCGTCGGGCACGGGTAACGCGACGCTGACGCAGACCTCGGTGCCGGGCGCCACGGTGCCGGTCACCAACGGGCTGCCCGTCGCCATCGGTGTGCCCACGGGCACCGACCCGGCGGCTGTCGCGGGTGACTGGCAGGTCGGCCTCGCGCCGACCACGACCTCGCAGGACGCGGGTGTCTCCGGTCTGGTCATGAAGGTGACCCCGCCGGCGACGGTCGACCCGGCCGCCGAGGTCGCGCTCACCGTCGACACCACCGGCTTCGCGGACCTGTACGGCCCGAACGCCGCCGAGCGCTTCGGCCTCATGCTCCTGCCGGAGTGCGTCTACTCCTCCCCGACCACGGGCGACTGCGCCGACGACGCGGGGGCGACCCCGATGTCCGGCAAGGACGACCCGTCCGGCGACGTCCAGCGCCTGCGCTCGACGGTGAAGACCGTCCCCGCGTCGAAGGCGCCGACGAAGTCCACCGCGGCGAAGGACGCCAAGACCCGCAACATCGTGACCGGCACGGTCCCGGTCGCCAGCCTCCTCGGCGAGGGCTTCACGGCCAAGCCGACGAAGGCGTCCTACAAGGACGGCGTCCAGCCGGTCGCCAACGCGGCCGGCGGCAACGCGGTCGGTCTGCTCGACACCGGTTCCTCGGTGTCCGGCGACTTCACGGCCTCGCCGCTGCTGTCCTCCGGCTCCTGGTCGTCCGGCTCCTCCTCGGGTGCCTTCACCTACGGCTACCAGGTCCAGGTCCCCGAGACCGCCGGCGGCCTGATGCCGAAGGTGAACCTGGCGTACTCCTCGCAGAGTGTCGACGGGCGTACGTCCTCGTCGAACAACCAGGCCTCCTGGATCGGTGACGGCTGGGACTACAACGCGGGTGCCATCACCCGTACGTACGCCAACTGCCGTCAGGACTCCAAGAAGGCCGGCTCCAACAACTCCACCCACAAGACGGCGGACCTGTGCTGGGGCTCGGAGAACGCCACGCTCTCCCTCGGTGGCATGACGACCGAGCTGGTGTGGGACGCGTCCAAGGGCAAGTGGTTCACGGCCAACGGCGACGGCTCGACCGTCCAGCTGATCAAGGGCCAGGCCACCGGCAACGGCGCCAAGGACGGTGAGTACTGGGTCGTCACGACGAAGGACGGCATCAAGTACCACTTCGGCCTGAACAAGCTGCCGGGCTGGTCCGACAACGGCACCGCCGCCGACGACCCGACCACCGACTCGGTGCTCACGGTCCCGGTCTACGGCAACCACCCGGGCGAGGACTGCTACAAGGGCTCCACGACCGAGGACTGGAAGAACTCCTTCTGCACCCAGGGCTGGCGCTGGAGCCTCGACTACGTCGAGGACATCCACGGCAACGCCATGTCGCTGTGGTGGAAGAAGGACCAGAACTACTACGCGCGCAACTTCAACTTCAAGGCGCCGGTCGTCTACGACCGCGACGGCTACCTGTCGCACATCTACTACGGCCAGAACAAGAACTCGATCTTCTCGGCCACGGCCCCGGCACGCGTCGGCTTCACCGTCGCCGAGCGCTGCTACACGGTCGGCACGGTCAACTGCACCGAGGACAACTTCAAGTCCAAGGACCCCGGCCAGTACCGGCCCTGGTTCGACACCCCCGTCGACCTGCGCTGTGAGTCGGGCAAGAAGTGCTGGAACGCGGGCCCGTCCTTCTGGACCCGCAAGCGCCTCGACAAGATCACGACCTCGGCCCAGCGGCGCACCGACACCACCGCCCGCCAGGTCGTCGACGAGTACCAGCTCAAGCAGTCCTTCGCCGAGCTGAAGACCGGCCCGAACACGGCCCTGTGGCTGGAGTCGATCAGCCGGACCGGCTACGCCCGCAACGGCTCCACCGACGCCAGCGTCACGCTGAACCCGGTGCGCTT
The DNA here is from genome assembly GCF_040303965.1 of Streptomyces sp. NPDC094032. Taxonomy (NCBI): domain Bacteria; kingdom Bacillati; phylum Actinomycetota; class Actinomycetes; order Kitasatosporales; family Streptomycetaceae; genus Streptomyces; species Streptomyces sp. NPDC094032. Next base: position 233,515 of record NZ_JBEOUE010000011.1, on the reverse strand, counting down.
CGAGCCGAACACCGAGGACATGCCGAACCGCGTGAAGGCGGTCAACCCGCAGCGCCCCGGCTTCTCCCGGCTGCGTATCGCCCGTGTGATCAACGAGTACGGCGGCGAGACCGTCGTCTCGTACAAGCCGATCACCGGCAAGTGCCTCTCCGGCGCGGGTCTTCCCACGAAGACCGACACCGCAGGACTGAAGGCCAACGGCGAACTCTGCTACCCGATGTTCTGGAACCCGGACCCGGAGTTCGAGGACATCGACTGGTTCCACAAGTACGTGGTCCAGTCGATCGAGGAGCTCCCGAACGTCGACGGCGCGTACGCCACCAAGACGGCGTACGAGTACAAGAACCCGTCCTGGAAGCTGGCCGAGTCCGAGTTCACCAAGAAGTCGACGCGTACGTACTCGCAGTTCGCGGGCGCCGAGCAGACGACCGTGATCACGGGCGCCGAGGACCCTGCCATCGGCAGCAAGCAGTCCAAGGCTGTCACGCGCTACTTCCGTGGCATGGGCGACACGGTCGCGGTCAAGGACGTCCACGGCAACGTCATGAAGGCGTCGGACGGCTCGACCGTCTACGACCGTGAGGCCTTCGCCGGCCGCGTCTCGGAGGAGCTCAGCTACACCAGCCCCACCGACGCGGACACCGACTGGCTGACCCGCAGCATCACGATCCCCGAGGCCACCGAGCTGGCCAAGCGCGACCGCGACGACGGCCTGACCCCGCTGCGGGCCTGGCGCGTCACGGAGCCCGAGGAGATCGCGTACACCAAGTCCTCCGGCACCAACGAGGACGACCCGCGCACCCTGCGCACCGTCAGGACGAACACGACGTACGACTCGACGTACGGCCTGCCGACCCTGGTGGAGTCGCTGGGCGACGTCGAGAAGTCCGGCGACGAGTCGTGCACGAAGATGGAGTACCTGCACCACCCGGGCAAGAACATCATCGGTCTGACCAAGCAGGTGCTCGCCTCGCCGTCGACCTGTGCCAACGCCGACTTCACCAACCTGACCACGCTGAGCGGTGCCACCCGTACCGCCTACGACGGTGCCGCGTACGGCGTGGCCCTCGCGGACACCACGCGCGGTCTGGCCAGCGAGACGTGGTCGCTGAAGGGCGACGGAACCGGTTTCCAGTCCGACGGCACGAGCGGCTTCGACGCCATCGGCCGTGTGGTCAAGGAGACCGACCCGAACGGCAAGTCGAGCACCATCGCGTTCGAGCCGCCCACCGGTCAGGTCTTCAAGGTCACCGAGACGAACACGCTCGGCCACACCCAGGTGCTGGAGCTGGAGCCGGGTCGCGCGACCACGCTCAAGACGACCGACCTCAACGGCTACGTGAGCGAGGCGAAGTTCGACCCGCTGGGCCGGCTCGCCGAGGCGTGGTCCCCGGGCCGCACCCCGGCCACGGGCGCCGTGCCGGACTTCCGTGCCGAGTACACGATCCCGGCCGAGGAGACCGACCCGAACGACGCGTCGGTCAAGACCCGCAAGCCCCCGTACGTCACGACCTATTCGCGTGGCTACGAGGACCGGGTCGAGACCTCGGTGACGCTGTACGACGGCCTCGGCCGTGAGCGGCAGTCGCTGGAGGAGGCCGACAACGACGCCGGCTGGCTCGTCACCGACACCCTGTACAACAGCTCCGGTGAGGTCTGGCAGACCAACAACGCCTACCTGACCCGGGAAGCCAAGCCCGGCGAGCTCTTCACCCCGCTCGCCGACACCGCGATCCCCAACATCACCCGCTACACCTACGACGGCCTCGGCCGCGTGCTGTCCGAGACCCCGTACATGAAGTACGTGGACCCGGTCACCAAGGAGGCCTCCTCCAAGGCGTACCCGGAGCGGGCGACGAAGTACGAGTACGGCCAGGACTGGTCCAAGGTCGTCAACCCGCAGGGCGCCTCGTCCTACCGCGTCTACACCGACGCGCTGGGCCGCACCATGCGGGCCGACACCTTCAACCCGGCCGCGCCCAAGGGCTACACGTCCATGGCGTACACGTACGACGCGTTCGGCGCGGCTCGTTCCGTCACCAACTCGGCCGACCCGACGCACCCCTGGTCGTGGACGTACGACCACCGCGGTCGCGTCGACTCGGCGACGGACCCGGACGGGGGCACGACGCGGACGACGTACGACGCCTTCGACCGTCAGGTGACCTCGACCAACGCGCGCGGCGTCACCGTGTGGAACAGCTACGACGACCTGTCGCGGCCCAAGCAGCAGCGCCTGAACGACGCCAACGGCACCGTCCTGGCGGACTTCACGTACGACACCGCCGCGGGCGGCAAGGGCATGCCCGCCACCGCGACGCGCTACACGGACGGCCTGGCGTACACCCAGACGGTCGACGGCTACACCAAGGACTACCAGCCGACCCAGACCACGCTGTCCCTCCCGCAGTCGCTCGTCGACACGTGGGGCTTCAAGAAGGACTACACCTACAGCTTCTCCTACTCGGACACCGGAAAGCTGGAGGAGGCGCAGCTGCCCGAGGCGGGCAAGCTGGCCACCGAGAAGATGGTCGTCCGCTACAACAAGGACGGCCAGGCGCTCTCCGTCTCCGGCAAGGACTGGTACGGGGCGGAGACCGTCTACTCGCCGTACGGCCAGGTCATGCGCTCGACGCTCGGCTCCCAGCCGTACCGCGTCTGGACGCAGAACGCCTACGACGAGGGCAGCGGCGCGCTCACCGAGCAGTCGGTCTACCGGGAGAAGAACGACGCCTCCCTGGTCGGCGGCAACCTGGTGTCGAACCGGGCGTACACCTACGACCCGGCCGGCAACGTCACCTCGATCCAGGAGAAGTCCGTTGGGATCGACGAGCGCCAGTGCTTCGTCTACGACCCGCTGGGCCAGCTGAAGTCCGCCTGGACCTCCAAGGACCAGGCGAACTGCACCAACCCGAAGAACACCGACGGCACGCTCAACGTGGCCGCGGGCGCGGACGGCTCCGGCTACTGGCAGGAGTACGAGTACGACCTTCTCGGCAACCGCACCAAGCTGACCGAGAAGAACCTGACCGGTGACGCCGCCAAGGACGCCACCAGCACGTACGAGTACGGCAAGAACGCCGCCAAGGACCAGCCGCACACGCTCACGAAGGTGACGAAGAAGTACGTCACCCCGCAGGGCGCCCAGGTGACGGCCGAGGCCCAGCGCGTCTACGAGCTGACCGGTGACACCAAGACGATCACCTCGGTCCAGAGCGGCGACAAGCAGGAGCTGACCTGGACCTACGACGGCAAGGTCGACCGGATCACCGGTCAGGGCTCCAACGGCAAGACCCCGTACGTGGGTCTGGGCCAGAAGTGCATCGACCTCAAGTCCGGCCTCGCCGCCCCCGGCCAGCCGATCTGGCTGTACGGCTGCAACGCCACCGTGGCGCAGGCCTGGCACTTCGACCCGGCCCCGGGCCAGGCGGACGCCAACCTCGGCACCATGGAGGTCTACGACACCTGGTGCCTCCAGCCCGCGGCCAACACGGCGGGCTCGGCGGTCCAGATCCAGAAGTGCAACGGCACCACCGCGCAGCAGCTCAAGCGCAACACGTCCGGTCAGCTGACCCATGTCGCCTCCAACCTGTGCCTCGCGGTGCAGGGCGCGGCGAACGTGAACCAGACGCCGATCGTGCTCGCCACCTGCGACGCCGCCTCCACGGCCCAGCAGTGGCTGCCGCAGAACGACACCCGTCACATCTACGGTCCCGACGGCAACCGCCTGCTCACCATCCAGGGCAAGCAGGCCACGCTGAACCTGGGCGAGGCCCAGGTCACCGTCCAGCAGGGCGGCGTCCTGGTGCGCTCCGAGCGCACCTACTCGGCTCCGGGCGGCGCGGTCATGCGCTACGCCAACGGAACCGGCGGTGAGGCCCTGGTCGCCCTGGCGATGGACCACCAGGGCAGCTTCTACACCGAGGTCGGCCTCTCCAGCGGCATGCCGGTGCGGGTGCGCAAGCAGGACCCGTTCGGCAACCAGCGCGGCGCCGACACCGCGGGCCAGAACCTCCAGAACCACACCGGGTACCTGGGCAAGATCAGGGACGACGCCTCCGGCTTCCAGCCGCTGGGCGCCCGTCTCTACGACCCCGCCGTCGGACGCTTCCTGTCCGCGGACCCGCTGCTGGACGTGAACGACCCGTTGCAGTCCAACGGGTACGCGTACGCGCACAACAACCCGGTGACCTTCGCCGACCCGACCGGTCTGAACATCGCCCTGACCGCCTCCGAGCGGGCCGCGGCCCTCGCGGGCGCGGGTCTGTCGGCGGCGCAGGTCGCGCAGGCCGAGGCGATGCAGGGCAAGTCCCTGACCTCCGTCATCCTCGCGGTGGCGTGGGAGACGCTGAAGGACTTCATCGGCATCAACGACGCCATGGCCTGCTTCGGCGGTGACATGTGGTCCTGCGGCAGCATCATCCTGGACGCCATTCCGTGGACGAAGCTGGGCAAGATCCCGTCGGTCCTGAAGGCGATCAACCGCACCATCGACGCCATCCAGGCGTTCAAGGCCGCGAAGAAGGCCGCCGAGCTCGTCCTCAAGGCCGCCAAGGCCGCCGAAGAGGCAGCTTTGAAGGCCAAGAAGCTGGCGATCGAGAAGGCCAAGAAGGAGGCCGCCCAGCGAGCGAAGAAGAAGGCGGCAGAGGAGGCCAAGAGAACAGCCGACCGGGCCGCGGCGGCCGCGAAGAAGACCGGTAACCCGGTCCACAAGGCGGCGCAGGCCAAGGCCGCTCCGAAGGTCTCCACCCACGGTGGCGGCAGCAAGGGCGGCGGCGGAGGCGGCAAGTCCTCCGGCGGCGGCAGCAAGGCCTCCGGCGGCGGAGGTGGCGGCAAGTCCGGCGGCTCCTCCCGCAGCAACGGCGGCACCAGCGGCAGCAGCGGCGCCGGCAAGGCCGACAGCGGCAGCGGCGGTTCCTGCCCCATCAACAACAGCTTCGTGCCCGGCACGAAGGTGCTGATGGCGGACGGCTCCACCAAGCCGATCGAGAAGGTCAGGACCGGCGACAAGGTCGTCGCCACCGACCCGAAGACCGGGGAGACCCGCGTCGAGACGGTCACCGCCGAGATCAAGGGCCAGGGCCTCAAGCACCTCGTCACCGTCACGATCGACACCGACGGCACGGCCGGCACGAAGACGGCCAAGGTCACCGCGACCGACGGCCACCCGTTCTGGGTCCCCGAGCTCGGCGAGTGGGTCGACGCCACCGACCTCGACGCCGGTGCCTGGCTGGAGACCAGCTCGGGTACGTACGTCCAGGTCACCGCCGTCCGGCGGTGGACGGGCCAGGGCGCGACGGTGCACAACCTGACCGTCTCCAACGCCCACACGTACTACGTGGTGGCGGGTGCCGCACCGGTCCTCGTCCACAACTGCGGCGGTACCTTCGACGTCGACTACGGAGAGGTGCTGCCGGACGGCCGGCGCACCGGCGTGACGGCCATCGTCGGGCCCGGACACCCCAAGGGAACCGGTCCCGGTCGGCGGATCATCCCGCCCGGCTTCGTGAAGAACGAGTACGGTCACAGCCGCGGGCACCTGCTTCCCCGGTCGATGGGAGGCGACGGCAAGGTCGACTCCAACATCGTCAGGACGAACGCGAAGACGGACAACGGCGCCATCGCCAAGTTCCAGGACTCGATCGCCAAGCATGTCGCGGCGGGGAACACGGTGCTGTACACGGCCATCCCCCGCTACCTGCCGGGATCGAACGTTCCGTTCAGGGTGGACATCCGTGCCTTCGACGACAACGGATGGTCGACGGCGGCACAATTCCTCGTCGACTAGTTGTCTGGTCGACTGGGTCGACTGGGCTGAATGAAAGGCCGGTACTCATGTTTCCCTTCGAGCTCGTCCACCTGACGGACGAGGAGAACGTAGTGCGGATCACCGTGTTGGAGCCCATGGGTGACGACATGTGGGAAGCCGAGATCGAGGTGACCAGTCTCTTCGTCAAGGGGAAGACCCTCCTCGTTCTCTTCTCTTCGAAGCTGGACGCATGGGCGGAGGCGCTGAAGTCGCTCGCCGAGGGGCAGGACATCGTCTGGATGTCCGAGCACAACGGCCCCACGGTGAGGATCGAGCTGGAGGGCGGCAACGACTGCCCGGACGTCATCGTGGAGGACGAGACGATCTCCATGGTGACCGTCCGGGTGCCGATCGCCCTGGAAGGTGACTGGATCACCGACCACAAGGAACGGCTCCGGCGCTTCGTCGAAGGCCTCTGAGGCCCGGCCCGGCACCGCACCGCACCGATCAACAGCGACCCCCGTCGAGACTCTCGACGGGGGTCGTCGGCGTTTTCCGACCGCCTCGCGCCGTCGGTTCACACCGCCCCCAGCGCCTCCGTCGGCGTGAGCCGGGCCGCGCGGCCCGCCGGGTAGAGGCCCGCCGCCGTCCCGATCAGGGCCGCGGCCGCCACGCCCGCCACCAGGATGTCCACCGGCAGCACCAGCGGCCAGCCCTGGGAGAGCGACCAGCCCGCCGTGACCAGGGCGCCCAGCGCGACGCCCGCCGTGCCGCCCGCGCCCGAGAGGGCGACGGACTCGGTGAGGAACTGGAGGCGGATCTGGCCACGGCCCGCGCCCAGCGAGCGGCGCAGGCCGATCTCCGGGCGGCGTTCCAGGACCGAGATCACCATCGTGTTGGCCACGCCGACCCCGCCGACGAGCAGCGCGACCGCGCCCAGCCCCAGGAACAGCGACGTGAACGCGGACTTCGCGGCCAGCTGGGCCTCCAGCGCGTCCGACGGACGGCTGACCTTGACGTCCTGCGGGCTCTCCGGGTTCGCCGTCGCCGCGAGGACCGCGCGGACCGCCTCCACCGACTCGTCCGGCGACCGCTCGTACACCGTCGTCGGATGCCCCTCGAAGCCGAACAGGGTGCCCGCCGCCTCCCAGCCGATGAGCGCCGAGCGGTCGATCTCCGGCGCGAGCGCCACCGGATCGAGGATGCCGGTGACGGTGAACCACCGTTCCCCCAGGTAGACCTGACGGCCCGTCCGGTCGATCCCGAGCCGCTGGGCGGCCACCGCGCCGAGCACGACCGCCGGGTAGCGGCCGGTGGCCCCGTTGAGGAACTCGCCCTCGCGGACCGTGCCGCCGACCGTGCCCAGCAGATCGGTGCGGGCCGCGCTCACGCCGATCCCGCCGCCCGCCAGCGGGTCGATGCGGTCGGTGCGGCGGACCGTCACCCCGGGCAGCGCGCCGGTCGCCGTGACCGACTGGACCGGGCCGATACGGCGGACCATCTCGACCGCGTCCTTCGGCAGCCGCGCCTCCGAGCCGAAGAGGTCCCGGCCGGGGGAGACCGTCAGCAGATTGGTGCCGAGCCGGCTGATCCGGCTCATCAACTCCGCCTGGCCCGCGTTGCTGATGCCGAGGACCGCGACCATCGCCGCGATCCCGATCGCGATCCCGAGCGCGGACAGCACCGCCCGGGTGGGGCGGGCCCGCATCCCCACCAGACCCACGCGCAGGACGTCGGCGACGGGCATGCGGGAGGGGCGGGGGAGGGGGGTGGCGGTCATGACGGCACCTCCAGGGGTGCGGGGTCGGCCTCGGCGTCCGTCCCCGAGTCCGCGCGGATCCGTCCGTCCAGCACCTCCACCCGGCGCGGCAGCACCGCCGCCAGCCCCGGGTCGTGCGTGATGACCACGATCGTCGTCCCCTGTGCGTTGAGGTCCCGCAGCAGGTCGAGCACGCCCGCGCCCGCCGCCGAGTCCAGATTGCCGGTCGGCTCGTCGGCCAGGATCACCGAGGGGCGGATCGCGACCGCCCGCGCGATGGCCGTCCGCTGCCGCTCGCCGCCCGACATCTCGTGCGGCCGGTGCTCAAGCCGGTGCCCCAGACCCACTTGGCGCAGCGCGGCCACCGCGAGCGCCCGGCGCCGACGGGCCGGGATCCCGTGGTAGAGCAGGCCCTCGGCGACGTTGTCGACGGCGCTGCGCCCCGGCGACAGGAAGAACTGCTGGAACACGAAGCCGATCCAGCGCGCCCGCACCGCCGAGATCTGCCGGTCGGTCAGCCGCGCCACGTCGTGGCCGCGCAGCAGCACCCGCCCCGCGCTCGGTGCGTCCAGGGTCCCCATCAGATGCAGCATCGTCGACTTCCCCGACCCCGAACGGCCCACCACCGCCAGGAGTTCGCCCTCCCGTACGGTCAAGTCGACGCCGTGCAGGGCCCGGACGCCGCCCGGGTACGTCTTGGCGACCCCCTCCAGAGTGATCACGGGCTCGGTCACGGCAGCGGCACCTCCACCCGCATGCCCTCCCGAAGACCCGCGCCCGAGACCTCCACCCGGCCCTGCGCGAACACTCCCAGCGTCACCGGCACCAGCCGCCCCTCCGGGGTCTCCACCGCGTACCCGCCCTCCGCGAGGGCGAGCAGCGCCGGGACGGGGACGGCGAGCACGTCGTCGCGCCGCTCGCTCGTGAAGTCGACCTGGACCGGGGCGCCGTCGAGCGCCCCCACGTCCGCCGGCTTCGACAGGGTCACCTCGACCGGTACGGTCGCGTCCGCCGCCGCCCCGCCCGGGGCCGCCTGCCGGTCAGGGCCGCCCGTCGCCACCGCCCGGGCCACCGTGCCCACCCGTGACACCTTGCCGTCCGTCGCCTTCCCGCCGGGCAGCTGTACGCGCACGGCGGCGCCGTTCCCGGCGAGCTGCTGGCGCCCCACCGGCATGTCCACGGTGACCACCCGCCGGGTGCCGGACAGGTGCAGCAGCGGGCCCTCGGCGGGGGCGCCGACGATGCCCGGGATCTCCGTCACGCGCACCGCGCCCGGCTCCACCAGCACCTCGCCCGGCGCCACCTTCCCGGTGCGCTCGCGGCCCCGGTCCTCCTGCCAGTCCCGTACCGCCTCCGCCGTGCCGGGCGTGAAGCGGGCGTCGTCGGCGAGCTCGTCCCCGTACCCGAGCGCCTTCAGATTGCGCTTGACGACCCGTACGTCCGGGCCGTCGTCCACGCCCTCCTCCAGGGTGCGGTAGAGCGGTGTCGAGCCGTAGAACAGGGGCACGCCGACCCCGTCCACGGCGTACGCGCGCTGCCCGCGGGCGATCGTCACGCCGACGTCCGGCAGCCAGGTCACGATCCCGCCGCCCCGGGGCGCGGTCACCGTGTAGGCGCCCGCGAAGCCGAGCGTGCCGTCGATCCGCTCGCTCTGCACGAGGTCGGTGCGGACCACCGGCGCCGTGCCCGTGCGCGGCCCGGCGGCCGGTGCGGCCGGTCCGTCCGTACGCGAGGACAGCACGACCCCGCCGGCGGCGACCGCGCCGAGCACCACCACGGCGGCGCCGATCAGCAGGCCGCGGCGGCCCCGCCCGCGCGGCGGCGGGTCCTCCTGCTCCGGCCGCTCCGGCCGCTCCGGGTCGGCGGTCAGGGTGAGGGCGTCCTCCGTCACCGGACCGACGCCCTGCACTCGGTGATCGCCGTCCGCGCCTTCGGGTCGTTCGCCGCGCCGCTGAGCTGCAACGGCCTGCCCGGCTCCGGATCCGCCACGTCCAGGCCCTTCTCCCGCAGGCAGCGGGCCAGCCGGACCGCCTTGTCCTGGGCCGTCGCGTCCGTCCCCTCCTTGCCGCCCGCGCCAAGGAGTCCCTGGCACTCGGCGAGCGCCTTCTGGGTCCGCTGGTCGCCCTTGGTGCCCGGCGGCAACTGGACGTTCTCGTCACCCGGGGCCGGGTCGGCCACCTCGATGCCGTGCTCGCGCATGCAGCCCGCGAAGGCCACCAGCTGGTCCTGCCGGCTGCCGCTGGGGGACGCGGACGCGGAGGCCGACGCCGACCGCGTCCCGCCGCCGCTCGCCACCCCCGGCGTCTCGCCGCCACCGCCGCCGCACCCCGTCGCCAGGGCCGCGAGGGCGGCCACCGCCAGGGCTCCGCGCCGGAGCCGTCCCGTGATCGCCATGTGCGCTGCCTTCCTCGGTCGTTCGTTCGGTCGTTCGTGGTTCGCGATTCGTGGTGACAGATCTACCGAGGGCGGGGTTGCCGGGCCGTCTCCGTACCCGCATACGGTGGCGAAACATCGCGGCGGGTATCACGGGCTGCGACGGGCGCCGACGGGTGACGACGAAGGGACACGCACATGCGGGTACTGGTGGCGGAGGACGAACGGATGCTCGCCGAACTGGTCGCGGAGGGCCTGCGCGCCCACGGCATGGCCGTGGACGTGGCCCTCGACGGCGACGCCGCCCTCGAACGGCTCACCGTCAACGACTACGACGTCCTCGTCCTCGACCGCGACCTGCCCGGCACCCACGGCGACGACGTCTGCCGCAGCCTCGTCGCCTCCGAGGCCCGCACCCGGATCCTCATGCTCACCGCCGCCGGGCAGACCACCGACCTCGTCGCCGGATTCGCGCTCGGCGCCGACGACTACCTCTCCAAGCCCTTCGAGTACCCCGAACTCGTCGCCCGCGTCCAGGCGTTGGGCCGACGCGCCACCCGCGCCCTGCCGCCCGTCCTCGAACGGGCCGGGATCACCCTCGACAGCCCGCGCCGCCAGGCCTTCCGCGACGGACGCTATCTGCGGCTCTCGCCCAAGGAGTTCGCCGTCCTGGAGGTCCTGCTCGCCGCCGAGGGAACCGTCGTCTCCACCGAGGAGCTCCTCGAACGCGCCTGGGACGAGAACGCCGACCCCTTCACCAGTGCCGTCCGCATCACCATGAGCAAACTGCGCGCCAAACTCGGCGAGCCGCAGCTCATCGAGACGCTGCCCGGCAGCGGCTACCGGATCTGAGGGCCCGCGCCCATGCGCTTCCTGCGACCCGCGCAGCGCTCGCTGCGGCTGCGGCTCACCGCGCTCTACAGCGGCCTCTTCTCCGTCACCGGGCTGCTCCTGCTCGGCCTCACCTACCTCCTCTTCCGCGAACGCCTCACCGGCACCACGGTCCTCGTGCTCCCCAAGGACGCCCCGTACGCCGACACCGCGCCCTCGCTGTCCAAGTCGCAGATCGCGGCCCTCGCCCAGCGGCTGCGCGCGGACGCCCTCGACCAGCTCCTGCTGATGTCCCTGCTGGCCCTGCTCGTCATGCTCGTCGTCTCCGTCGCGCTCGGCTGGCTCGTCGCGGGCCGCGCCCTGCGCCCGCTGCACACCATCGCCGCGACCGCCCAGCGGCTCTCCGCCGCCACCCTCCACGAGCGCATCGGGCTCATCGGACCCGACGACGAGCTGAAGAACCTCGCCGACACCTTCGACGCCCTCCTCGACCGGCTGCACGCGGCCTTCGAGGCGCAGCGGCGCTTCGTCGCCAACGCCTCCCACGAGTTGCGCACCCCGCTCGCCGTGCAGCGGGCCGCGATCCAGATCCGGCTCGGGCGGGCCCGCCCGGAGGACCTGCCGCGCATCCAGGAGGAGTTGCTCGACACCAACCGGCGCAGCGAGCGGCTGATCGAGGGCCTGCTCACCCTCGCCACCAGCGACCGGGGGCTCGACCGGCGGGAGCCCGCCGACCTGGCCCTGATCGCCGCCGAGGCGGTGGGGCAGAGCAGGCCCGCGATCCACACGGCCGGGCTCCGGCTCGCCCTCGACCTGCGCCCGCTGCCGGTCACCGGCGACCCGGTCCTGCTGCACCAGCTCGTCGGCAACCTCGTGCAGAACGCCGTCCGCCACAACGTGCCCGGCGGCTCGGTCGAGGTCGCCACCGGGCCCGACGGGGCGCTGACCGTCCGCAACACCGGCCCCGTCGTGCCGCCGGGCGAGACCGACGGCCTGCTCGAACCCTTCCGCCGGCTCTCCCGCAGCGGCGACGGCGCGGGCCTCGGCCTGTCCATCGTCCGCTCCATCGCCCAGGCCCACGGCGGCACGGTCGGCCTCACTGCCCCCGCCGACGGTGGCCTTGTGGTGCGGGTGACGGTGCCGGTGTGACGGGGGAGGGGTTACGGGGTGGGGTGTGGGCCGGTTTACGGGACGGCTTACGGGCCGGTTTACGGGACGGCTTACGGGACGATCTTGCCCTTGGCGGCGAGTGCGGCCGCGAGGGCGGCGGCCTTGGCGGCGTTGGGGCCGGGGCCGGGAGCGGTTACGGGGGGAGCGGAGACGGGAGCGGCCCCCGGCGTGTCCGTGTACGCCGACGCCTGGAGGGCGAAGAGGCGGGCGTACGAGCCGCCCCGGCGCATCAGCTCCTCGTGCGTGCCCTGCTCGGTGGCGCGGCCGTCCTCGATGAGGACGATCAGGTCCGCCCGCCGCACGGTCGAGAAGCGGTGCGAGATGTAGACCGTGGTGCGGCCCGCCGCCAGCTCGCGCAGCCGGGCGAACAGCTCGTGCTCCGCCTCCGCGTCCAGCGCCGACGTCGGCTCGTCCAGGACGAGCAGCGCCCCGCGCCGCATGAACGCCCGGGCCAGCGCGACCTTCTGCCACTCCCCGCCGGACAGCTCCACCCCGGTGTCGAACCACTTGCCGAGCGCCGTCCCGTACCCCTGCGGCAGCCGCTCCACGAGCCCGGCGGCCCCGGCGCGCCCGGCCGCCTCGGCGATCCGCTCGTCGTCCTCAAGACCGGGCAGGTCGCCGAGCCCGATGTTCTCCGCGACCGTGGCCTGGTACGTGACGAAGTCCTGGAACATCGCGGCCACTTGGCCGCGCAGCGCGTCCGGGTCGAGCTCGCGGATGTCCGTGCCGTCGAGCAGGATGCGGCCGGAATCGGGCTCGTACAGCCGGCAGAGCAGCTTGATCAGCGTGGACTTGCCGGCCCCGTTGCGGCCCACGACGGCCAGCGTGGACCCGGCCGGGATCTCCAGGCTCACGTCGTCGAGCGCGGGCCGCTCCGCGCCCGGGTAGCGGAACGTGACGTGCTCCAGGACGAGATGCCCGCGCACCGGGCCCGCCAGCGGACGACCGCCGCCGGAGCCGGTGCGAACGGCCAGGAGCTCGTACAGCTTGCGCAGGTACAGATGGTGCTCGTACATGCCGGAGGCGCCGCCGAACATCCCCTGGACGGCGGTCGCCACGGCGGTCGCCGCCGAGGCGTACAGGATCAGGTCGCCCAGGCTCAGCCGCCCGCGCACCGCCTGCACCGCCACGTAGAGGTACGTCAGCGAGCCGACCAGGGTCGTCAGCAACGACCAGGCGTTGCCGACGAGATGACGGGCCGTCACCACTCCGCGCAGAGCCCGGTAGGCCGCCGCGCCGAGCAGCCGGAAGCGCTCGGTCAGGAACGGCGCGAGACCGAAGACCTTGATCTCCTTCGCGTACGCGTCGGTCGACACCAGCCGCGACAGGTACTCCATCCGGCGCCGGATCGGCGAGGACCACAGGGCCACCTGGAAGCCCCGCATCCCGTACCGCGCGTCCGAGACGAACGCCGGGACGGGCGCGAGCAGCGCCACCACCGCGACCAGCGGCCCGAGCCCGAACAGCAGGCCCACCATGCTCGCGAAGGTCACCGTGTGCTGGAGCAGCGTGAACGCCCCGCCGATCATCATCACCGGCCGGGTCGACGCCTCCTGCTGGGCCTGCCGCAGCAGGTCGTACGAGGCGGAGTCCTCGAAGAACGACAGCGGCAGCCGGCCCGCGTGCTCCATCACCCGCACCTGCACGCTCTGCGTCGCCCGCTCCTGGAGCAGTTGCTGCGCGATGCTCCGCACCGCCGTCGCCAGCGCGCTCAGCGCGAACACCGCGCACTGCACGGCCGCCAGCGCCACCAGGGCCGTCACGGTCGTCGTCGCGGGCGGATGCCAGGTGAAGCCCGGCAGGTCCACCGCGAGCGCGACGCGGTCGGGGCGGCCCGAACCGTGCAGCGCGGCACCCCGCACCACCGTGTCGACGAGCAGCCGGGCCGTCATGGCGACCGCCGCCGGGACCAGGCCGACAAGGACCGTGGAGAGCGCGAGCGCCACCGTGAGCCCCGGGCTCGCCGCCCACACCAGGGCCATGACCCTGCCGAGTCCCGCCACCGTACGGGCCGTGGCCCGCCCCGCGCCCCGCAGCGCCGCCACCGGACCGCGCCGCGCGGCCCCCTCCGGGCCCGGGGCGGGGAAGTCGACCGGGCCGGTCAGACCGCTGCCGCCGCTGCTCGCCGCCTCCCGGGCCGTGAACACCATCTGCCGCATCAGCACTCCTCCCGCTCGCCCGCCGCATGGCCCCACACGACAGGACGTGCTCCATGACGACCGCCCCGCCCCCGATACCCCTGATCCCGCGCTCCGTGCTCTTCGGCAACCCGCACCGCATGAGCCCGGCCCTCTCCCCGGACGGCGAACGGCTCGCCTTCCTCGCGCCCGCCGCCTCCGGCGTCCTCAACGTCCACGCCGGGCCGTGGCGCACGGGGGAGTTCCGGCCCGTCACCGCCGACACCGGACGCGGGGTCCGCGCCTTCGCCTGGTCCGCCGACGGGCGGCACATCCTGTACGTCCAGGACCGCGACGGCGACGAGAACACGCACCTGTACGCCGTCGACCCGGCCGGCGACCCCAGCGGGGCCCGCGACCTCACGCCCTTCGCGGGCGTCCAGGCCAGGATCGTCTCCCTCGACCCGCGCCGCCCCGACCGGCTGCTCGTCGGGCTCAACCTGCGCGACCCGGCCGTGCACGACGCCTACCGGCTCGACCCGGCCACCGGAGCGCTCGAACTCGCCGCCGTCGACGAGGGGTTCAGCCGCTGGATCGCCGACGACCGGCTGCGCGTGCGCGGCGCCCTGCGCCCGTATCCCGACGGCTCCGTCGCCCTTCTCGTACGGGACGAGGAGACGGCCCCGTGGCGCGAGGTGCACCGCGCCGGGCCCGAGGACGCCCCGGCGCTGCGCCCGTTCGGCTTCACCACCGGCGGCCGGACCCTGCTCGTCCTCTCCTCCGAGGGCGCCGACACCGCCCGGCTGCTGCGCCTGGACACGGTGACCGGCGCGACGAAGGTCGTGTACGCGGACCCGGAGCACGACGTCGAGGGCGTCGGCGCCCACCCGGCCACGGGGGAGCCGCAGTTCGTCCTCGTCCGGCGCGCCCGCAACGACCTCGAACTCCTCGACCCGGCCCTCGCCCAGGACTTCGCCGTCCTGCGGGCCGCCGCCCCGGGCGACCTGAGCGTCCTGGGCCGCGACCGCGCCGACCGGCACTGGCTGGTCCAGCACAACACCGACGACGCGCCCGCGGGCTACCGGGTGCTGCACCGGGGCGGGGGCGGGCGCCCGGCCCGCCTCGCGTACCTCTTCAGCCATCTCCCGGCCCTGGAGGGCCGCCCGCTCGCCCACATCGAACCCTTCTCCTTCACCGCCCGCGACGGGCTGCGCGTCCACGGCTACCTCACCTTCCCGCCCGGCGCGGGCCGCGACCGGCTGCCGACCGTGCTGTGCGTCCACGGCGGACCCTGGACCCGCGACCAGTGGGGCTTCCGCGCCGAGGCGCAGTGGCTCGCCAACCGCGGCTACCTCTGCCTCCAGGTCAACTTCCGGGGCTCCACCGGCTACGGCAAGGAGTTCACCCGGGCCGGCGACCGGGAATGGGGCGGCCGGATGCAGGACGACCTCCAGGACGCCGTCCGCCACACCGTCGCCCTCGGCCACACCGACCCGGAGCGGGTCGCCATCTACGGCGGCTCCTACGGCGGTTACGCGGCGCTCGCCGGGGCGGCCTTCACCCCCGGCGACTACCGCTGCGCCGTCGCCGTCGCCGCACCCTCCTCGCTGCTCACCTTCATCGAGTCCGTGCCCGCGACCTGGGGCCCGATGGCGGCGATGCTGCGCCGCCGCGTCGGCTCGCCGGAGAACGACGAAGACTTCCTCCGCGCCCGCTCCCCGCTCTTCGCCGCCGACCGCATCCGGATCCCGCTGCTCATCGGCCAGGGGGCGCGGGACCCCCGGGTGCGGCGCGAGGAGTCCGAACAGCTGGTCGCCGCGCTGCGGAGCGGCGGCGTTCCCCATGAGTACCTGCTCTTTCCCGACGAGGGGCACGGCTTCGTCCGTCCCCGCAACCGACTGGCGTTCTACGCGGCCGCCGAGCGCTTCCTCGCGGAGCATCTCGGCGGCCGGTACGAGGCGTAGGGGCCCCACGGCAGGGGGCTCGCCCTACGCCAGTGGGCTCGCCCTCCACCATGGGGCTCGCCCTACGCCAGGGTCAGCAGGCCCTCCTGGAGGAGCCTGCGGACCAGGACCAGGCGGCCCTCGACGTCGAGCCTGCCGGTCACGTCGCGGGCCGTGAACGGGTCCACCGCGTCGAGCACGTACCGCAGCTCGGGCTCGATCCGGGCCGGCAGCCGGACCACCTTGCCGTGGAACTCCAGCTGGAGGCCCGTGTCCTCCGGCCGCAGCGACCACAGCAGCTCGGCCCTGCGCCGCACCCGGGTGTCGGGGCCGAGCGTGCGCAGCCCCTCCAGGTCGAGGAGGTGTCCGTCCAGGACCGGGCGGCGGCCCACCAGGGCCCGGCTCGCGGCCCGCTCGACCAGGTCGGCCGGGTCGACCGCCCCGGCGACCGAGGCGAGCAGCTCCGCGAGGGTCGCGGCGGCCCCGTCCCGCAGCTCCGGGTCGAGCGCGAAGCCGGGCGGCAGGGCGCCCCGGTAGCGCGGGTCGCCCTCGATCGCCCGGTCGAGCGCGTCCTTGAGCACCGTCGACCAGAGCACCGGCAGCACGCCGAGCGTGATGTGCAGCGAGGCCTCGTCGTTGGAGGTGGCGTCGTGCACGGTGCCGCGCGGCATGTACATCAGGTCGCCGGGCCTCAGGTCGAACTCGCGGACCGGGGCGCCGGCACCGTCCTTGGGCCTGCGGTACGGCTGGTTGGCCAGCGGCAGCTCGTCGGGCGACTCGTACAGCCGCCAGTGCTTCGAGCCCCACACCTGGAGCACGAAGACGTCGTGGGTGTCGTAGTGGCTGGTGAGGCCCTGCGCACCGGCCGGGGTCAGATAGGCGTTCGCCTGGAACCCGGCGCTGAACTCGCCCGACAGTGTGCGGCACAGTCGGCCGAGCGGCTCCCAGCGCTCGTGCAGGAACTTGAAGACGACGGTCGAGCCGCGCCGGTAGAGGTCGTAGAGGACTTCGAGCCCATTGCTCGGACCGCCGGGTCCCGACGCCGCCATTTCGACGAGCGGAATCTCCTGCCCGTTCACCACGACTTTGAGTTCGGAGGAACGGACACTGGAAGTCGAAAGAATATGGTCGACGTCGCGGAAACTCAGCGACGACGCGAAATGGTCGGGATTCTCCCGGTGCACGACAAGGGGTTTCTTCTCCCAGTACGCGCGCTTGAACTCGTCCGGGGTCACGGGGGACAGGAGGCTGCTGAGGCCGAGCGAAGGCTGCGCCTGGGGCGCAGCCTTCCACCCGCCGTGGGTCACGGCCATGCGGTCAGATCACCGGGTCCGACGGGTCGTTGTCGGCGATCACGAAGACCGGGTCGGTCGGGTCGTTGTCCGAGATCACGAAGTCGGGCGTCGCGATCGGGGACGGCGAGACCTCGATCTCGTCGGGCCGCAGCGAATTGCGCTCTTCCATGTTCCCTCCCGTTTCCTGGTGTTTCAGGAACTCCGTACAGCTGTGCGGAGCGGCACCGATACTCGTCAGCGCCCCGGAGCGCTGTCAACGCCGCAAGGTTCACTGTCCAATTACCTTCGCGGGTGGGTTCGGGGCGGTGGTCCGTCAGGAGTTCCACGACATTCTTGACACGGTTCCCCCGGAGCGGAGACATCGCTGAAACGTGCCGTGGTCTACACCGATGGGTGGGAGTCGGACGGGAGCACTCCGACACGAGGAGGGGGATCGGTGACCCGACACGCGAGTGCGGCACAGCGCCACCGGGCCGTGCGGGAGGTGCTCGCCGGGCGGCCCGTCGCCGAGGTCGCGCGGCGCCACGGCGTCTCGCGCCAGACGCTCTACGCCTGGCGGAAGCGGTACGCGGCGCACGGCGAGGGCGGTCTCGCGGACCGCTCGCGCCGCCCGCACGAGAGCCCGGCGCGCATCCCGCCCGCCGTGGAGGCGCTGATCTGCTCGCTGCGCGAACGGCACCCCGGCTGGGGCGCGGGCCGCCTCCGCGAGGCCCTCGACCGCCTCGGGGTACCCGACGCCCCCTCCCGGACCACCATCCACCGGGTGCTGATCCGCAACCGCCTCCTGGTCCGCCGGGACCCGGCGGTGGGGGAGGAGCTGGGCGGGCTGATCGCGGCGGCGCGGGAGGCTTTGCGGCGGTTGGGGGCGGCGTTGGACGGGTTGGAGGCGGAGGCGGAGGGGGAGATGGCGGAGGTGGGGTCGGTGTCCGTGGCGGGGCCCGGCGTGGAGCCGTCCGGGCCGGCGGCCGCGCCCGCCCTGTCCGCCGAGTCCGCCGAGTCCGGCGCATCCGACACGCCCGCCCCGTCCGGCGCGTCCGCCGGCCCCGGTGGGGAGCCCGCCGCCGTGCCCTGTGGGACCTGCGGGCTGTGTGCTCCGCCGGTGCGTCTGTTCGAGGGGGCGCCGGCGCAGGCCGCGTCAACCATCTCCCGGTACGGCACCCTGATCCCCACCCCGCGCGAAGTCGGCCGCAGGGCGGGCCCGTTGACCGAAACCGCGCGGTGCGCGTCCGACGGGTGAGACCGGTCGGGCGGGGCTCGCGGGCCGGGGTCAGGTCCCGGCGGGAGCCGGCTGGAGGAGGTCCCAGCGGTTGCCGTACAGGTCCTCGAAGACGGCGACCGAGCCGTAGGGCTCGTGGCGCGGGGCTTCGAGGAAGCGGACACCGGCGGCGGTCATCCGGGCGTGGTCGCGGGCGAAGTCGTCGGTGTGCAGGAAGAAGCCGACCCGGCCGCCCGTCTGGGCGCCGACGGCCGCCGCCTGGACGTCGTCCTTGGCGCGGGCGAGCAGCAGCCCGGTGCCGTGCGCGCCGCGCGGGCGGACGACGACCCAGCGGGTGCCGTCGCCACGGTCGCTGTCCTCGACGAGGTCGAAGCCGAGGGCGCGGGTGTAGAAGTCGACGGCCTCGTCGTAGTCGCGGACGACGAGGGTGATGAGCGCGAGCGCGGGCAGGGGGGAGGGAGACAGGTCGGTCATGGGAGCAACGTAATACGTATGACGCGAGACGCGCCAACGGACGCGCGGTGCGACAATGCCCCGCATGGACGTGACGGCACTGGACCACCTCGCGCGGCGGGCGCGGGCGCTCGCCGAGACCGGCGGACGCCGGGTGCTCGGGATCGCCGGGCCGCCCGGCGCGGGCAAGTCGACCCTCGCCGCCCGGCTGGCGGACCGCCTCGACGGGCTGGCCGTCCTCGTGCCCATGGACGGCTTCCACCTGGCCCAGGCCGAACTGGAGCGGCTCGGGCGGGCCGGCCGCAAGGGCGCCCCGGACACCTTCGACGCCGCCGGGTACGCGGCCCTGCTCGTCCGGCTGCGCGCGGCCGAGCCGGGCACCACGGTCTACGCGCCCGCCTTCGACCGCACCCTGGAGGAGCCCGTCGCGGGATCGGTCCCCGTACCGCCCGAGGTCCCGCTGGTGATCACCGAGGGCAACTACCTGCTGCACGACGAGGGCCCGTGGTCCGCCGTGCTGCCACTGCTCGACGAAGCCTGGTACCTCGACCTCGCCCCCACCCGCCGGGTACCCCGACTCGTCGCCCGCCACGTCCACTTCGGCAAGTCCGAGGAGCAGGCCCGCCGCTGGGTCAACGACTCGGACGAGGCCAACGCCCGGCTGGTGGAACGGGGGAGGGGTCGGGCTCACTTGGTGGTGCGCGGCGAGTGACCCCGTTCATCTGAGGGGACCGGGCCCACCTCGTCGTGGGCGGCGACCGGCCGCGCGGGTACCGTGGGCCCATGACCCACGCGCCGGCGCTCCTCGTCATCGACATGCAGAACGCCCTCGCGGAGATCGCCCACCGTGCCCCCGAGACCATCGCCGTCATCGCCGGGCTGCGCGCCCGGGCCCGCGCCGCCGGGGTCCCCGTCGTCACCGTCCAGCACCACGGCCCGCCCGGCGGCGAGCTCGCGCCCGGCAGCGACGGGTGGCGGATCGTGCCCGAACTGGCCCCGGAGGACGGCGAGTCCGTCATCGCCAAGACCAGCGCCGACAGCTTCCTCGACACCGGCCTCGACGCCGCCCTCGCCGCCCTCGGGACCACCGAGCTCCTCGTCACCGGCTTCGCCACCGAGATCTGCGTCGACACCACCGCCCGCCAGGCCCTCAGCCGCCGCTACGACCTCGTCCTGGTCGCCGACGGGCACACGACCTCGGTGCGCGACGCCGAAGGCCCGTACGCCGAGCCCGACCGCTCCGTCGCCCACCACAACGAGATCTTCCGCCACCTCGACTTCCCCGGCCGCAGCATCCGCGTCATGCCCGCCGCCGACGTCGACTTCGGCGCGCCCTAGCGCGCCGCGTGCGCGACAGCCGCCCGGGCGAGCGCCCGTACCACCGGGTGCGGCCTGCTGCCGTCGCCCGACAGTTCCGGCTGGAACAGGGTCGCCAGGAAGAAGGGGTGCCCGGGCAGTTCGGCGATCCGGATCTGTCCGTCGTCGTCCGTGCCGGTGAAGCGCATCCCGTGCCGCTCCAGGGTGTCCAGATGACGCCCGTCCGGCCCGTACGCGCAGTGGTAGCGCTCGGTCGTCCGTTCGGCGCCCATCACCGACTCCGCCAGCGAGCCGGGCGTCACCCGCACCGCGCCCTCGTGGCCGACGAGGGAGCAGGAGAGCGGGGCGAGCAGCAGGTCCTCCGGGTCCGCCTCGGGGTCGTTCTCGGCGTGCGCGGCCCGTTCGAGCCCGCACACGTTGCGCGCGAACTCGACCAGCGCGTGTTGGAATCCCGCGCAGGTGCCCAGGAAGGGGATGCCGCCCTCGCGCGCCGCGCGGATCGCCGCGAGCGCCCCGGCCTCGCTCGCGTACGGGCTCCCCGGCAACAGCCACACCGCGTCGAACCCGCTCACCGCGCCCGGCTCCGCCGCGTCCCCGGTCGGGATCCAGTAGGCGTCGAGGGCGATCCCGTCCCGGGACGCCAGCGCGTCGAGGAGCAGCGGGACGCGGACATGGGACTTCACGTGCGGGGAGCGGTCGCCGACCAGCGCGATCCGGGGGATGCGCGGGCCGCGGGAGAGGAGGGGGACGTCGGGGCTCTGCGGAGTGCCGTACGGGGCGGTGGAGTTCATGAGGACCATGCTCGGCGCGGGTCCTCGTTCACGTCCAACGATGATTCCTGCACTGTTCATCACGATCACTGATCTCGCGGTCGCTAGGCTGACACCATGACGATCAAGCGCGGCACAGGGGACACCAGGGACACCACCAGCGACACCGGCGACTGGGAACACCGCGTCGGCGCTCTCTGGGCCACGCTCGACACCTTCGACGACCCCGCCGAGTTCCGCGCCCGGATCGCCGAACTCGCCGACGAGCGGCCCGCCGACGACCCCGCCGCCCTCTTCGA
Source organism: Streptomyces sp. NPDC094032 (assembly GCF_040303965.1). Taxonomy (NCBI): domain Bacteria; kingdom Bacillati; phylum Actinomycetota; class Actinomycetes; order Kitasatosporales; family Streptomycetaceae; genus Streptomyces; species Streptomyces sp. NPDC094032. The sequence continues at coordinate 212,223 of NZ_JBEOUE010000011.1, read as the reverse complement.
GCGCGGTGCCGCCCACGACTCCACCGGGCTTCCCGAGGAGGCCGTACGCCTCTACCGCCAGGCCCTCGACGGCGGCCTCACCGGACTACGGCGCCGCCGGGCCGTCATCCAGCTCGCGAGCAGCCTGCGCAACCTCGGGCGCCCCGACCGGAGCGTCGAACTCCTCACCGAGGAGCGGGCGATCCCCGCCGAGCGGCTGGACGCCGACGAGACCGCCCTGACCGGCGCCGTCGACGCCTTCCTGGCCCTCGCCCTCGCCGACACCGGCCGCGACCGCGAGGCCACCTCCCTGGCCCTAGGCGCCCTCGCCCCCCTCCTGCCCCGCTACAACCGCTCCCTCGCGCACTACGCCCAGACACTCCTGACGACGAAACCCGACGCGTCCTGACCGCCGGAGCCCCGGGGGCCCTGCGGGCCCCCGGCCGCGCGAGCTCCCGGGGCCGCCCGAGCCCCCGAGGTCGCGCGAGCCCTACGGGCCCCGGCCCCCCGAGGTTGCCCGGGCCCCCGAGCCTCCGGGGTCGCGCGAGCTCCCGGGGTCGCGCGAGCTCCCGGGGTCGCGCGAGCCCCGCGGGCCCCAGGCCCCCGAGGTCGCGGGCGCCCGAGCCTCCGGGGCCGCGCGAGCCCCGCGGGCCCCCAAGCCCCCAAGCCCCGAGCCCGCCCCGGGGCCCCCGCCCCCCACCGAGCACCCCCGAGCCCCCCCGAGAGCCCCCATGGACCCCCACCTCCTCCGCACCTACCTCACCGTCGCCCGCCTAGCCTCCTTCTCCGAGGCGGCCCGTACGCTCGGGTACACCCAGTCCGCCGTCTCCCAGCACATCGCCGCGCTCGAAGCCGACCTCGGCCTTCCGCTGCTCAGCCGCAGGCCCGTGCGCCCCACCCCGGCCGGCGAGCGGCTCCTGGAGCACGCGGGGTCGTTGTTGCTGCGGCTCGACGCGGCGCGGGCCGATCTCGCGCGGTTCGCCGCCGCGCCGCGCGAGACGCTCAGCCTCGTCGCCGCGCCGCTGGCCCTGGCCCCGCGTACCCTCGCCGTACTGCCCGCCACCGGGGTCACCCTGCGGACGCTGGCCCGCGACGAGGTGCCGGTCGCCGTCGCCACCGGGGTCGCCGACCTCGGGCTTGTCGACGGGATCGTCGCCCCCAGCGACCCGCTCCGCCTCCCCGACGTCGCCCCCTACACCGCCCGCCGCGTCGCCGAGGAGCCGCTCGCCGTCGTTCTGCCCGCCGCGCACCCGCTCGCCGGGCGCCCCGGGCTGCGGCTCGCCGACCTCGTCGACGCCCGCTGGCTCGACGCCCCCGAGGCGGGCTTCCCGCTCGACCGGCTGCGCGCCGCGCACGCCGGGCCCGCGGGCCACGGCTTCCGCCCCGCCCTGCGCTACGAGGGCACCGACGCCCGGACCGTCGCCGCCCTGGCCGCCGCCGGCCACGGCCTGGCCCTGCTGCCGCTCCCGGCCGCCGCCGGGGTCCCGGGGGCCGCCGCCGTCCCGCTCGTCGCACCGCGCCTCGTCCACCGCACCGAGCTGCTGTGTCCGGGCGGTGAACCGACCGGCCCGGCCGCCGAGTTGATCGCCCGACTCGACGCCACGCCCCCGGCCACTCGCTAGTCTGACCCGCACGGCACCAACGCAACGCACGGCGACGAGAGGCGGACGGACGTGGGGTGGTTCCGGCGAGGGCCCAGGCGGGACGGCGAGGACGCCCCCAGGGACCCGGAGTTCTCGTACTTCTCCGAGCGCGAGGCAGCCCTCTTCCGAGGCCGGGTCCGCGAGTCCTTCGCCGAACTCGGACTCGAAGTGACCGTGTACGCCGACGCCGTGACCGACGACTCCGGCCGCCGCTTCGGCCTCGGCACCCTGGCCGCCGTCTGCCACCAGGACCCGCGCGGCACCCCCGTCTGGCCCGCGCTCGTCCGCCGCCACGTCCGGCTCTGGGTGCGCGCCCTGGACGGTCCCTCCGCCCTCGACACCCTGCCGCCCGACCAGATCCGCGCCCAGCTCTACCCCCGGGTGGTCAGCGGCGAGGGCATCGACCCGGCCGCGTTCGGCTACGCCCGTACGGTCGCCCCCGGCCTGTACGAGGTGCTCGCCCTCGACCTGCCGGAGAGCGTGATGACGCTCACCGACGAGGCCCTGGAACGCCTCGGCGACCCGGCGCGGCTGCGCGAACGGGCCCTGCACAACCTGCGCGACCTGCCCGTGGAGGGCCACGAGACCGTCAAGGACGCCGACGGGATGCGCTTCGAGGTCATCCTCGGCGACTCCTTCTACACCGCGAGCCGCGTCCTCGACCTCGACGCGGTCGTCCGCCGGGTCACCGGCCGGCCGCTCGGCGCGGACGGTGCGCTCGTCGCGCTGCCCTTCCGGCACCAGCTCGCCTTCCACCCCATCCGCGACACCAGCATCGTGCCCGCGCTCGGCGCGATGGCCTCCTTCGCCGCCTCCGGCTACGAGGACACGCCGGGCGCCATCAGCCCGTACGTCTTCTGGTGGCGGGCCGGCACGCTCACCCAGCTCAGCGAGCACGCCGAGGAGGACGGACAGCTCCGGATCGTCGTCGGCGACGACTTCCACGCCCTGCTTGAACGGCTCATCGTGCAGGGCCCCTGACCGGAGGGACAGGTCGCGCCGCCCGCCCCGGCGGGGCAGGATGCTGTACGTCGACGAGGAGATCCCCCATGCCCGAGAGCACCGCGCCCACCCCCTTCACCGCCGAGGACTACCGGGCCAGGATGGCCCGCGCCGCCGACTCCGCCGCCGAGGCGGGACTCGCCGGCGTGCTCGTCGCCCCCGGCCCCGACCTGGTCTATCTGACCGGCTACCAGCCCACCGCCCTCACCGAACGCCTCACCGTCCTCGTCATCGCCCCCGGCCGGGACCCCGTGCTCGTGGTCCCCACCCTGGAGGCCCCGGACGCCGAGAAGTCCGTCGGCGCCCCGGCGCTGACCCTGCGCGACTGGACCGACGGCAAGGACCCGTACGCCGTCACCGCGCCCCTGCTCGACGCCGCCGGGCGCTTCGGCGTCAGCGACAACGCCTGGGCCATGCATCTGCTCGGCCTCCAGCAGACCCTGCCCGGCACCTCGTACGTCTCCCTCACCGAGGCCCTGCCCATGCTGCGGGCGGTCAAGGACGCGCACGAGCTGTCCCGGATCGCCGCCGCCGGGGCCGCCGCCGACCAGGCGTACGGGGAGATCCTCAAGGTCCGCTTCGCCGGCCGCAAGGAGACCGAGGTGGCCGCCGACCTGGCCCGGCTGCTCATGGAGTTCGGCCACTCCCAGGTGGACTTCACCGTCGTCGGCTCGGGCCCCAACGGAGCCAACCCGCACCACGAGGCCGGGGACCGGACCATCGAGCGCGGCGACATGGTCGTCCTGGACTTCGGCGGCCTCAAGCACGGCTACGGCTCCGACACCACCCGTACCGTGCACGTCGGCGAGCCCACCGACGAGGAGCGGCGCGTCCACGACCTCGTACGGGAGGCACAGCAGGCCGGTTTCGAGGCGGTACGCGCCGGGATCGCCTGCCAGGACGTGGACCGGGCCGCCCGTAAGGTCATCGCGGACGCGGGCTACGGCGACTACTTCATCCACCGCACCGGCCACGGCATCGGCGTCACCACCCACGAACCGCCGTACATGATCGAGGGCGAGGAGCGGCCGGTCGTCCCCGGCATGTGCTTCTCCATCGAGCCGGGCGTCTATCTGCCGGGCCGCTTCGGCGTCCGTATCGAGGACATCGTGACGCTGACCGAGGACGGCACGGGGCGCCGCTTCAACAACACGCCTAGGGAGATGGCGATCGTCGAGTGACCGCCCGCAGCCGCAGGTCGCGCATCTCCAGCGTGACGGACGGGGCCAGCCGGCCCGGGTGACCGGGCACGGACTCCAGGCGCCAGCGGCTCGCGAGGGTCGCGAGCACCAGGGTCGTCTCGATCATGCTGAAGGTGTCGCCGATGCACTTGCGGGCGCCCAGCGCGAACGGCAGGAACGCGTGCCGCGGCGGCTGCGCGCGGGCCGGGTCCCAGCGGTCCGGGTCGAAGCGGGTGGGGTCCGGGTACAGCTCGGGCCGGTGGTGGATCAGATAGGGGCTGTACGCGACGCTCGTCCCGCGCGGCAGGCGGTGGCCGCCCAGCTCCGTGTCGGCGGTGACCGCCCGGGTGAAGAACCAGCCCGGCGGGCGCAGCCGCAGCGTCTCGGTGACGACCCGCCCGGTCAGCGGCAGCCGCGGCAGGTCCGCGTGGGTGGCGGGCGCGCCGTCCAGGGCGGCGTCCACCTCGGCGTGCAGCCGCGCCTCGAGCTCGGGGTGACGGGCCAGCAGGTCGAGCGCCGAGGTCAGGGTGGCGGCGGTGCTCTCGATCCCGGCCAGGAAGAAGGAGACCACCGTGTCGACGATCTCGGCGCCGCTCATGCCGGGCCGCTCGTCCTCCGGGTCGTGCGCCGCCACCAGCGCCGAGAGCAGGTCGCCGTAGTCGGTGGCGTCGGCGCGGCGCTCGGCGATCACCCGCTCGACGGCGGCGTGCAGGCGGGCCCGGGCGGCGAGGTGGGCGCGGTTGCCGGGCGTGGGCAGCCGGTCCAGCGGCGGGACCAGGAGCATGCGCCGGTAGAGGCTGTGGACCACGGTGGTCACATCGCCGAGGAGCCGCCCGTGGGCGGCCGGGGGCAGGGCGTCGGAGAACAGCGTGGCGGTGGCGATGGCGGCGCTGACCCGCATCATCTCGGCGGGCACGTCGAGCACCTGGCCGGGGCGCCAGCCGTCGCTCGTCTCCCGGGTGCGGGCGGTCATCGCCCGCGCGTACTCCGGGAGCCGGCCCGCCTGGAAGGCGGGCTGGGACAGCCGCCGCAGCCGCCGGTGGTCCTGGTGCGGGCAGGAGATGACCCCGTTCCCGATCACCTCGCGCAGACGGTCGTAGAGCGGCCCGCCCTTGTCGAAGGTCCGGTCGTCGAGCAGCGCCTGCCGAGTCAGCTCCGGATCACAGATCACGACGACCCCGATCGGCCCGAGCCGGACACGAACCAGCTCACCGAGGGCGGGCAGCCCGTTCAGAAACGCCAGGGGATCCCGCAGCAGCGGCACGACGTGCCCGAGCACGGGCAGGGCACGGGGAGCGGTGGGGATCGATCGGATGTCCTTCATGTCGGATGTGTCTAGCGGGAGGGGGCGGTTCCGCGTCCGGGGGGAGGGAGAAAGGGCAGGTGGGGGGTGGGTCACCCGGGGGCCATGGGGTTGACGCGGGCCCACCGCCCGCCCCGTTCCCGGCCCCCCTGCGCCCTGGCCTCCCCGCCCGCCCCCCTCACCCGTCGGTGAGAACCACCGCCGACTCGGCCGGCAGCCGCAGCACCCCGTCCCGGCCGGGCGCCTCCGTCCGTTCCCACGCGGCGAGGACCCGGTCGCGGCCGTTGGAGCCGAGCGCGATGTCCGCCGGACGGTCGGCCAGGTTGACCGCCACCCGGACGTCGCCGCGCCGGAACACCAGCCAGCGGGCGTCCTCGTCGAACGCCACCTTCACCCCGGCGAGGTCGGGGTCGGTGAGGTCCGGCAGGGTGCGGCGCAGGGCGATCAGCTCCCGGTACCAGGCGAGCAGCCGCTTGTGGGGGTCGCGTTCGCGCTCGGTGCGGTCCAGGACCGAGCGGTCCCGGGTGGCGGGGTCCTGCGGGTCGGGCACGTCCTCCTCCGCCCAGCCGTGCGCCGCGAACTCCCGCCGCCGGCCCCGCCGTACCGCCTCCGCGAGCTCGGGATCGGTGTGGTCGGTGAAGTACATCCACGGCGTCCGCGCGCCCCACTCCTCGCCCATGAAGAGCATCGGCACCGAGGGCCCGGTCAGGACGAGGGCCGCCGCGCAGGCGAGCAGACCGGGGGAGAGGGTGGCCGAAAGGCGGTCGCCGGTCGCCCGGTTGCCGATCTGGTCATGGGTCTGGGCGTAGCCGAGGAAGCGGTGCGCGGGGGTCCGCTCGCGGTCCACGGGGCGCCCGTGGTGGCGGCCCCGGAAGCTGGACCAGGTGCCGTCGTGGAAGAAGACCCGGGTCAGGGTCTTGGCGAGCGCGGCCAGCGGGGCGCGCGCGAAGTCCGCGTAGTAGCCCTGCGACTCGCCGGTCAGGGCGGTGTGCAGGGCGTGGTGGAAGTCGTCGTTCCACTGCGCGTGCACGCCGAGGCCGCCGGCCGGGCGCGGGGTGGTGGTGCGCGGGTCGCCCGCGTCGGACTCGGCGATCAGGAAGTGCTGCCGCCCCTGCTCCCTGGCGAGTTCGTCGACGGCCGCCGACAGCTCCTCCAGGAAGGTCAGCGCCCGGGTGTCGACGAGGGCGTGCACCGCGTCGAGCCGCAGCCCGTCGATCCGGTAGTCCCGCAGCCAGGCGAGCGCGCTGCCCAGGAAGTACGCCCGGACCTCGTCCGAGCCGGGCGCGTCCAGGTTCACGGCGGCGCCCCACGGGGTGTGGTGGGTGTCGGTGAAGTACGGTCCGAAGGACGGCAGGTGGTTGCCGGACGGGCCCAGGTGGTTGTGCACGACGTCCAGGACGACCCCGAGACCGAGCCCGTGGGCGGCGTCCACGAAGCGCTTGAGCGCCTCGGGCCCCCCGTACGGCTCGTGGACCGCCCACGGCGCCACCCCGTCGTACCCCCAGCCGCGCACCCCGGGGAACGGGCACAGCGGCATCAGCTCCACATGGGTGACGCCGAGCCCGGCGAGCTCCCCGAGCCGCGCCGCCGCCGCGTCGAGGGTGCCCTCGGGGGTGAAGGTGCCGACGTGCAGCTCGTACAGCACGCCACTGCGCATCCGCAGCCGGGGGGCCGCGTTCCGCCAGGTGTACGCGTCGTGGTCGACGACCGAGGCGAGGCCGTCCGGGCCGTCGGGCAGGCGCCGGGATCGGGGGTCGGGCAGCGGGTGGCCGCCGTCGAGGGAGTAGCCGTAGCGGTCGCCGTCGGCGGCGGGGACGACGCCGGTCCACCAGCCGGGCCGCTCGGCGTCCCGCTCCAGCGGGTGTCCTTCGCCGTTCAGCTCCAGCGTCACCCGGTCACGGGCGTGCGGCGCCCACACCTCGAACAGCACGGGACGGTCCCCTCGTCGACTGATCAACGGCTACGGGACCATCCTGGCAGTCGGAGCACCGCCCCGCCCGGCGCATCGGCGATCTTGTCCTCACGGCCGCGCCGGGGCGTCCCACACGTAGTTGACGGCCCGCTCGAAGGTGACGTACCCCGCGCGGGCGAAGGAGTTCGCCATGGGGACGTTGCCGAGGTCGGTGGCGGCCCGGATGTTCGGCACGCCCTCGGCGGCGAGGACCCGGGTGCCCTCGGCGAGGATGTCGTCGATGTGGCCCCGGCCGCGGTGGGCGGGCAGGACGCCGAGGTACGCGATGATCGGGTGGTAGTTGTTGCGCGCGGGCACGACGAAGCCGACCGGCTCCCCGGTCCCGGGCAGCTCCGCGATCCGCCACCACTCCCGGGGCGTCGAGAAGCGTCCGAGCTCCTCGTCGTAGTGCAGCTCGGCCGCCTCGCGCGGCGAGAGCCCGGAGGCCAGGTCGGCCTGGCCGTGCGCGTCGAGGGTGCCCTCCATGACCGGGGTCATCAGAGTGAGCAGGTCCTCGCGGTCCCGCACCGGACGGAACACCAGCCGTCCGCTCGGCTCCGGCACGGGCGTGCCCGCCCGCCACTCCAGACGCAGCCGCTCCACGAGCGGGCGGGCGCCCGAGGCGGTCAGCACGCCGAAGAGCGTCTCCAGGGCCGCGCGGGTCTCCGTGACCTCACGCCAGTCCGCCGGAATGAACCGGCTGAACTCCGGGCGGGCCGCGCCCGCCGGGACGACGGCGGCGGTCGCCGTCTCCAGGAGACGCAGACCGACCGCGGCCGCCTCCTCGGCGGGCAGCGCCGGGTCCAGGTCGAAGAAGTCGAGCGCCTGCGGGCCGGCGCCCGCCCGCCCGGTCCACCACGAGATCCGCCCGAGCAGGCGGTCGCCGCGCAGCGCCACCCACATCCAGTCGGGGCGGCGGCGGCCGGTGGCCAGGTCGTCGGCGAGCTCGTGGTCGAGCACGTAGTCGAGCCCCTGGAAGAGCTCCAGCTCGTCAGATCCCGAGAGCGGTCGGACAACGAACGTCATATACGGGTGTCCCCCTGGTAGTAAGAGTCGGCAGACCGTATCAGCGCAGGTGGACGGGGCGCCCGCGAGTTATCGGGGCCCTTCTGGACACCCCGGGGCCGTCCGTCCGACAATCACGGGGTGACCACACCCTTCGAGCTCCCGGCCAACCAGCCGGACGTCCCTCGGCTGACCGACGCCGAACGGGACCGCGCGCTCGCGGTGCTCCGTGAGGGTGCCGCCCAGGGGCGTCTGTCGCACGACACCTTCCTGTTCCGCATGGAGCGGGCCCTGGCCGCCCGCCGCTCCGACGAACTCGCCCTGCTCACCGCGGACCTGACGGCCCCCTCGCCCTGGACCCGGCGGGTGGTGGGCGCGGTGGAGAAGATGTCCGCGTTCACCGTGAGCGTCCGCCGCGCCTGGCGCGCCGAGCGCCTGCCGAAACTGCTCCTGCCGATCCCGGGCCCGCATCCGCTGCGGATCGGCCGCGACCCGGTGAACGGACTGCGCCTCAGCCACGAGACGGTCTCCCGCCTGCACGCCGAACTCTCCCAGCAGGGCGGCCTGTGGGTCCTCCGCGACCTCGGCTCCACGAACGGCACGACGGTCAACGGACGCAGGGTGACGGGCGCGGTGGTGGTGCGGGCGGGGGACATGGTGGGGTTCGGACAGATGGTGTTCCGGCTGTCGCCGGGGTGACCCGGGGTGACCCTGGCCGCCCCGGGCTGGCCAGAACCGGTCGGAACCGGTCAGAATCGATCCGAAACCGTCCTGGCATTGGCCGATGCTGGCCCCACATCGGTCCAGTATCGCCCCCGACTTGACGCGGACCTGACCGAGGCGTGACCCGGACCTGACCCGCCACCCCCTCCACGCGTCACCCGAACGGCGGTATACCTGCTGCGTCCGGGTCTGCCCGGTGATGGGCTGGGGAGACGCGCGCCGCTGACCGACGAGGGGGCGAGATGAGCGACGAGCCGAACCAGTCGCACGCACCGTGGCGGGACCACTGGGCCGCTCTGCCGACGATGACACCCGCCGGGCGGGGACCCGCCGACGGGACGAGGGACCGCGCGGTCCGCCGGATCGCGCCCAGTCCCCTGGAACCGGGCGCCACCCGCGACCCGTACCGCGTCTACCGGGTGCTGCGGGAGCAGTTCCCGCTCACCCACGACCCGTTGCTGCGGGCCTGGGTGCTCAGCCGGTACGCGGACGTGGCGAGCGCCCTCACCGACGCCCGCTTCACCCACGGGCACCGGCCCGGAGACCCGCCCTGCGCGGAGACCCACCGCGACCTCGACGGGCCCGCCGGGGCCGAGCTGCGGGCCGTCACCGAACGCACGGCGTTCGTCCTGGCCCGCCGGATCGCCGACCGGCCGCAGGCCGACCTGGTCGCCGACTTCTGCCACTGGCTGCCGGCCGGCACCGTGGCCGCCGCCGTCGGCGTGCCGTACCGGGACATGATGCGTCTGGTGCGCGGCCGGGCCGCGTCCGCGCTCGTGGGGCAGTGCACGGGCCAGATAGCGGTACGGGAGAAAGCCCTGGCGGCCTTCCTCGCCGCGGTCCTGAGCGACCCCGACCAGGTGGCCGCGCTGCGGGACGCCCCGCCGGGCCTGGTCGCCCGCGCGTGGACGGAGTCGCTGCGCCGCGATCCGCCGGTGCAGATCGTCATGCGCCGTACCCGGGGCGAGGTGCGTACGGGATCGGGCGTCCTGCCCGCCGGGGCCCAGGTCGCCCTCCTGATCGGCGCGGCGGGCCGCGACCCGGAGCGCTTCCGCGACCCGGACCGTTTCGACCCGCTGCGCGACGACCCGGGCCAGCTGACCTACGGTACGGGCCGGTGCCCCGCCGTCGACCTGGCCGCGCTGGAAGCGGAATACGCCCTGCGGGCCCTCTTCCAGGCCATGCCGCGCCTCCGCCTGGCGGACGGCTTCCGCCCGGAGTGGACGGGCGTGATCACCCGGGCGCCCCGGAGCCTGATCGTACGACCGGGAGGCTGAGCCGCTCCGGAGCGGCGAAGGCGCCACGAACAAGCCATCTCTGACGGACCGTTAGATTCCTGTGGCGGGCGTCTGCCAGCATGCGTGACCGAGTCGAGTCATCGAACCGTCATGCTGGAGGACACATGAACGCCCGTCCGATGTTCAGGACCCTCGCCGGCCCGGCCTTGGCGCTCGCCGCCGCGACAGCCCTGCTCCTCGGTACCGGAGCCCCGAGCTCCGCGGCGGGGAGCGCGGCGGAGAGGCAGTCCCCCGCCCCGTCCGCCAAGCCCGTCCCCCGCCCCGGGATCTCGCCCCTCGGCACGACGGCGTACGGCTGGATCAGGAACTACAACTCCAACAAGTGCCTGGCCGTGCCCGGCGCGACCCAGCAACCCGCCGCGCGCCTGATCCAGTGGACCTGCGGAGCGAACACCGACCACTACTGGGAGATCCGGTACGAGGGCGAAGGCGACGGCGAGAGCTGGTACTCGATACGGAACAAGAACAGCGGCATGTGCCTCTCCATCGACGCCGCCCAGACCGGGGACTACGCCCCCGCGACCCAGTACTTCTGCGGCAACGCGACCGAGCACCTGTTCGTCGACCAGTACTGGGCCCTGCGCTACGACAGTGCGAGGCAGGCCAACCAGTTCGTGAACTGGAACAGCCGCAAGTGCCTGGCCGTCCTGGGCGCGGCCACCAACGACGGGGCCTCGGTCATCCAGTGGACCTGCGGATCGAACCCGGACCACTACTGGCGCTGAACCGGGGCGGGGCCTGTCCCGGGTCCCGGCGGCGTCGAAGCGCGTCACCCCGCCCGCACCAGCAGCCCCACCGGCCTCCCCTCGAACAGCTCCGCCAGCTTCACCGGCGTCCCCGGCCCGCCCGTGAACTCCCGGGACCCGTCCAGGAGGTCGAGCCAGCGGCCCCGGGGGAGGGTGAGGGTCGTGTCCCGCCAGCCGCCGGTTTCCGTGAGGCGGAGGGAGAGGCGGGTTACGGCGGTCAGGGTGTGGGTGGAGCGGGTGAAGGCCAGGCAGTGGGGGGCGGACGGGCCTGTGGCGGGGAGGGGGTGGTAGGGGGAGTCGGGGGCGAAGAGGGTCGGGTGGGTGCGGCGGAGGCTCAGGGCGGTGCGGACCAGGTGGGTCTTCTCGTCGTCCGGGCCCGGGGCGAAGGGGGCGCGGTTGTCCGGGTCCACCAGGGCGCGGTACAGGCGCTCCGTGCCCTGGTAGAGCTCCGGTACGCCCGGCATCGTGAGGTGGACCAGGGTCGCGCCGAGGATGTGGGCCTTGATGTGGGGTTCCAGGGTTAGGGCCGACGGGGAGGCGGTGCGGAGGGGGAGGCGGCCGGGGCCTGCCGTCACGAAGTCGGTGACCGCTCGCTCGTACGCCTCGTCCGGCTCCGTCCAGCTGGTGTGGAGGCCCGCCTCCCGTACGGACTTCAGGATCGCCGGGCCCAGCCGCGCCGCGTCCGGGGTGCCGAAGCCGAACGCGGTCTGCCAGGCCGTCCACGCCAGATGGGGGTCGGGCGCGGGCACCCCGGAGGCCTCCTCCAGGAGCTCAGCCCAGCGCTGCGGGCACTGGGAGAGGACCGCGATCCCGGCCCGTACGTCCGCGCTGCGTTTGGTGTCGTGGGTCGTGAGGACCGTTCCCGTGGCCGGCCAGTCGCGCGCGATACGGGCGCAGTACGCGTGGAACTCGTCCGGGGACACCGCCGGACGGCCCGGGTCGCCGCCCACCTCGTTGGCCGAGAGCAGGGGCGTGTAGCGGTAGAAGGCCGTGTCCTCCGTCGACTTGGCCCGCAGCGCGGAGGAGGTCTGGGCGAAACGGGCCCGGAAGGAGCGGTGGTCGGGGCCGTCGCCGCGTGCGCCCAGGGCGAGGTCGCGGATCGTGTCCACCGCCGTCGCCTCCTCCGGCACCGCGAACGCCGCCTTCGCGCCCCGCGCCGCCTCCGGGGTCAGCACCAGCTCGCCGCCGGTGCGGTACGTCCGGTACACCGGCATCCTGACCAGGAGTTCGCGCACCGCCGTGTGCAGCGCCCACGGCGCGTGGTCGCGCAGCTCCGGGTCGGCGGCGCAGATCCGGCCGGCGAGCCGGGTCAGCGCGGCCGTCTCCGAGCCCAGTTCATGGGTCACCACCTTGTACGCCGCGCGGCGCGCGGTTGCCTCCCAGTAGCCGCCCCGGTCGCCCGAGCGGCCTACGAACTCCCGGTAGATGTCAGCGAGTTCGTCGACTCCCAGTGGGTCGGTGAATACGCCGTCCACGTGGCGTAGTGCGTCGTAGCCTGTCGTGCCCGCCACCGGCCAGGAGGCGGGGAGCGGTTCCTCGCCGGTGAGGATCTTCTCCACGACCGTCCAGCACCGCCCGCCCGTCGCCGCCTCCAGGCGCTCCAGATAGCCCTCCGGGTCCGCCAGTCCGTCCGGGTGGTCGATGCGCAGGCCCTCGACCACCCCGTCCGCCACCAGCTCCAGGATCTTCGCGTGGGTGGCCTCGAAGACCTCCGGGTCCTCCACGCGGACGCCGATCAGGTCCGAAATGGTGAAGAAGCGGCGGTAGTTCAGGTCCGTGCGGGCCAGGCGCCACCAGGCCAGGCGGTACCACTGGGCGTCCAGGAGGGCGTCCAGGGGTAGTTTCTCCGTGCCTTCCCTCAGGGGGAACTCCTGGGTGTCCAGGGTCAGTACGCCGTCCGCCACCCGCATCCGGTCCCGTACGTCGGGGAGTCGGCCGGGCAGCACCGGCAGCAGCATCCGCCCGTCGCCCGCCGTCCAGTCGATGTCGAACCAGCGGGCGTACGGCGAGTCCGGGCCGTCCCGGAGCACCGCCCGCAGCGCGTGGTTGTGCCGGGGCGCCGCCGCCATGTGGTTGGGCACCAGGTCGAGCACGAGGCCCAGGCCGTGCCCCCGCGCCGTCGCCGCGAGCGCCCGCAGCCCCGACTCGCCGCCCAGTTCGGCCCGTACGGCACGGTGGTCGGTCACGTCGTAGCCGTGCGTCGAGCCGGGCACCGCCTCCAGGACCGGCGAGAGGTGCAGGTGCGAGACCCCGAGGCCGGCCAGGTACGGCACGGCGCGCTCGGCGGCGGCGAAGGGGAAGTCCGGCTGGAGCTGGAGGCGGTACGTGGCGGTGGGCAGCGTCCGCTCGGACGAGGGGGCTCCGGGCCGGGCCGGCGAAGAGGACGTCATGCGAACGTACGTACCCGGCACGGAGGCTTCTGTGTCATCGACGCATGCGCCCGTTCGAGTGCATCGCGTTACGTTCGCGTGATGCTTCGGATGTATCGCGACACGCTGTCCCTGCTCGGACCGGTCCTGCCGGTCGTCTCGTTCCTCGGGCGGCTGCCGACCGCCATGTGCCAGCTCGGCAGCCTCCTCCTGGTCGCCGAGACCAGCGGCTCGCTGACCACCGCGGGCCTCGCGGGCGGCGCGCTCGCCGCCGGGCAGACCCTCGCGGGACCGCTGATCGGCCGGCTCGCCGACCGGCACGGCCAGCGGCCCGTGGTCCTTGCCGCCGCGCTCGCCAACGCCGTCGCCGTCACCGCCCTCGTGCTCGCCGCCCTCGACCGCTCCGGCACCGGCACGCTCATGCTGCTCGGCGCCCTCGCCGGGGCCACCGTCCCGCAGATCGGCCCGCTCGCCAGGACCCGCTCGGTGAACCTGGCCCGCGCCGCCGGCGCCGACGACCGGGCGGTGGGCACCGTGCTCTCCTTCGAGGGCACCCTCGACGAGGTCTCCTTCGTCCTCGGCCCCGCCCTGGTGGGCCTCGCCGCGTCCGTCGCCCACCCGGCCGCCGCCCTGCTGACCGCCGCCGCGCTCCTCGCGGGCTGCGGCACCGCCTTCGCCCTGCACCCCACCGCCCGCTCGGCGGCCGTCCGCGACACCACCCGTACGAGGGCCGCCGAACGGACGCGGCTGCCCGCCGCCACGTACGCCCTGCGGATCACGATGGTCCTCCAGGGCGCCATGTTCGGCGCCTCGCAGGCCGGGATCACCGCCCTCACCGAACGGCTCGGCACGCCCGACCAGGCCGGCCTGGTCTACGCCGCGATGGGCGTGATGAGCGCCGCCGCCGGGTTCGCGATGGCCGCCGTGCCCGCCCGGATCGGCCTGGGCACCCGCTGGCGCGCCGCCACCGCCGCCCTCGTGGTGCTCGCCGCGCCCCTGGTCCTCGTCGACACGCTGGGCGGGCTGTACGCGGGCGTCGTCGTCCTCGGCGTCGCCTACGCCCCGCACCTGATCACCGTCTTCGGCCTCACCGAGCGCATCGTGCCGCCCGCCCGGCTCGCCGAGTCCATGGCCTTCCTCACCAGCGGGATCGTCGGCGGCCAGGCCCTGGCGCTGGCCGGGGCGGCCCGGCTGGCCGACACGCACGGCGCCCCGGCCGCCTTCGGGGTGGCGGCCGGGGCGGCCGTGGCCTGCGCCGTGCTGTCCTGGGCGGTCCGGGTCCGTACCGCCCCGGTCAGGCGGGCCGTCGCAGCACCGTCAGCGTGAGCGGGGCGAGCGCCACCCGCTCGCCCGCCGCCACCATCGGGCCCACCTCGGGCGGCATGCCCTCCGGATGGGAGGTGTCCACCACGACCTTCCACGACTCGCCGTGACTGTCCGGCACCGCGAACTCCAGCTCCTGCGCGGAGGCGTTGAACATCAGCAGGAAGGAGTCGTCGGAGATCCGCTCGCCCTGCGGGCCCGGCTCCGAGATCGCGTCGCCGTTGAGGAAGACGGTCAGCGCCTGCGCGTGCGCCGCCTGCCAGTCCCGGGAGGTCATCTCCTCGCCCTCGGGCGTGAACCAGGCGATGTCGGTGAGCTCGTCGTGGGTGCCCTCCACCGGCCGCCCGTGGAAGAAGCGGCGGCGCCGGAAGACCGGATGCTCCCGGCGCAGCCGCACCATCGCCCGGGTGAACTCCAGGAGCGTGGCCTCCGGTTCGCCGCCCGGCTTCGGCCAGCGCACCCACGCGACCTCGTTGTCCTGGCAGTAGGCGTTGTTGTTGCCGCCCTGGGTGCGCCCGAACTCGTCGCCGTGGCTGAGCATCGGCACGCCCTGCGACAGCATCAGCGTCGCCAGGAAGTTACGGGTCTGGCGGGCCCGCAGCTCGCCGATCCCGATGTCGTCGGTGTCGCCCTCGACGCCGCAGTTCCAGGAGCGGTTGTGGCTCTCGCCGTCCCGGTTGCCCTCGCCGTTCGCCTCGTTGTGCTTGTCGTTGTACGACACCAGGTCGCGCAGGGTGAAACCGTCGTGGCAGGTCACGAAGTTCACCGAGGCGAGCGGGCGCCGCCCGTCGTCCTGGTAGAGGTCGGAGGAGCCGGTCAGGCGCGAGGCGAACTCGGCCAGCGTGCGCGGCTCGCCGCGCCACAGGTCCCGTACGCAGTCCCGGTACTTGCCGTTCCACTCGGCCCACTGCGGCGGGAAGTTGCCCACCTGGTAGCCGCCCTCGCCCAGGTCCCACGGCTCGGCGATCAGCTTCACCTGGCTGACCACCGGGTCCTGCTGGACCAGGTCGAAGAACGACGACAGCCGGTCCACCTCGTGGAACTGGCGGGCCAGGGTGGCCGCCAGGTCGAAGCGGAAGCCGTCCACGTGCATCTCGGTCACCCAGTACCGCAGACTGTCCATGATCATCTGGAGGACGTGCGGGGAGCGCATCAGGAGCGAGTTCCCCGTGCCGGTGGTGTCCGTGTACGTCCGGGGGTCGTTGCCGAGCCGGTAGTACGACGGGTTGTCCAGGCCCCGGAACGAGAGCGTCGGGCCCAGGTGGTTGCCCTCGGCGGTGTGGTTGTAGACCACGTCGAGGATCACCTCGATGCCCGCCTGGTGCAGCGCCCGCACCGCCGCCTTGAACTCCAGGACCTGCTGGCCCCGGTCGCCCCAGGAGGCATAGGCGTTGTGCGGGGCGAAGAAGCCGATCGTGTTGTAGCCCCAGTAGTTCGAGAGGCCCGCGTCCACCAGCCGGTGGTCGTTGACGAACTGGTGGACCGGCATCAACTCCAGGGCCGTGACGCCCAGTTCCTTCAGATGGCCGATGACCGCCGGGTGCGCGAGCCCCGCGTAGGTGCCGCGCAGCTCCTCCGGCAGGTCCGGGTGGAGCATGGTCAGGCCCTTCACATGGGCCTCGTAGATCACCGTGTGGTGGTACTCGGTGCGCGGCCGCCGGTCGTCGCCCCAGTCGAAGTACGGGTTCACCACGACCGAGGTCATGGTGTCCGGCGCCGAGTCGAGGTCGTTGCGGGCGTCCGGCCGCCCGAAGGGGTAGCCGTACACCGACTCGCCCCACTTCACCGCGCCCGACACCGCACGCGCGTACGGATCGAGCAGCAGCTTCGCCGCGTTGCAGCGCAGCCCGCGCTCCGGCGCGTACGGGCCGTGCACCCGGAAGCCGTAGCGCTGACCGGGCATCACGCCCGGCAGATAGGCGTGCCGCACGAAGGCGTCGGTCTCGCGCAGCTCCACCGCGGTCTCCGAGCCGTCGTCGTGGAGCAGACACAGCTCGATCCGGTGCGCGGCCTCGGAGTAGACCGCGAAATTCGTTCCCGCGCCGTCGTAGGTGGCGCCCAAGGGGTACGCCTGACCCGGCCAGACCTGCATAGACGAACTCTTCCACTTCTGATCCGGGTGCAAGGGGTGTACTTCGGCCAGATCCTGCCCGAAAGAGGGGCAACCTCCTAGGACTTCGCACCGTCCTACCGGGTGACCACAGATAAATAGGGGAAATCCTGCTTCAAGGGGAGAAGTGTGTACGAAATAGTGCGCCGTCACCTGGGGAAGGTGGTGGCCGGCACGGCCATGGCGGTGACGGGGACCGCCATCGCCGTCGCCGTCGCGGTACCCGGCATCGCCGGGGCCGACGAGTCTCCGCCGGGCCGCGCCGCGGCCCAGGGCGCCCAGGGCGCCGGCGGGGGCGGACAGCAGGGCGGGGGAGCGGGGGAGCGCGGATCCGAGCCGGGCCCGGCGGCCCTCGCCTCGGCGCCGCCCGAGGGGGCGAAGGGGATCGGCACCGACCCGCTCACCGACGACGAGCTGCGCCGGGCCGAGGCGCTGGCGCTGACCCCGCCCGGCGCCGCCGCCCAGAAGAACGTCGAGGGCGGCCGAGGCCCCCAGCACCTCGCCACGGAACTGGCCGATCCTCTGCCCGGCGAGCCGTCCTCCGGCCCGCGCCGCGCCGAGGTCCGCTTCTACGACTACGGGCGCGACGAGCTCATCACCCGTACGGTTAACCTCGACACCGGCAAGGTCGAGCAGTCCGGCGCCCAGCGCGGGGTGCAGCCCTCCGCCCACCCCGAGGAGCTGCGCGAGGCCCTCGGGCTCATCCTGGCGAGCCCGCTCGGCAAGGGCGTCAAGGAGGACTACAAGGACGCCACGGGCAAGGAGCTCACCTCCGCCGGACAGCTCTGGTTCAACGGCGACGTCTACCGCACCTACCGCGAGGCGAACGTCCCCGCCCAGCTCGCCAAGTGCGGCGAGCACCGGTGCGTTCGGCTCGTCACCAAGGTCCTCAACGGCGCCTGGATCGACACCCGGAACCTGATCGTCGACCTCAGCGCCAGGACCGTCACCCGCGTCGGCTGACCACCGGCCCGCACCACCCCGCGTCGGCCGACCACCGGCCGGGGAGACCATCCGCACATCCGTACCGAGGGAGTACGCACCCATGTCCGAACCGCGACTTCGGCGTGCCCGCAGGCGGGGCGCCGTCCTCGCCGCCGGCGCCCTGCTCGGCACCACCGTCGCCACCACGACCGCCGCCACCCCTGTCAGCGCCGCCCCCGCGCCGCCCGCCCCCGACTGCTCCGCCGCGTACCGCATCGAGCAGAAGCTGGACGGCGGGACCGTCTGGCGCATGTGCTGGCGCTACGACACCGACTCCGGGCTCGTCCTGGACAAGGTCACCTACCAGCCGCCCGGCGAGCCCGCCCCGATCCGGGTGCTCAACAGCGCCAAGCTGGCGCAGATCCACGTCCCGTACGACGACGGCAACGCCGAGTACGACGACCTCACCGGCGCCGGCTTCGGCTGGGGCCTCCAGGGCCTGAAGCCCGGCGAGTGTCCCGGCGGCACCATCACCTCGGTGAAGGTCCCCGAGATCGGCAAGGTCGACGGCCTGTGCACCACCACCCGGGCCCGCGGCCACGCCTACCGGATGGCCGCCGACGAGCCCGGCAAGGTCTGGCAGGCGCAGGGCAAGGACCTGCTCGTCTACACGGTCAACAAGGTCGGCTGGTACGAGTACATCACCGAGTGGCGCTTCTCCTCCGACGGCACCATAGGCGCCAACGTGGGCGCCACCGGCAGCCTGTCGCCGGTCGACTACAACGCCACCGACGGGCGCGGCTGGCCCATCGGCAAGGGCGCCCGCGACTACGCCACCAGCCACGCCCACAACGTCTTCTGGAAGCTGGACTTCGGCCTGGACGGCAACTCCAAGGGCCGGATCGAGCAGTACGACTCCAAGGTCACCCCGCCCGCCCGGGACGGCAGCCCGACCGTGAAGACCACCCGCACCCCGGTCACCAAGGAACTCGCCGGCGACGCCAAGAACATGCGCTGGTGGCGGGTGGTGAGCGCGACCGGCAAGAACAAGGACGGCCACGCCCGCTCGTACGAGATCGTGCCCGGCCACACCAACAGCTACGCGGGCCGCCCGTTCACCCAGCACGACATCTACTTCACGCAGGCGCGGGCCTGTGAGCAGTTCGCCAGCAACAACATCCTCAACTGCGGCCCGAACGCGCCGAACAGCGTGGACAAGTGGGTCAACGGCGAGACGCTGACCAACCCGGCGGTGTGGGTCAACATCGGCTTCCACCACATCGCCCGGGACGAGGACCAGCAGCCGATGCCGGTCCACTGGCAGGGATTCCAGCTCGCCCCCAGGGACGTAACCGCTATGAATCCGCTCACTCCGGCCGAACTCGCCGGGCAGAACGGAGCTCCCGTTCCCAGCAGTTGAGCAACGGGCCGGTCGATCCTGCTGCACCGCCTCCCGCTCCCGGAGTACCCTTCCTTGATCGTTGTGTCCGGGAGCAGAAGGCGGTGCGCGGGTGAGCTCGGGAGGTCTGGAGCTGCCCCCAGGGGAGGCGGGCCACGAATCGGAGCCCGCGGACGCGCCGCCGGGCGCGGTCTCCGTGGCCCGCCCGGTGGAGATCGGGGCCGAGCTCGACTGGGGCGCGGACGCGTGGAGCGAGGTGCGCACCCGGGCCCAGCGGGCCGGCCGTGCCTACATCTGGCTCAACCTCGTCGAGCAGCGGCTGCGGGCCGTCGTCGCGGCGGTGCTGCGGCCGGTCTACGAGCCGGTGCACGGCGAGGAGTGGGTGGTGGCCGCGGCCGGGCCGGCCGGCCAGGAGTGGGTCCAGCGGGCGGTGGCCGTCCGCGAGGTCTCGCGCCGCAAGGGCTATCTGCTCGACCCGGCCGACGACAACGTGCTCAGCTTCCTGACCCTTCCGCAGCTGCGGGAGCTGATGGTGCAGCACTGGCCCTGCTTCGAGCCGTACTTCGACGACCGGCGCGAGGTCGAACTGGCCCTGGACGAGCTGGAGGTGACCCGTAACGTCGTCTCCCGCAACCGGGCCCTCTCGCTGACCGTGCTCGCCCAGTCCGAGCGGGCCTCCGCCCGGCTCCTGGAGATCCTCGGGAGCGGGGCGGGGGTGCCGTCCGCCGACCGGCTCCCGGTGGACGCCGTCGAGGACCTGGTGGGCGACCGGTACGCCGATGTCGTCTCCGTCCACCCCGACCGGGTCAGGCTCCAGCGGCAGCTGCCCGCCGAGGACCTGTTCGGCGGGGCCCGGCGGCTCGACGCCACCGGCATAGGCCTGAATCTGCTGGTGCAGAACTTCTCCGGGCGCCGGATGATCCGGCTCGCCGAGTCCGGCTGCCGGATCCGGCTGCTCTTCCTCAACCCGGCCAGCAGCGCGGTCAAGCGGCGCGAGCGGGAACTCGGCCTCAAGAAGGGCGAGCTGAGCCGCGCGGTGGAGATGAACATCCTGCACATGCGCAGGGTCCGCTCCAAGCTGCGCGACCCGGGCGCCTTCCAGATCCATGTCTTCGACGAGACCCCGCGCTTCACCGCCTACCTGGTCGACGGGGACGGGCCGGACGGGGTGGCCGTCGTCCAGTCGTATCTGCGCAAGGCGCGCGGCATGGAGGCGCCCGTGCTGGTGCTGCGCGGCGGCGGGCGGACCGTGGTGCGGCCCGGGCACGGCCCCGATCGTGACGGAGAACACGGACTTTTCTGGACATACCGGGAGGAATTCGAGTCCGTGTGGCTCGATTCCCGGCCTGTCTCCTGACCGCTCGGGCCGCCCCCCGGCCGGATTGTCAGTGGCGCGTGCGAGGGTGTTCAGCACCACGGGGGAGATCACGTAAGGAGGACCCGATGGCTTGGCACGCGGAACCGCTGGTCGGCTTCGACCTGGAGACCACCGGCACCGAACCGCTGGAGGCCCGGATCGTCACGGCCTCGGTCGTCGGCGTCCACGGCGGCCGGGTGGTCCGCCGGCACGACTGGCTCGCCGACCCCGGCATCCGCATCCCGGAGCAGGCCTCCGCGATCCACGGCATCAGCAGCGAGCGCGCGGCGGCCGAGGGCCGGCCCGTGCGCGAGGTCGCCGACGAGATCGCCGAGACCCTGACGGGGTACTGGAAGGAGGGCGTCCCGGTCGTCGCGTACAACGCCTCGTTCGACCTGACCCTGCTCTCCGCCGAGCTGCGGCGGCACGGGCTGCCCTCGCTCACCGAGCGCCTCGGCACCCCCTCCATAGGCCCGGTCATCGACCCGTACACCATCGACCGGGCCGTCGACCGCTACCGGCGCGGCAAGCGCACGCTGGAAGCGGTCTGCGCGGAGTACGGGGTGGAGCTCACCGCCGCCCACCAGGCGGCCGCCGACGCGCTGGCCGCGGTGGGGGTGGCCGTCGCGATAGCCGAGCGGCACGCCTCCGTCGCCGCCCTGGCCCCGGCCGAGCTGCACGAGCGGCAGATCGGCTGGTACCGGGAGTGGGCCGAGGACTTCCAGTCCTTCCTGCGCCGCAAGGGCAGCGCGGACGCCGTCGTCGACCCGTTCTGGCCGCTGCGCGCCCCGGCGCCGGTGGCGGGCTAGATCCGCTGGAGCTATCCGTTCTCCTTCAGGAAGGAGAGCAGCAGCTCGTTGACCTTCTCCGGCTGGTCCAGCTGGAGCCAGTGGCCCGCGTCCTCCACCCGCTCGTAGCGCCAGGACCCGGCGACGAACGCCTCCGTGCCCGTCATCTGCGCCTCGGTGAGGAAGCGGTCGCCGGTGGACCAGACGCCCATCACCGGGATCTGCTCCGACAGCGGCGGCAGCGGCAGCACCGGGGCGAACTGGACCTCCGCCGGCAGGCCCGAGCGGTAGATGTTCAGCGCCGCCGTCAGCGCGCCCGGCGCCCGCAGCGGCTCCAGCACGGCCTCCGCGTCGGGGTGCTCGCCGAGCATCTCGCGCAAGTGGGCGAAGTCGTCGTGGGACAGCCAGTTCTCGGCCAGCTCCGGCAGCTGGAACAGCAGCATGTACCAGGAGCGCTGCCGCTGCTCCCAGCCCGCGTCCCGGATCGCCCCGAAGTGCCCGACGGACAGGATCGACAGGCTCCGCACCAGCTCCGGCCGGACCTGGGCCAGGCCCTGCACGATGCCCGAGCCCCAGTCGTGGCCGACCAGATGGGCCCGGTCGATCTCCAGACGGCCGAGCAGCTCCACCAGGTTCGCCGCCGACGCCGCCGGGGAGTACGCCTCCGGGCCGCCCTCCGGCCGGTCCGAGGCGCCGAAGCCGCGCAGCGTCGGCGTGATCGTCCGGTATCCGGCGGCGTTGAGCACCGGTACCTGGTGCCGCCACAGCTCGCGCGAGTCGGGGAAGCCGTGCACCAGCAGCACGGCCGGCCCCTCGCCGCTCACCTCGACGTCCAGCGTGACGTCCGAAAGCTCCATCCGCATCACAACACCCCGTTCCCGGCAGCCGTTTCGACAGGGGGCCATGATGTCAGGACGACTCTCAGAAGGGGTACCAGCACACCTCCGGGTCGCCGTCCCGCAGCGAGGCGACCCGCCGCTCGAACTCGGCGAGCGCCTTCGGATTGGCCGGCGCGTGCTGGGCCACCCAGGCGCAGCTCGCGGTCTCCCGCGCCCCGCGCAGCACCGCGCAGCCCTCCCAGTCGCGCACGTCCCAGCCGTACGCCTCCGTGAAGGCCTCGTACGCGGCCGGGTCGAGGCCGTAGCGGTCGCGGGACAGGGCCAGCACCACCAGGTCGTGCTCGCGCAGATCGGAGGAGAAGGTCTCCAGGTCCACCAGGACCGGCCCCTCGGGCCCGACATGCACATTGCGGGGGAGCGCGTCGCCGTGGATCGGGCCCGGCGTCAGACGCGGGGCGAGGGCGGCGGCCGCCGGGGCGAAGGAGTCGCGCCGCTCGCGCAGGAAGGCCGCGTCCGCCGGGTCGATCGCCTCGCCCGCCAGCCGCAGCCAGCGCTCCACCCCGCCGAGCAGCTCCCGGCGCGGCAGCGTGAAGCCGGTCGGCTCGGGCAGCGCGTGCACCTGCCGGAGCAGCGGCGCCAGATCCCGGGGCTCGGTGGGCCGGACCGCCTCCGGCAGCCGGTGCCACAGGGTCACCGGGTGCCCCTCGGCCACCAGCGGCTTCGGCTCCGCCGCCCGCACGGCCGGGACACCGGCCTCCGCGAGCCAGCCGGCCAGGGCCAGCTCCCGCTCGGCGCGCGGCAGCAGCTCGGCGTCCCGGCCGACCTTGACCACCAGCTCGCCGAGGGCGAACACCGCGTTCTCGCCCAGCGCCAGCAGCGTCGCGCCGTCCGCCCGCAGTCCGGCGGCGGCCAGGATCTCCCGGGCCCGTGCCTCGTCCATCGTTCTCTCCCCACAGCCGTCGCTATCGCGCCAAAGTCTCGCATCCGCGCAGGTCGCCTTGACGAACCGACGGCCCCTCAGGACGATGACCGCCCTGGACAGGGTGACCGACGCGAGGCGGCGCACCGGACGGACCGGCCGGGCCGGGACCGTCGGGTGGGCCGGGCGAAGGGGGCGGGCCGGTGAGTACGACGACCGCGGACAGGCGGCCGGCGGGGCGCCGGACGCCCGCCCGGGACCCCGGGCCCGGCCGCCCCCGCCCCGGCCTCTTCCACAGCCCCTGGTTCCTGGTCCTCCCGGCCCTCCTGCCCATCCTGCTGCTCAGCGTCGGCCCGATCCTCTACGGCATCGCGCTGGCCTTCACCGACGCCCAGTCCGGCCGCACCCAGGCCACCGGCTGGATCGGCGCCCTCAACTTCCGGGACCTGCTCCACGACACCCTCTTCTGGGACTCCTTCCGCATCGGCCTGCTCTGGGCGGTGGGCGTCACCGTCCCGCAGTTCCTGCTCGCCCTCGGCCTCGCCCTGCTGCTCGACCAGAAGCTGCGGCTGCGCTGGCTGGCCCGCGCCCTCGCGATCGTCCCCTGGGCGATGCCCGAGGTCGTCGTCGGCATCATGTGGCGGCTGGTCTACAACCCGGACGCGGGCATCCTCAACGAGACCCTGCGCGACCTCGGCCTCGGCGAGGGCACGGTCTGGCTCGGCGGCCTCGCCACCGCCCTGCCCGCCGTGCTCGTCGTCGGCGTCTGGGCCGGGATGCCGCAGACCACCGTCGCCCTGCTCGCCGGACTCCAGAACACCCCGCGCGAGCTGCACGAGGCCGCCGCCCTCGACGGCGCCGGAGCCTGGCAGCGCTTCCGCACCGTCACCTGGCCCGCGCTGCGCCCGGTCGCCCTCGCCATCAGCGCCCTCAACCTGATCTGGAACTTCAACTCCTTCGCCCTGGTCTACGTGCTGACCGGCGGCGGACCCGGCGGCCGGACCCGGCTGCCCATGCTCTTCGCCTACGAGGAGGCCTTCCGCTACGGCCAGTTCGGCTACGCCGCCGCCATGGGCTGCGTGATGGTCGCGGTGATCTCGCTCCTCCTCGCCCTGTATCTCGTCGGACGCCTGAAGGGGGACCAGGACCGGTGAGCGCCTTCCGCACCAGCGGGCCCGCGCGGTTCGGCCAGTACCTCGCGCTCCTCGCGTACCTGGTCTTCCTCGCCTTCCCGTTCCTCTGGCTGATCTCCACCGCCTTCAAGCCCGCCGCCGAGCTCGGCTCCCCGCACCCCACCTGGATCCCGCGCGACCCCACGCTCGACAACTTCCGGCAGGCCTTCGACGAGCAGCCGCTGCTCAGGGCGGCCGGGAACAGCCTGCTCGCGGCGCTCGCCGCCGCCCTCGTCGCGGTCCTGGTCGCCACCCCGATGGCCTATGTGCTGGCCCGGCACCGCTCCCGGCTCACCTCCGCCGCCACCGGCTGGGTCGTGGTCAGCCAGGCCTTCCCCTTCGTGCTGCTGATCATCCCGCTCTTCCTCGTCCTGAAGCACCTGCGTCTGGTGAACAGCCTGGCCGGCCTGACCGCGGTGTACGTGGTGTGGTCGCTGCCCTTCGCGCTGTGGATGCTCACCGGCTACGTCCGCGCCGTCCCCGTCGAGCTGGAGGAGGCGGCGGCCGTCGACGGCGCCGGACGGCTGCGCGTGCTGGTCTCCGTCACCGCCCCGCTGCTCGGCCCCGGCATCGTCGCCACCGCGCTCTTCGCCTTCATCACCGCGTGGAACGAGTTCTTCTTCGCGCTCGTCCTGCTCAAGACCCCCGAGAAACAGACCCTGCCCGTGGTCCTCACCCACTTCCTCGGCGCCGAGGGCGTCGCCGACCTCGGCCCGCTCGCCGCCGCGGCCTTCCTCGCCACCCTCCCCTCGCTCGTCGTCTTCGCCCTCATCCAGCGGCGGATCACCGGCGGCATGCTGGCCGGGGCGGTGAAGTCATGAGGTACGCGCGCCTGCTGACCGCCGCCGCGACCGCGCTCGTCCTGCTCCTCACCGGCTGCGCGGCCACGGGAGACCGGACACCCGACGGCGTGGTCCGGCTCCGCTTCCAGTCCCTGGCCTGGCAGCCGGAGTCCGTCGACGCCAACAAGCGGCTGGTGCGGGAGTGGAACGCGGCCCACCCGGGCATCCAGGTCGACTACGTCCAGGGCAGCTGGGACTCCGTCCACGACCAGCTGCTCACCTCCTTCGAGGGCGGCGAGGCGCCCGACCTCATCCACGACGCCTCCGACGACCTGGCCGACTTCGCCTACGGCGGCTACCTCGCCGACCTGCGCGGGCTGCTGCCCGACCGGCTGCGCGCCGACATCCCCGCGCGCTCCTGGCAGAGCACCACCTTCGGGGACGGGATCTACGGGGTGCCGTTCCTCCAGGAGCCGCGCATGATCATGGCCAACCGGACGATTCTGAAGGACGCCGGGGTCCGCGTCCCCACCGCCGAACACCCGTGGACCTGGGAGGAGTTCCGGCAGGTCGCCAAGGACCTGACGGCCGCCATGGGGGAGGGGCGGTACGCGGTCGCCTGGCCGCTGCGGGAGCCGGTGTCCGTCTCGCTCAACCTCGGCCTCTCGGCGGGCGGCCGGCTCTTCCACCGGGACCCCGACGGCAAGGCCGTGCTGCGCTTCGAGGCCGGGGACGCGGTCGTGCCGGGCACCATCCGCGCCATGGTGGACACCGACCGCACGGCTTCCCCGGCCACCCTCGGCAGCGGCGGCTCGGACACCCTGCCCGGCTTCTTCGGGGGGAAGTACGCCATGGTCCCGCTGGGCTTCTCGTACCGGCAGCAGATCGTGCGGCAGGCGCCGAAGGACTTCGACTGGACGGTGCTGCCCGCCCCCGCCGGGGCGGCGGGGCTCGCCCAGGGGGTCAGCCCGCAGACCCTCTCCATCGCCGAGGACAGCCCGCACAAAAGGGAGGCCGCGCTCTTCCTCGACTTCTTCCTCCAGCCGCGCAACACGGTCCGGCTCGCTCTCGGGGACTGGATGCTCCCCACCTCGACCGCCGCCCTCGCCGACCCGGCCCTGCGCACCCCCGCGTACGGCTGGGCCACCGGCGTGGCCGTCGCCCGGCAGCTGAGCCCGGCCCCCGCCCAGTCGGTGCGCGGCTATCCGGAGTGGAAGGACAAGGTCGCCACCCCCGCGTTCCAGGAGTACTACAGCGGCGCCATCGACACCGCCGAGCTGCGCGCGCGCCTGGTGGGGGACGGCAACCGGGTGCTGGCGCGCTACCAGCGCGGATGAGGAGGGGGATCAGGAGGAGAGGAATTAGTTAGACGAGACGTATCGTCTCACTTATGGTGGGGTGCATGACCACGCACCCCCGCTCCCACATCGCCATGTTCTCCATCGCCGCGCACGGGCATGTGAACCCCAGCCTCGACGTGATCCGCGAGCTCGTCGACCGGGGCCACCGGGTGAGCTACGCGATCCCCGCCGCCTTCGCGGAGAAGGTCGCCGCGACCGGCGCCACCCCCGTCGTCTACGGCTCGACCCTCCCCACCGACGACGACCCCGACGCCTGGGGCGCCGAACTCATCGACAACATCGAGCCCTTCCTGGCGGACGCGATCCAGGCGCTCCCGCAGCTCGACGCGGCCTTCGAGGCCGACCGCCCCGACCTGGTCCTGCACGACATCACCTCGTACCCCGCCCGCGTCCTCGCCCACGCCTGGGGCGTCCCCGCCGTCTCGCTCTGGCCGAACCTCGTCCCCTGGGAGGGGTACGAGGAGGAGGTCGCCGAGCCGATGTACGCGGAGCTCAAGGCCACCGCGCGCGGCATCGCGTACTACGACCGCTTCACCGCCTGGCTCACCGCGCACGGCGTCCGCACCCACCCCGACGCCTTCGTGGCCCGCCCGCGCCGCGGCCTCGTGCTCATCCCCCGGGCGCTCCAGCCGCACGCCGACCGGGTCGACGAGTCCGTCTTCACCTTCGTCGGCGCCTGCCGGGGCGAGCGCGCCGAGCCGGGGGAGTGGCGCCGCCCCGAGGGCGCCGGGAAGCTGCTCCTGATCTCGCTCGGCTCCTCCTACACCAAGCAGCCGGGCTTCTACCGGGACTGCGTCGAGGCCTTCGGCGGGCTCGACGACTGGCATGTGGTGCTCCAGATCGGGAAGTTCGTCGACCCGGCCGAACTCGGCGAGATCCCGGACAACATCGAGGTGCGCTCCTGGGTCCCGCAGCCGCAGATCCTGGCGCAGGCCGACGCGTTCGTCACCCACGCGGGCGCCGGCGGCAGCCAGGAGGGCCTCGCCACGGCGACCCCGATGGTCGCCGTGCCCCAGGCGGTCGACCAGTTCGGCAACGCCGACATGCTCCAGGCCCTCGGCGTCGCCCGCCATCTGCCGATGGAGGAGGTCACCCCCGCCCGGCTGCGCGAGGCCGTGCTCGGCCTCGTCGCCGACCCCGAGGTCGCCCGCAGGGCCCGGGCGATCCAGGAGGAGATGGCCCGCGAGGGCGGGACCCGGCGCGCGGCCGACCTGATCGAGGCGGAACTCCGCTGACCCCGGCCGTCCTCGCGTGCCGACGGCCCGCACCCGATCGGGGGTGCGGGCCGCCGGGTGCTCGTGCCGGGTCAGACCGTGGTGGCCAGCCAGCCGACGGTCTCGGTGGCGTGGAGGCCGTCGCTGCGGAAGGCGCCGCCGTTGAGTTCGTTGAAGCGGATCTTGAAGCCCGTCACGGTGACGTCGTGGACCCGGATGCCGGGCGTCTCGGGGCCGTTGAAGGTCTGCGTCAGCGGCAGGACCACCACCGAGGAGCCGGCCGGGAACGGGGTGGGGAACGTGACCTGCGTGAAGGTCGACGTGTCGCCTCCGACGGTCGCCACGGGGTGCGTGGAGTTCAATTCGATCCTGCCGGTCTGGATCATGCTCATGGTCCCGCCTCCTGGGTCGAGAACTTCGCGTCGGGCCGTCGGCGGACGGCCCAGGAGAGGCTCACCGCCCCGGACCGGCACCATGCCGAGTCACCTGATCGAGCGATGCCGAACCAGTCAGTCCCGCCCTCCCCGGAAGTCCCGCCCACCCCACGCGCCCCGGTGCGACCGGCCGGACCGGCACCGGGAATCGGACGGCTCGTCCTGATTCCTCATTACGAAACGTCGTTGAATAAGTCACAGCTGCGCGGAGCCCTTGATTCGGCCCCTCCCATCGGCCAGGGTTTCGGCGAGCTACCGGAGAGTCCGCTTCCGGTGGCCCCACGGCCGGCGGCCGTCGCGCCCTCCCCCACGGGGCACGGCGGCCGTCCTAGGGTGTGGACATGACGACGACCTACGCGGCCCTGCTCCGTGGCATCAACGTGAGCGGACGCAACAGAGTCCCCATGGCGGAGCTCCGTTCCGTCCTCGAAGGACTCGGCCACCGCGAGGTGCGGACCTATCTCCAGAGCGGCAACGCCGTCTTCACCACCGACCGCGAGAACGCCGAGGGCGCCGAGGGTGCCGAGGACGAGCTCGCCGCCGCTCTCGAAGCCGCGATCGAGCGGCACTTCGGCTTCCGCGTGCCCTGCCTCGTCCGCGACCACGCGTACCTCGCCGCCGTCGCCGGGGCCTGCCCCTTCCCCGCCGTCGAACTGGAGGGCAAGCAGCTCCACGCCCTCTACTTCTCCGGGCCCGTCACGGCGGACCGTTTCGCCGGGATCGACCAGGAGGCCTTCCTGCCCGAGGCGTTCGCCCTCGGCGACCGGGTGCTCTACCTCTACGCCCCCGGCGGCCTCGGCACCTCGAAACTGGGGGAGGCCGTCTCCCGGCCCTCCCTCCACAAGGACCACACTGTCACCGCCCGCAACTGGAACACCGTCGCCAAGCTGGTGGAGCTGACCGCGCCCGGCGCGTGATTGGCCCAGTCCCGTGCAGCGCGAATGGCCCGGGCCCTCGGGCCATCCGCTGACTAGGGTTGCTCCCATGACGACCACCGTGGACTTCTACTTCGACCCCGCCTGCCCCTTCGCCTGGATCACCTCCCGCTGGATCCTCGAAGTCGAGCGGCACCGCGACCTCGACCTGCGCTTCCGCGTGATGAGCCTCTACTTCCACAACGAGGGCAACGAACTGCCCGACTGGTACCGCACCCTCGTGGACGCCTCCATCGGCCCCGTCCGGGTCGCCGCCGCCGCTGCCGAACAGCACGGCGAGGAGATCCTGCGCCCGCTCTACACCGCGTACGGCACCCGCATCCACGAGCGGAAGAACAAGGACTTCGACGCCGTGATCGCCGAGTCCCTCGCGGAGCTCGGCCTGCCCGCCGCGCTCGCCGAGGCCGCCCACGACCCCGCGTACGACGAGGCCGTCCGCCGCAGCCACGACGCCGGCAAGGACCCCGAGGCCGAGGCCTACGTGGGCACCCCCACCCTGCACGTCGACGGCACCGCCTGGTTCGGCCCCGTGCTGCGGGCCATCCCGCGCGGCGAGCGGGCCGCCGAGCTCTTCGACAGCTACCGCGTGCTCACCGGTCACCCCGACCTCTTCGAGATCAAGCGCACCCGCACCGGCGGACTCGACTTCGCCTGACTGTCGCGAAAGTTCAAGACCGGGCCCGGCGGCCCTCCGTAGCGTCGACGGCATGAACGAGATCCACGCACACCTCACCGCCTGCGCCGCCGAAGCCGCCCGCGTCACGCGCGGGATCACCCCGGGGCAGCTCGCCGCGCCGTCCGTCTGCGCCGACTGGACGGTCCGCGAACTCGCCAACCACCTCGTCCTCTACAGCGCGCACGGCCTCGAACACCGCGCCCTGCGCACCCCGTTGCCCGAGGAGACCGTCCAGCGCGACTTCACCGCCGACGCCGACTGGCCCGAGCGGTACGCCGCCCAGCTCGACCGGGCGCTTGCCGCCTGGGCGAAGCCGGAGGCGTGGGAGGGCGAGGTGGACCTCGGCGGCAGCTCCGTCGCCGCCCCCGAGATCGCCTCGATGCTCGTCAAGGAACTCGCCCTGCACGGCTGGGACCTGGCCACCTCCACGGGCCGGCCCTTCGGGATCCCCGAGGACACCGCCGTCTTCCTGCTCGACGTCGTCGAGCGCTACGCCGAGGTCTTCCGCCAGTACGACGGCTTCGCCGAGCCGGTCACCGTCCCCGCCGACGCGGACGCCTTCACCCGAGCCCTCGCGCTGAGCGGGCGTACGCCGAAGGCCTAGCCGACGGCCGTCAGCCGGTCGGCCGCGGCGCCCACCGCCGCCCCGTACCGCTCCAGGAGCAGCCGGGCCAGTTCCGGGGCGGGGCCCAGGACGTCCGCGAGGACGTCCGCCTCGGCCGCGCCCGCCGCGATGCGGTCCGGGAGGCGGCCCGGCGCGATCACGTACGGGGCCACGGCCACCCGGCGCACGCCGGGCTCCGCGCGGAGCGCGCGTACCGCCTCGTCCGTGCGCGGGAGGGATGCGGAGGCGAACGCGGGCCGCACGGAGCACCAACCGGTGCGCCGCAGCTCCCGCGCCGTTTCTGCGATCACCGCGATCGCCTCCGGGTCACTGGAGCCCGCCGAGGCCAGGACGACCCCGGTCGAGCCCTTGTCGCCGGGCGCGAGCCCGGCCTCGTACAGCCGCCGTTCGACCGCCGCGAGCAGCAGCGGCGAGGGGCCGAGGACCTCCGCCTGCCGGACCCGCAGGCCCGCCGGGGCCTGCCGCAGTACGGCGGGGATGTCGGCCTTCGCGTGGAAGGCGCGGGTCAGCAGCAGTGGCAGCGCCACCACCTCCCGCACCCCGTCGGCGGCGAGCCGGTCGAGCACCCCCGGTACCGAGGGCAGGTTGAAGTCCAGGAACGCCGTCTCCACCCGCAGCCCCGGCCGCAGCGCACCGGCCCGGCGCACCAGCGCGTGGACGGTCGCCGCGTGCCGCGGGTCGCGGCTGCCGTGGGCGATGACGAGGAGGGTCGGGGCGTTCATGGTGCTCAGGCCTTCACCAGCAGGCCGCGGCGGCGCAGGACGGCACGCTCCACCGGGCTGAAGATCAGCAGGTCGATGGCGACACCGACGAGCAGGATGAGGAAGATCGCCAGGAAGATCCCCGGCATGTCGAAGTTGTTGCGCCCGTTCTCCAGGAGCTGGCCGAGGCCGAGGCCCAGGTCGGGCGAGGAGGCGATGATCTCCGCCGCCATGAGTGACCGCCAGGAGAACGCCCAGCCCTGCTTGAGGCCCGCGAGGTAGCCGGGCAGCGCGGCCGGCATCACGATGTGCCAGGCGCCCTTGAGTCCGGTCGCGCCGAGCGTGCGCCCGGCGCGCAGGAACAGCGGCGGCACCTGGTCCACGCCGGCCACCAGGCCGTTGGCGATGGACGGGACCGCGCCGAGCAGGATCACCGCGAACATCATGCTGTCGTTGAGGCCCAGCCACAGCACCGCGGGCGCCACCCAGGCGACCGAGGGCAGCGACTGGAGTCCGGACAGGATCGGGCCGATCGCCGTGCGTACCACGCCGACCCGGGCGACCAGCAGGCCCAGCGGCGTGCCGATCGCGAGGGCGAGCAGGAAGCCCAGCAGGGCCCGGGAGACGCTGGTCCACAGGACTTCGAGGAGGGTGCCCTCCAGCCACATCGTGGACAGGCTGTCCCAGACGGCGCCGGGGGAGGGCAGCTTGCCCTCGTCGGCGACCTTCGCGGACACCAGGATCTGCCACACCACCAGGACCAGCACGATGGCGAGGACCGGCGGCAGGACCTTCTTCAGGAGGACCTCGCGCACCGGGGCCCGGCGCAGCTGCACGCTGTCGAGCGCGTCCAGGCCGGCCTCCAGACCGGCGAGGTCGTCGGTCTTGGCCCGGGCGGCGGGCGGCGTCGTGTCAGTGCTGGCCATGGCGGCGGATCTCCCCACGCAGTTCTTCGGTGATCTCGACGGACAGCTCCGCCACGGCGGCGTCCTCGATGCGGCGCGGCTGCGGAATGTCGATGGTCCACTCGCGGGCGATCCGGCCCGGCCGGGAGGACAGCAGGACGACGCGCTCGGCCAGCCGCACGGCCTCGCGCACGTTGTGCGTGACGAAGAGGACCGAGAGCCGGGTCTCGCGCCAGATCCGGGTGAGCTCGTCGTGCAGGACGTCCCGGGTGATCGCGTCGAGCGCGGCGAACGGCTCGTCCATCAGGAGCAGGTCGCTGGCCTGGGCGAGCGCCCGGGCCAGCGCGACGCGCTGGCGCATGCCGCCGGACAGCTCGTGGACGCGCTTGCCGTACGAGCCGCCGAGCCGCACCAGGTCGAGCAGCCGCTCGGCCTCCGGGCGGCGCTCGGCCTTCGGGAGCCCGCGCAGCTTCAGCGCGAGCTCGATGTTCTTGCCCGCGGTGAGCCACGGGAACAGGGCGTGCTCCTGGAACATCAGGGCCGGCCGGCCGCCGGGGGTCTCGATGGACCCCGCGGACGGCCGGTCGAGCCCGGCGACCAGGTTGAGCAGCGTGGACTTGCCGCAGCCCGAGGCGCCCAGGAGGGTGACGAACTCGCCCGGGGCGACATCGAGCGAGATGTCGTCGAGGACGAGCTGTCCGCCGGCGGGACCGCCGAAGGACTTCGAGACGTGCTCGATGCGCGCGGCGTGACCCACCGCGCCGACGCGGTCCTCGGCCTTGGCGAGCGTCGTGGTCGTGGCCATGGTCGTCACCTCCTGGGAGAAAGCTGCGGCTGGGTTACTTCGCGCCGAGACCGGCGTCGGAGACCTCGGGCTTGCCCGCGGCCTTCAGGACCTTGTTGAGCGGCTTCAGGTCGTAGATGCCGTTCAGGTCGGGCTGCTTGAGGAGACCGGCCTTGACGGCGTGGTCGGCCTGCGCCTGAAGGGTGGCCGCCAGCGGGTCGTCGATGAACTGGATCGACGGCCAGGCGCTGTCGATCACCTTCGCGCCGAGCGGCTTGCCCGACAGCTCCTTCAGCTTGGCGTTGGCCGAGGCCTTCGCCTTGTCCTGGTTGGCGTTGATCCACTCGTTGGTCTTCACCGAACCGCGCAGCACCGCCTCCACCACGTCGGGGTGCGCCTTCAGGAACTTCTGCGACACGATGATGTTGGTGATGACGAACTTCTTGTCCGGCCACAGGTCGGACTCGTCGAGCAGCACCTTCGCGCCCTCGCTGACCAGCTTGGACGCGGTCGGCTCCGGCACCCAGGCGCCGTCGATGGAGCCGGACTTGTAGGCGTCCGGGGTGATCTTGTTGTCCGTGCGGACCACCGAGACGTCGCCCTTGCCGCTCTGGGCGTCGACGTTCCAGCCCTTCTCCGAGATCCAGTTGAGGAAGGCCACGTCCTGGGTGTTGCCCAGCTGCGGGGTGGCGATCCGCTTGCCCTTGACCTCGTCAAGCGACTTGATCTTCGCCGGGTTGACGACCAGCTTCACGCCACCGGCGGCCGAGCCGCCGACGATGCGCAGGTTGGTGCCCTTCGACTTCGTGAAGCCGTTGATGGACGGCGAGGGGCCGATGAAGCCGATGTCGATCGAGTCGGCGTTGAGCGCCTCGATCTCGGAGGGGCCGGCGTTGAAGGTCGACACCTTCAACTGGGTGCCGCCCAGCTCCTTCTGGAAGATGCCCTCCTGGTCGCCGACCAGCGCGGTGGCGTGCGTCAGGTTGGGGAAGTACCCGAGCCGTACGGTGTCGGCGGAGAGCTTCGCGCCCTCGGCGGCCACCTTCTTCTCGTTGTTCGCGGAGTTCTTGCTGTTCTTGGCCTCGGAGCCATAGCCGCAGGAGGCGAGCGCCCCGATGAGCAGGGGCAGGGCGGCAGCGGCGGCCAGGCCGCGGCGCAGGGTGGTACGGGTGGTGGCAGGCACGGGAGGTGTTCCCCTCGGATCAGCTTCTGCGAAGTCTGCGTCTATGTCGATGTCGTACGGGGTGGAGCGGGTCGAGCATCGAAGCGCCGCGACAGCGGCGCGCGGAGGTCAGCACGCACATCGCGCGACACCTCCCCGGCCCGCGCCGAGCGCACCGGAACCCACCCGGCCGCCCTCCTTCGCGAAGGTGGCCCAGAAGTCCTGAATCATCGTCAGAAGTCCCATCCTTCTTCGGTGTCCGCAGCCTCGGCGGCGGCCACGGGCTTGGCCGAGGCGAACGACTCGCCCGCCATGCCGGCCGCGAGCGTCGTGCCGTCCGCGGGGTCGATCAGCAGGAACGAACCCGTACGGCGGGAGTCGGCGTACGCGTCGAGCGCGAGCGGCTCGGCGGTACGGACCCTGACCCGGCCGATGTCGTTGGCGACCAGCTGCCCGGGCTCCGGGTGCTGGGAGAGGTCGTCCAGGGTGAGCCGGGACGGGATCTCCTTCACGATCGCCTTGACCGTGCGGGTGGTGTGCTTGAGCAGGACGCGCTGCCCGACCGACAGCGGGGTGTCCGCCACGTGGCAGACGGTCGCCTCGACGTCCTGGCTGGTGGCCGGGGCGTCCCCGGCCGGGGCGAGCAGGTCGCCGCGCGAGATGTCGATGTCGTCGGCGAGCCGGATCGTCACCGACTGCGGCGCCCAGGCGATGTCCACGGACTCGCCCAGCGCGTCGATCCCGGTGATCGTCGTGGTCTTCCCGGAGGGCAGTACGGTGATCTGCTCGCCGACCCGGAAGGCACCGGCCGCGATCTGGCCCGCGTACCCCCGGTAGTCGGGGTGCTCGGCCGTCTGCGGGCGGATCACGTACTGCACCGGAAAGCGCGCGTGACAGGCCGTCAGGTCGTGGCTGACCGGGACGGTCTCCAGGTGCTCCAGGACCGTCGGACCGCCGTACCAGTCCATGTTCGCCGACGGCTCCACCACGTTGTCACCGGCCAGCGCCGAGATCGGGATCGCGGTGATCTCCGGGACGCCCAGCTCGGAGGCGTACGTCGTGAACTCCTCGGCGATGGACGCGAAGACGGACTCCCGGTACTCGACCAGGTCCATCTTGTTCACCGCGAGCACCACGTGCGGCACCCGCAGCAGCGCCGCGACCGCCGCGTGCCGGCGGGTCTGCTCCACGACCCCGTTGCGGGCGTCGACCAGGACCACGGCCAGCTCGGCCGTCGAGGCGCCCGTCACCATGTTCCGGGTGTACTGCACATGCCCGGGGGTGTCGGCCAGGATGAACCGGCGCCGGGGCGTCGCGAAGTAGCGGTACGCCACGTCGATCGTGATGCCCTGCTCCCGCTCGGCCCGCAGACCGTCGGTCAGCAGCGCCAGGTCCGGCGCCTCCTGACCACGCGAACGCGAGGCGTGCTCCACGGCCTCCAGCTGGTCGGTGAGGACCGACTTGGAGTCGTGCAGGAGCCGGCCCACCAGCGTGGACTTGCCGTCGTCGACGGAGCCGGCGGTGGCGAAGCGCAGCAGGGTGGTCGCCGAGACGTCGGCGAACTGCTCGGTGGACGTGCTCATTAGAAGTACCCCTCGCGCTTGCGGTCTTCCATCGCGGCCTCGGACATCTTGTCGTCGGCGCGGGTCGCGCCCCGCTCGGTGAGCCGGGAGGCGGCGATCTCGGCGATCACGGCGTCCAGCGTCGTGGCGTCGGAGTCCACCGCGCCCGTGCAGGACATGTCGCCGACGGTGCGGTAGCGGATCAGCCGCGTCTCGACCGTCTCGGTGTCCTTCGGGCCGCCCCACTCGCCCGCGGTCAGCCACATGCCGTTGCGGGCGAAGACCTCCCGCTCGTGCGCGAAGTAGATCTCCGGCAGCTCGATGCCCTCGCGGGCGATGTACTGCCACACGTCCAGCTCGGTCCAGTTGGACAGCGGGAAGACCCGGACGTGCTCACCCGGCGCGTGCCGCCCGTTGTACAGCTGCCACAGCTCGGGGCGCTGCCGGCGCGGGTCCCACTGGGAGAACTCGTCGCGCAGGCTGAACACCCGCTCCTTGGCGCGCGCCTTCTCCTCGTCGCGCCGCCCGCCGCCGAACACCGCGTCGAAGCGGTGCTGCTGGATCGCCTCCGTCAGCGGCACGGTCTGGAGCGGGTTGCGGGTGCCGTCGGGGCGCTCGCGCAGCTTGCCCGCGTCGATGTACTCCTGCACGGAGGCCACGTGCAGCCGCAGCCCGTGCTGGGCCACGACCCGGTCGCGGTACTCGATGACCTCGGGGAAGTTGTGCCCCGTGTCGACGTGCAGCAGCGTGAAGGGCACCGGCGCCGGGGCGAAGGCCTTCAGCGCCAGGTGCAGCATGACGATCGAGTCCTTGCCGCCGGAGAACAGGATCACCGGCCGCTCGAACTCGCCCGCCACCTCACGGAAGATGTGGACGGCCTCCGACTCCAGGGAGTCGAGGTGCGACAGCGCGAACGGGCTGTCGGTCGCCTCGTGGACATGAGCGACAGTGGTCACAGCAGACCCCTCTCGGTGAGCAGCGCGTGAAGCTGCGCCGCGGACTCCTGCACGGTCTGGGTGTGGGACTCGATCCGCAGATCCGGGTTCCGCGGCTCGTCGTACGGGTCGTCGACGCCGGTCAGCCCGGAGAGCTCACCCGCGGCCTGCTTGGCGTACAGCCCCTTCACGTCCCGCACCGAGCACACCTCCACCGGAGTGGCGACATGCACCTCGACGTACGGGGTGTCCTGGGCGGCGTGGCGCTTGCGGACCGCCTCGCGGCTGTCCTCGTACGGCGCGATGACCGGGACCAGGACCGTGACGCCGTTCGAGGCGAGCAGCTCCGCGACGAAGCCGATGCGCTGCACGTTGGTGTGCCGGTCCTCGCGGCTGAAGCCGAGGCCCGCGGAGAGGAACTCGCGGATCTCGTCGCCGTCGAGGACCTCGACGCGCTGCCCCTCGGCGCGCAGCCGGCCGGCCAGCTCGTACGCGATGGTCGTCTTGCCGGCGCTCGGCAGGCCGGTGAGCCAGACGGTGGCACCGGTCACGTGGTTCTCCTGGGAGGTCTCGGTGTGGGGGGTGGTGGTCATCAGGCGTGCAGTCCGCACTCGGTCTTGGCCCGCCCGGCCCAGCGGCCGGCCCGCGCGTCCTCGCCGTCCTCGACCCTGCGGGTGCAGGGGGCGCAGCCGACGGAGGCGTAACCGTCCATCAGGAGCGGGTTGGTGAGCACGCCGTGCTCCAGGACGTACGCGTCGACGTCGTCCTGGGTCCAGCGGGCGATGGGGGAGACCTTGACCTTGCCCCGCTTCTCGTCCCAGCCGACGACCGGGGTGTTCGCCCGGGTCGGGGACTCGTCGCGGCGCAGGCCGGTGGCCCACGCGGCGTACGCGGTCAGGCCCTCCTCCAGCGGCTTCACCTTGCGCAGCGCGCAGCACAGGTCGGGGTCGCGCTCGTGCAGCTTCGCCCCGTACTCGGCGTCCTGCTCCTCGACCGTCTGACGCGGGGTCAGGGTGATGACGTTGACGTCCATGACGGCGTCGACCGCGTCACGGGTGCCTATGGTCTCGGGGAAGTGGTAGCCGGTGTCGAGGAAGACCACGTCCACACCGGGCAGGGCGCGCGAGGCGAGGTGGGCGACGACCGCGTCCTCCATGGAGGAGGTGACGCAGAAGCGCTCGCCGAAGGTGCCCGCGGCCCACTGGAGGATCTCCAGCGCGGAGGCGTCCTCCAGCTCGCGGCCGGCCTGCTCGGCGAGGGCCTTGAGCTCGTCCGCCGTGGTGTCCCGCGTAATCCGAGTGCCCGTCATATCTGTTCCCTCCCAGGGGTGTTGCCCGAAGTCTCCGGGGCGAGGAGCCCCAGGAACTTCAGCTGGAAGGCTCGACTGCAGGCCCGGCATTCCCACGCGCCGTGACCGGTCTCGTGCGGACGCAGGTCCTCGTCCCCGCAGTAGGGGCAGTGGAAGGGGGCGGCTCGCTCGCTCACGACAGCTCCTCCTCCGACGCGCGCGCCGCCCAGGTGGCGAAGCGCTCGCCGTCCTCGCGCTTCTCCTGGAAGCGCGTGAGGACCCGCTCGACGTAGTCGGGCAGCTCGGCCGAGGTGACCTTGAGGCCGCGGACCTTGCGGCCGAAGCCCGCCTCCAGACCGAGCGCGCCGCCCAGGTGCACCTGGTAGCCCTCGACCCGGTTGCCGTCGTCGTCCAGGACCAGCTGGCCCTTGAGACCGATGTCGGCGACCTGGATACGGGCGCAGGCGTTCGGGCAGCCGTTGATGTTGATGGTGATCGGCTCGTCGAACTCCGGGATGCGGCGCTCCAGTTCGTCGATGAGCGAGGCGCCGCGCGCCTTGGTCTCGACGATGGCCAGCTTGCAGAACTCGATGCCGGTGCAGGCCATCGTGCCGCGCCGGAACGGCGAGGGGGTGACCCGCAGGTCCAGGGACTCCAGGGCGGAGACGATCGAGTCGACCTGCGCCTCCTCGATGTCCAGGACGATCATCTTCTGCTCGGCGGTGGTACGGACCCGGCCCGAGCCGTGCGCCTCGGCGATCTCGGCGATCTTGGTCAGGGTGGTGCCGTCGACCCGGCCGACGCGCGGGGCGAAGCCCACGTAGAAGCGCCCGTCCTGCTGCCGGTGCACGCCCACGTGGTCGCGCCACTGACCGGCCGGCTGCGCGGGCGCGGGCCCGTCGGTCAGCTTGCGCTTGAGGTACTCGTCCTCCAGGACCTGGCGGAACTTCTCCGGGCCCCAGTCGGCGACGAGGAACTTCAGGCGGGCGCGGGTGCGCAGCCGGCGGTAGCCGTAGTCGCGGAAGATCGAGATGACGCCCTCGTAGATGTCGGGCACCTCGTCGAGCGAGACCCAGGTGCCGAGCCGGACGCCCAGCTTGGGGTTGGTGGAGAGGCCGCCGCCGACCCAGACGTCGAAGCCGGGGCCGTGCTCCGGGTGCTCCACGCCGACGAAGGCGATGTCGTTGATCTCGTGCGCCACGTCGAGCAGCGGCGAGCCGGAGACCGCGGACTTGAACTTGCGGGGCAGGTTGGAGAAGTCGGGGTTGCCGACGATGCGGCGGTAGATCTCCTCGATGGCGGGGGTGCCGTCGATGATCTCGTTCTCGGCGATGCCGGCGACCGGCGAGCCGAGGATGACGCGCGGGGTGTCGCCGCAGGCCTCGGTGGTGGACAGGCCGACCGCCTCCAGGCGGTTCCAGATCTCCGGGACGTCCTCGATCCGGATCCAGTGGTACTGGACGTTCTGCCGGTCGGTGAGGTCGGCGGTGCCGCGCGCGAACTCCTGCGAGATCTCGCCGATCACCCGCAGCTGCTCGGTGGTCAGCCGGCCGCCGTCGATGCGGACGCGCAGCATGAAGAACTCGGCGTCCAGCTCCTCCGGCTCCAGGACACCGGTCTTGGTGCCGTCCAGACCCTCGCGGCGCTGGGTGTAGAGACCCCACCAGCGCATCCGGCCGCGCAGGTCGTTGGGGTCGATCGAGTCGAATCCGCGCTTGGAGTAGATCGTCTCAATACGTGTCCGTACATTGAGACCGTCGTCGTCCTTCTTGAACTGCTCATTGCCGTTCAGCGGGGTGAAGTGCCCCGCGGCCCACTGACCCTCGCCGCGGTGGCGCCCGGTCTTGCGGCGAGCGGCTGCGGGAGTGGGGTTTTCCGGGGTGGCGGCCATGGCGATATGTCCTTCGGGACTGCGGGAGGGCGGCTCTGACCTGCACACTCGCGCTCAGGATGGAGGGCGGCGCGACAGTGCGCAGAGAAAGGGACTGCAGGAAGATGCGCGGCGGTGCTGGTTCGATCAGCGCGCCGAACAGATGGCGCTGGACATGCGGCCGAGGTCGACGTGCCGCCGACTCACCAAGGCAATTCCAGTTCCAGACATGACGGAAGCGTGTCACGGGACTTTGGACCCAGTCCAGCATTATCCAGAATGTGGACATAGGTGTCTCGCTGTGCGAGATGGTGTGGTCTGGGTCACGCGAAAGGGGCCCAGTTCAGGGCCCCTTCGGTGGGTGTTCTTCGGGTGCTTCGGTTGGCCGAAGCCGACGAATCAGGCGTTCGCGCCCGGCCACGGCCCCGGGTTGGCCGGTTCCTCGATCTCCTCGACCTTGGTGTCGAACAGCCGGAAGCCCCGGCGCTCGTAGTTGGCCATCGCGTGCGGACCGTCCAGCGAGCAGGTGTGCAGCCAGACCCGCTTGGTCGGCTCGCGGTCCGGCCAGCGCTCGGCCAGGTCCCAGGCGCGCTCCACCCCGTACGAGAGGAGACGGCCGCCGATCCGCCGGCCCCGGAAGGCGGGGATCAGGCCGAAGTAGACGATCTCCACGACCCCGTCGTCCTGCGGGTCGAGCTCGACGTAGCCGGCCGGTGTCCCGTTCTCGTACGCCACCCAGATCTCGGCGCCCGGCTTCTCCACGATCTCCCGCCACTGCGGGTAGGTCAGCGACAGCCGGTCGGTCCAGCGGATGTCCCCGCCGACCGCGGTGTAGAGGAAGCGGCTGAACTCCGCCGAGGGCACCCCGGCCCGCTCGATCCGCAGCTCGACGCCCTCGGGCGGGGCGACCGGGTTCAGATCGGACGGCGAGGTCTGTTCCAGCGACCAGGTGGTGAGAGTGATGCTCATGGGCTTATCGCATCACGCGGAGCGTGGGATTCCTACAGGTGACGGGGGCGGACCTGGTGTCCTCGGACACATTGTCCGACATGCGGACGGACGGTGGACGCCGCTCTCCCCTTACTGCGACCCCAAGGCCGCGCGGGCGGCCAGCACCGCGGGGGCCGTCGACCGGGGCAGCAGGTCCGCCGGGTGGTCAGGGCGGCGCAGCTCCACCTCGACCTCCTCGCTGAAGCGGTACGGGCGGTGCGCCAGGACCCCCGCCAGGTTCCGCCGCACCCGCGACATCTCCGCCCGTACCGTCACCGTCCGCGTCCGGTCCCCGAACACGTCCTCCGCCAGCTCCGCCGCCGTCCGGCCCTCCGGGTGCAGCGCCAGCACGTACAGCAGCTCGGCGTGGCGCGGGCTCAGCTCCTGCGACCAGCTGCCCGCCGCGCCCGCCACCGACACCGTGCGGCGGCGCGGCCCGCTCAGGTCCAGCACCACCCGGCTCGCCGCCCCCGAAGCGGCGTCGGCGGGCCGCGCCTCCTCCTCGGCCCGCAGCAGCCAGCCGCCCGGCAACGGCTCCACCGCGCACATTCCCAGCGACGGCAGCCACACCCGGCCCGCCCGGAACGACTTGGGCAGCGCGAGCCGGTCCACCGGCGCCATCCCGGTCACCGCCGCCGTCCAGCCGTGCGTGTCGACCGCGATGGCCCGGCCGCCCACCCGGCACAGGATCGGCGCCGCCACCGAACGCAGCCGCTCGATCGACCGCAGATGGCGCTGGCGCATCTCCGCCTCCGCGAGCTGCGCCACCGAACCGACCAGCGCCAGCGTCGCCGGATGGAAGCTGGACGCCGGGCCGCTCACGTCCACGATGCCGAGCAGCCGCTGGTCGCGCGGGTCGTGCACGGGCGCGGCGGCGCAGGTCCAGTTGTGCAGGGTGTGGACGTAGTGCTCGGCCGAGTGGACCTGCACGGCCCGGTCCATCGCGAGCGCCGTGCCCACCGCGTTCGTCCCGGTCGACTGCTCGCTCCAGGCCGCGCCCTCCTCCAGACAGATCCCGTTCGCCTGCCGCAGCACCCCCAGGTTGCCCTCGCGCCACAGCACCCGGCCCTGCTCGTCCGTGACGACCATGATCTGGAGCGAGGCGTCGGCGATCCCCGCGAGACCCGCGCTCAGCGTCCGCATCACCTCGCCGAGCACCGTCGCCCGGCGCCGCTGCTCCAGCTCCTCGCGCTCCAGGAGCACACTGCTCGTGGTCTGGTCCGGGTCCAGGCCGATCCGGAACATGCGCTGCCAGGACGCGTCGATGACCGGGCGCGGCGCCACCGGCGGCGTCCGTCCCGCCAGGGTCGCCTCGCGCACCGTGTGCAGCAGCCGGCTCGCCTTTCCGGCGTCCATCGCGGCGAGCCGGTTCAGGTCCAGCTTCGTGTTGTTCATCGGTCCCTCCCAGCTCCCCCGCGGTGCTGACTCCGTGCTGTGTCTGTGCTGTGTCTGTGTCTGTGGCTGTGCTGTATCGGTTCTGCGCCCGGGTCGTGTCCGGCCAGGACCGCTGCCGCCCATCGTGCCGCTCCACAGAGCGACGCGCGGGGTGCTTGGGGTAATCCTGCAACCCCTTGCAACTCTGGCGACCCCCGCCCCCGTCGACGAGTCTGGAGCCGAAGCGGGGGGTGGTGCCGTGTCGGCGCAGCACCACCCTCGGCTTTTCCGCGCGTGCCGACCTCCCCGGAGCGCCCGCCGACCGGCGGACGCACCCTCGGGTCCACCCCTGGGCACGCGCGGACATCACTCCCAGGACGGGCCGACCGCACGCGAGTTCAGGCCACCGGACGGGCCCGCTCCACCACCGCGGCCAGATCCAGCGTGTGCGGCAGCGTCCCGAACGACGCCCCCCAGTCCCCGCCCAGCCGCGAGGCGCAGAACGCGTCCGCCACCTCCGGCGGCGCCCACCGCACGAGCAGCGCCCCCTGGAGCACCCGCGCCATCCGCTCCACAAGGCGCCGGGCCCGCGCCTCGATGCCCTCCAGGTCCGCCAGTTCGGCCAGCATGTCCCGGATCGCCCGGTCCAACCGGTGATCCGCGCCCCGCGCCCGCCCCACCTCCACGAGGAAGGCGTTCAGCGCCGCCGGCTCCCGCCGCAGCACCCGCAGCACATCGAGCGCCTGTACGTTCCCGGCGCCCTCCCAGACCGAGTTCAGCGGCGACTCCCGCAGCAGCCTCGGCAGCCCCGACTCCTCCACGTACCCGTTCCCGCCCAGGCACTCCAGCGCCTCCGCCACCACCGGCACACACCGCTTCGTCACCCAGTACTTCGCCACCGGCACCGCGATCCGCAGCAGCGCCCGGTCCGCCTCGCCCCCCTCGTCGTACGCCGCCGCGAGCCGCAGCCCGAGCACCGTCGCCGCCTCCGACTCAAGCGCCAGATCGGCCAGTACGTTGCGCATCAGCGGCTTGTCGACGAGCAGCCCGCCGAACGCGCTGCGATACGAGGCGTGGTGCACCGCCTGCGCGACCGCCTGCCGCATCAGCGCCGCCGAGCCGAGCACGCAGTCCAGCCGGGTCGCCGCCACCATCCCGATGATCGTGTGGACCCCGCGCCCCTCCTCGCCGACCCGGCGCGCCCAGGTCGAGCCGTCGAACTCCACCTCGGCGGAGGCGTTCGACCGGTTGCCCAGCTTGTCCTTGAGCCGCTGGATCGCGAACGCGTTGCGTGTGCCGTCCGGCAGTACGCGCGGCACCAGGAAGCACGTCAGCCCGCCGGGCGCCTGCGCGAGCACCAGGAAACCGTCCGACATCGGCGCCGAACAGAACCACTTGTGCCCCGTCAGGACGTACGCCCCGTCCTCGGCCAGCGGCTCCGCCCGGGTCGTGTTCGCCCGGACGTCGCTGCCGCCCTGCTTCTCCGTCATCCCCATCCCGAGCAGCACCCCGCTCTTCTCCAGGGGAGGCCGCAGCCCCGGCTCGTACACCCGCGAGGCGATCAGCGGCTCCCACGCCGCCGCGAGCTCCGGATCCGCCCGCAGCGCCGGCACCGCCGCGTGGGTCATCGACAGCGGACAGCCGTGCCCCGCCTCCACCTGAGAGGCCAGCAGAAAGCCCGCCGCGCGCCGCACATGCCCGCCCGGACGGTCCCAGGCGTCCGTCAGACCCGCCGCCACCCCACGGCCGAGCAGCCGGTGCCAGGCCGGATGGAACTCCACCTCGTCGATCCGGTTGCCGTACCGGTCATGGGTCTTCAACCGGGGCGCACACGCGTTCGCCAGGGTCCCCCACTCCAGTGCCTGTGCCGAGCCCGCCGCGAGGCCGGACGCCACGAGTTCCGCGCGCGCCTCGGCGTACACCTCCGGTGGCAGATGCCGTTCCACGGCCTCCGCCAGGGCCCGGTCGGCCGAGAAGACGTCATAGCCGACCAGGGGCGGAGCCTGGTTGGTCACGGTGTGGGTGCCTGCGGTCATGCCGATACGGTAAGGAGGTGCAGGCAGCAAACGAAACACCCGAAAGGCCCGAGCGGCGGCCCTGGAGCAAGCTCCACCGCGCTCGCGTCCTCTACCGCAACGTGTCGAAGCGGAAGATGGTCTGGCTGCTCCTCAAGGACACCGTGAACTCGTGCATCGAGTACCGCATCCTCGGGCTCGCCGCCGAAGCCGCCTTCTTCACCCTGCTGTCCCTGCCGCCGCTGCTGCTCGGCCTGATCGCGCTCCTCGGCTACGCCGACGAGTGGACCAACACCAACACCGTCGCCAGCATCGAGGAGAACATCCTCCACGCGGCCGGAACGGTTCTCTCCGACCGGGGCGTCAACGAGTTCGCCCGC
This sequence comes from Streptomyces sp. NPDC094032, assembly GCF_040303965.1. NCBI lineage: Bacteria > Bacillati > Actinomycetota > Actinomycetes > Kitasatosporales > Streptomycetaceae > Streptomyces > Streptomyces sp. NPDC094032. Next base: position 168,199 of record NZ_JBEOUE010000011.1, on the reverse strand, counting down.
CCCCTCCTGGAGGGCGTCACCCAGGGCAAACGGCCCGAGCTGATCTCCCTCGGCTTCGCCATCGCCCTCTGGTCGGGCTCCCGCGCCGTCAACGTCTTCATCGACACCATCACCGTCATGTACGGCCTCGACGGCCACCGCGGCATCGTCAAGACCCGGCTGCTGTCCTTCCTCCTCTACATCGTCGCCCTGCTGATCGGCGCCGTCGTCCTGCCGCTCGCCGTCGTCGGACCCGACCGGATCGTCGAATGGGTCCCCGGGGGCACGGAGGTCGTCTCCGTCCTGTACTGGCCGACCGTCGTCCTGCTCTCCATCGCCTTCCTGACAACCCTGTACCACGTGTCCGTCCCCGTCCGCTCGCCGTGGATCGAGGACATCCCCGGCGCCCTCGTCGCCCTCGGCATGTGGTTCCTCGGCAGCTTCCTGCTCCGCATCTACCTGACCAGTCAGGTCGAGGGCCCCACCATCTACGGCTCCCTCGCCGCCCCCATCGCCGTCCTCCTCTGGATCGGCATCTCCGCCTTCGCCGTCCTCGTGGGCGCCGCCGTCAACGCCGCCATCGACCGCGTCTGGCCCTCGGTGGCCACCGCCGCCGCCCGCGAGGCCAACGAACGCGCCCGCGCCGTCCAGGCCGCCGACCTCGTCGCCCGGCTGCGCGCGGAGGCGGACGAGGTGGACGAGGACGACCCGGACATGCCGTCGGAGTTCCCCGAACGCTGGTCGAAGTTCCTGCCGCCGGACGATGTGAAGGCGCGGCTGCACGCGGGGTGGGACAAGGAGGCGCCTTAGGGCGACTCGCCGGGCCAGCGGGGTGGGAACCGGCGGGACAGATAGCTCTGGGGGCGGTCGGGAGGCGGGGTCTCGGGCGGGAGAGCCTGGGGCGCGACCACATCGAGCCACTGCCAGGCCTCCAGACCCGGCAGGGGCCGCGCGAGGGCCCGGAGGCGGTCCGGGAGAGCGTCGTGCAGCCACCGCGGAAAGCCGAGCATCAGCCGTAGCCCCTGGACGCTCGTTTCCCCGGCCTGCCGAGCCAGCGCCACGGCCACCTCGGCGAGGTCGGACTCCGGGGCCGCACTCTCGGACACGACGAGCCGCAGGGTGACCGATGGCTGGCGCTCCGACGGGAGCCAGACAGGGGGGACGGCCGCCGTGGCCATGCGGACCGCCACCTCGGGCGGGAACTCCGTGGTGACGGTCCGTCTCGCGGAGCCGATGCCGGCCAGCCCCAGGGCCTGCAGTATCGGACCGAACTCCTCCGCCACGGCGGCCTCGTCGTCCGGGCCGGAGAGCACGGCCATGAGCCGTGCACCTCGCGGAGCCTTCTCCTCCTCGGTCTTGCCCCCCATCGGGTTCATCAGCCAGTCCATCCGGATCACCTCGTTCCCCCAGCGCGCCTGAAGGTTCAGCAGTTCGCGCCGCTGCTCCTCCGCCCACGGCCCGGGGAGGCCCGCCAAGGGCTCCGAGCGCCACAGGGCGAGCGCCGCCCGGTACAGCAGACCGCTCGTCGCGTAGTCGCGGCTCCGCCCGGCCTCGGACGCGCGCGTCGCGAGCCGCTCTGCGGTGGCCAGGTCGAAGCGCACGTCGGACAGGTCGATACGCGCCGACATCGCCTGGGTCAGGACGGGGTGGCCGTCGGCCTTCAGCTGCTCCAGATGGGCCAGCACACCGGCGACGTGCCCCTGCTCGCCCGCGCTCCCTTCGTAAGGCAGGCTCTCCACATCGACGAACTCCCCCCGGGCCAGCAGCAGCGCCGCCAGCACGAGCCCGTCCCGCTCGGACAGCGGGTCGAACCAGGCCTTCACCGGGCCGAGGATCCGGTAGTTCGGGCGGGGTACGGCACCCCACGGGCGCGGTCCGAGGGCGCGGGCCATCCCCGCCAGCCGGCGCAGCGCGTCGTGGCGGTGCGCGTGATGGTCGGACAGCAGGCCGAGGATGCCCTGGTCGAGGTTGAGCGGCACGTCCGGCCGCACCTGGCGCGGGGACGGCAGGTCGTCGCCGTCGTCCGGCGGGGTCCGGCCCGTGGCCATCTCGTACAGCAGCCGCCCCAGGTCGTGCAGGTCGTCCTCGGGGCGCTGCTGTGGCACCAGGGCGGGCTCGCCCAGGAGGGGTTTGTCCTGCGTGTCCATCAGGACGCGGTCCGCCCGGACGGCGCCGTGCACGAACCCGGCGTCGTGCAGCGCGAGAAGCGCGGAGGCGAGCTCCCCCGAGCTGTTCAGCGCGCGGAACGCCGGGAGACCCTCGGGCGAGCCCCGCAGCTCGTCGCGCAACGTCCTGCCGCCGAGTCCCTGGAGCACGACGGCGCACCGGTCGTCGTCGAGCGCGAAGCCGTCCAGGACGCGGACGAGATGGGGGTGGCCGGCGTCGCGCAGGGCGTCCACGCGGGCCGTGAAGTTCGGCGGCGCGGGGAAGGGGTGGACGCGGATCAGGACCTCGCGGTCCTCTTGGTGGTCGTGGGCCGACCACAGTTCCTCGCGCGCCGGTAGGGAGTCGACCCCCTCCAAGAGCTCGTACCGCCCGGCCAGCCGCACCGCGTCCGGCCGCAGGACAGGCCGCCGTTCCGGCCCCCGCAGCAGCCGTACGCTCTCCTCGCTCACCAGCGCGAACGGGCGCCCCACCGCACGGTCCCGGCCCCGCCCCTCCAGGCTCGCCACCAGGGCGCGGAACTCGCCGGGCACGGCGCCCGCGCGGGCGTCGATCTCGGCGCTGACGCGGGCCAGGAGTTCGGCCGTGCGGACCAGGGACGTGCGGGGGAGGGCGCCGAGGAGGACCTCGCGGACGCCGGGGCGGAACTCGTACGCGCCGGGGTCCGCGCCCGGGTCGGCGCGGAGCATCCCGCTGAGCACCACCTCCGCCAGGTGCTGCGGCTCCGGGCACGCCTCCACCGCCGCCTGGACCAGCCGCATCACCGGCAGCCGCGCCGAGCCCACCGCCAGATGCGCGGCGAGCCGGAAGGCCTGCGGCGAGGCCAGGGCCCGGAAGCGCAGGACCAGTTCCTCGGGGCCGGTGTCCGCGGGGACGAGCGCGTCGTCCGGGGCCACCGGCCCGCCGGGCGTCACGAAGGCCGCCGCGCCCGGCACCTCCGTACCGCCGGGGGAGGCGACCAGGGCCGCCCAGTGGCCCAGCCACACGTCGGTCGGCTCCAGGACGGGCAGCGGGACGCCCGCCCGGCCCGGGGCGGCGTCGTACGGGGTGAACTCCAGCGCCGTGTTGGGGACGCCCCCGGCGGGCGAGGCGAACCGGCCCGGCACGGCGGGCGCCGCCGTGTGCCGCCACAGGCGCTCCGGCAGCGGCTGGAGCAGCGCGACCGGCGCCTCCCCGGCGAGCGCCGCGAGCGTACGGCGCCAGCGCAGCCCCGCCGGTCCCTCGTGCCACTGCGGCCCCATCGCGTCGCTGACCACGAGCACCGCCGTACGGCCCCGCTCCCGGTGCCGCCGGGGCAGCCGCCCGTCCTCGCCGAGCCGCAGCGTGTCGAGCGTGCGGAACGCCCCCGTCTGCGCGAGGACCGTGTGCAGTTCGCGGGCCAGCGGGCGCCACATCGTCATCGTCGGGCCCGTGTCGACGACGATCCGCAGGTGGAGCCACCTCTCCTGCCGGGGCCGCAGCACCGGCAGCCACAGCCGCGGGCCCGCGCCCAGCGCGGCGATCCGGTCGGCCGTCGCGGCCTCGTCCAGCTCCCGCCCCACCGGGCTCGGCACCGTGCGCCGCAACGGGCGTAAGGAGCGCTGGAGGGCGAGCGGGCGCGCCAGCATCGGCGGCGCGGGCGCGAGCAGCGGAGTGTGCCCGGGCGCGGCGGGCTCCGGCCGGGGCGCGACGGGCGGCGCGGGGCCGGGATCGGGCGCGGCGGGGGTGTGCAGCGGGACCCGGGGCGGCGGGGCGGGCGCGGGGGGCAGCGCCGGGGGCAGGGCGGCGGGCGCGGACATCGTGTCCCAGACGGAGGGAAGGTGCGTGAGATCGAACTCCCGGCGCAGCTCCCGCGCCCCCTCCTCGCCCGGCCCCGGCGCCCCCATGCGCCGCGCCAGCCACAGCAGTTCCGCCAGCTCCCGACCGGTCGGCGGCTCCTGCCCGGCCGCCCCCAGGATCCCCGCGAGGGCGGTCAGCGCCTCCCCGGCCGTCCGGTCAGACGTCATCGACGTCCCACGACTCCGCCGCCCGCCCCAGATACGGCATCAGCGCCTTCGCCAGTTCCTCGCGCGACCCGGCGTCCAGGCCGGCCGTCCGGGTCAGATAGATCGCGTTGAGCAACTGGTCCGTGGCGAGCTCGCCCGCGCTGCCCCGGCGCAGGAAGGTGTCGACCAGCGCGTGGTCCCGCTCGTCGAGCTCGCCCAGATGCGCCCGCACGATGTCCTCCAGCTGCCGACGCGGCGGCTGGTGCAGTTCGAGCCGCACACAGCGGCGCAGGAACGCCGGCGGGAACTCCCGCTCCCCGTTGCTGGTGAGCACGACGAACGGGAAGGCCCGGCACCGCACCTCCCCGTGCCGCACCGGCACCCGCTCCTCCGAGTCCGCCACCATCACCTCCGCCACCGGGTGCGCCCGCGCCGCCCGCACCAGCTCGGGGATCTCGTACTGACCCTCCTCCAGGACGTGCAGCAGGTCGTTGGGGAGGTCCAGATCGCTCTTGTCGATCTCGTCGATCAGCAGCACCCGGGGCCGCTCGTACGGCAGCAGGGCGGTGCCCAGCGGGCCGAGCCGCAGATGGTCCTCGATCGCCGCCTCCCCGGGCAGCGGCTCACTGGCGACCGCCCGCCCGGCCGCGTACAGCCGCGACAGCGGGTCGTAACGGTAGAGGCCGTCGGCCAGCGCCGTGCGGCTGGTCACGTTCCAGCGCAGCACCCGGCCGAGCCGCAGCTCGCGCGCCACCGCGTACGCCAGACTGGACTTGCCGCTCCCCGGCGGGCCCGTCACAAGCAGCGGACGCCGCAGGTGCAGCGCCGCGTTGACCAACTGCACCGTCTCCGGCGTCGGCTGGTACGTCCGGGCCCGGTGCACCCGGCCCGGCGCGCCGCCCGCCGCGTCCTCCTCCCGGGCCGCCGGCAGCGCGGGCCCGCCGTCGAACGCGCGCCACGGCGGCGGGGCGGGCAGCGCGTCGACGCCGTCGTGCGGCGCGCTCGATCCGGTGTAGACGGGCCAGAGGGTCATGCCTGCTGCTCCAAGCGGTGGGTACGGGGAGGATGTTCAGCCGACGGGCGAGTGACGCAGGGGACGGACCTCGGGAAACCGGCGCGGGTCCTCCCACACCAGGGACAGCTGCGCCGCCCAGTGCGGCTCGGGCCCCTCGTGCAGGAAGGCCTCCTTGCGCAACCGGAAGACGACGTCCGGGAGTTCGGCCGGAGGCAGCCGGGAGATCCGCTCCGCGATCCGGTCCAGGAAGCCCGAGCCCGAGCAGGCCCCCGCGCACGGCCCGCCCGGCGGGCAGCCGTTGCGCGGCCACAGCACGATCGGCGCGGGCGCGTCCAGGGCCGCGCCGTACAGACTGCGCTCCCGGGACGCCGTCGGCGGGCGGGCGAAACCCACCGCGCCGCGCACGTCCTGGAGGAGCACCGACAACTGCGCCGCGCCCTGCGGGGTGGCGCACGCGACCCGGTGCAGCGGCGAGCCGTCCTGCAGGTCCAGCTCCTCCCACACCCGCTTGAGCGCGAACTGCTGCCGGCCCTTGGACCGCCGGTCGTGGTCGAGCACCACCACCGGCGAACTACAGCCAAGCGGCGGCTCCTTGCCGCGCCTTCGGGTCCACTGGTCGACGTCCTTGTTGAGCCAGGACCGGGGCAGCGCGAACGCGATCAGCGGACGCCCGTCGACGATCTCCTCGTACGCCTCGTCGATCCGGTCGAGGACCCAGCCGCGCAACCGGGCGGCGGTGAGCCGCCGTTGGCTCACGAGCAGCCGGTCCCCGCCCCGGTAGACGGACACCTCGGCGATCACGGTGCCGCCGTCGGCCCCGCTGCGCCGCACCTCGACGAGGATCGGCGCCCACGGGGGCGGGTCATCGGGCGCGGGTGCGGCGGGACGGGTGCGGGCGCGGTCGTGCGGGGCGAACGGCGCCGCCTCGTGCCGGGGTTCGTCGTCGTGCGGGAGCGCGTGCCGGGCCCCCTGGTGCCGCTCCCGGTGCTCCCGCGCCCACGCCCGGAACGCGCGCCGCAGCTCCTCGTCGTCCATCAGGTCGGCCACGCGCAGGGCGAGTTCGGCGAGCGGCACCCGGCCGCGCCCCGGGGTGGTCTCGGTGACCAGGTGCCACACGCCCTGCCACAGGTCCCGGGGCGGGGCGGGCGGCAGCGCGGGCCCCAGCGGGCCGGTCGCCGCCGCGAGCAGCCGCTCGACCGGGACGGGCAGCGGCCCGGCCCGCTCCACCAGTTCGAGCAGCCCGCGCTTCTCCTCGGGGGAGCAGCCCGGCGTCGGCACGAGCGCGGCGAGGGCGGGGACGTACCGGGCCAGGATCCGGGCGGGGATGATCCGCGCGTTGCGCACCACCGGGTCGTACGAGGCGACCATCCCGACCACGGCCCCGTCGGCGGCGCGCATGGCCGCGGCCCCGCTGAAGCCGTGCGAGGGCTCCTGGCCGTAGCCCTTCCAGTACTCCGCCTGCTGCCACTCGTCGTGGATCAGCTGCCCGGCCGAGGTCGTCCGCAGCTCCGTCTGGGCGCCCTCCCGCGCGTACCCCTCGGGGAAGCCGTACGCCACGAGACGCGGCGGCTCCCGGTCCTCGCCGACGCCCTCGGGTCCCGCGAACGCGATCGGCGGGACGGACACCGGCCGGTCCAGGGTGAGCAGCGCGACATCGCCGGGGTCGGTACGGCCGCCGGCCCAGGGGCCGCGCCGGGCGACCCGGGCCGGCACCTCGCCGAGGCCCGGCGCGCCGGGGAACCAGACCGTGGCGTCGGTGAGGTCCTCGACGACATGGGCGCAGGTCAGCACGGTGTCGGCGGCGACGAGGAACCCGGAGCCCAGCACCAGACCCGCGCCGTCGACCCGCACATGCCAGGCGGGGGAGCCCATCAGCGCGGGCCCGCGACGACTCCGGCACCCGCCTCGGTGGCATCAGCGGCATCTGCGGTACCAGCGGCGGCCGGGGCCTCGTTCGCGGGCGCGCCCGCCGTTCCGTTCGCCCCCGCGCCCTCGGGGACCGTGACCGTGGTCTCCGGGCCCGCGCCGTCCGGTGTCCAGGACAGCTTCACCGTCAGATGGCCCTCGACCGCCGTCTTCGCGATGACCGCGCCCGCCTCGGCCGTCAGCTTCACCCCGAACTCCAGCTCCACGGCGTCCGGCCGGAGCGATCCGCCCCGGAAGACGGCGAGCGCGGACTCGGCGGCCGAGCGGATCCCCACGAGCGCCTCGTCGAGCGTCTGGCCCGCCCGGACCAGCGAGTTGCCGCCTCGGGAGACCGGCCGGGCACCCGGCTGATCGCCGTCCGCCTCGACCAGGACCGCGCCGTTCCCCGTACCGAACTCCATGAGTGTGCCCACAACTACCCCCGCGACCCGAACAGTTGGTTCAGGCACCATTCTGTCGGACGGTCCCGCCCGTGTCAGCGGATCGGCGGCAGGGCCGGGCCCGGCCTACCCTGGAGGGGTGTACGAGGAACGCCCCGCCCGGCTCGCCGGAGCGGTCGTCTGGACCCGCGCGACCGTGCCCGCCGACCCGACGGGCCAGTCAGGTCCGTCGGGCCGCCGCGTCCGCCCGGTCCTGCCGGACGGCTGCATGGACCTGATCTGGGCCGACGGCCGGCTCCTGGTCGCGGGCCCGGACACCCGCGCGTACCTCCCGGAGAGCCCCGCCGCGCACTACGCGGGCGTACGGTTCGCCCCCGGCGAGGCGCCGGGCGTGCTCGGCGTCGAGGCGAGCGCCCTGCGCGATCTGCGGGTCGACCTCGCCGACCTGTGGGGCGCCCGCGAGGCCCGCAGGCTCGCCGACGGCGTGACCGGGGCCGCCGACCGCGCCGCCGCCCTGGAGGGCCTGGTGCTGCGCAGGGCCGCCGGGGCGCCGGACCCCGACCCCCTGCTGCGGGCGGTCGTCGCCCGGCTGCGGGCGGGCGACGGCGTCGGGGCGGCCGCCGACGCGGTCGGGCTCGGCGCCCGGCAGCTGCACCGGCGCTCCCTCGCCGCCTTCGGCTACGGGCCGAAGACGCTGGCCAGGATCCTGCGGCTCCAGCGCGCGCTCGCGCTCGTGCGCGCGGGGGTGCCGTACGCGGCGGCGGCGTACCGCGCGGGCTGCACCGACCAGGCCCATCTGGCCCGTGAGATGCGGGCCCTGACGGGGACGACCCTGACGGACTACACGGCGTCGGCGTCGGCGTCGGCGTAGAGCGACACCGCCGCCCCGTCCGGATCGAGCACCACCGCGTACCGCTGGCCCCACACGGCGTCCCAGGGCTTCAGATGCCCGCGGTGTCCGGCGGCCGTCAGGGTCTCGTACACCGCGTCGACCTGCTCCGGGTCCGCGCACCGGAAGGCGAGCGCGACCCGGTCGCCGCCGGAGGGGCGGGTCCAGGACGGGTCGTAGGAGCGGACGGTCTCCTCCGTGTCCCACAGCACCCGCGCCCCGCCCGGCAGGGCGAGCTCCACGTGCGGGGCGTGCTCGGCGCCGGGCGGCAGATCCAGGCCGAGCAGCCGGTAGAAGGCGAGGGAGGCGCCCATGTCGGAGGTGACGAGGCCGATGACGTCGAGGCGCGGGGCGGGTCGGTTCGTGTCCATGGCACCGAACGTAGACGGCCCCGGGCCGACCCGTCTTGTACGGATCGGACACCGGGGCCGGCGCTCGGCGAGGGCGCGTTACTTCAGGTGCACGAGCCCGTCCGTGGTCACCGTCGGGCGGCCCGCGGTGCCCACGACCACGATCTTCACCGTGTGCTTCCCGCTGCCCGCCCAGGTCTTCGTCCAGACGACGTCGCGGTACTTGGTCGTGGCCGACTTCAGGTCGACCGTGGCCGCCTTGACCCCGTCGACGTACACGTACGCCTGACCGGACGTGCTGCTCCGGGAGACCACCCAGGCCGCCGAGCGGCCGGTGAAGGTCCAGCTCAGGGAGGCGTTCTTGGTGCCGCTGGAGTACGACTTGCCGCCGAGGTAGGAGGTGGAGGACTTAGCGGCCCAGGCCCCGGAGCGCGCGGCGGCGGTCTCCTGGAGGATCACCGGCGTGGCGGAGACTCCGGCCGAGGCCTTGTTGCCCGCCCGGTCGTACGCGGTGAGCGTCCAGCCGGTGGCGGTGCCCGGCCGGGCACCGAGGGTGCCGGAGAGCGTGGTGGCCGGGCCGTAGGTGACGGCGGGCGCGGTCAGGCGCACGTCGCGCAGGGAGACGGCGTCGGTCGCCTTCCAGCGCAGCTTCACCGGGGCGGAGGTCGCGGTGACCGTGCCGGTGCTGAGCTCGGCGGTGGGCGCGGTGGAGAAGCGCGGCGCGGTGGTGTCGCCGACGACCTTCAGGGCGGGGGCGGTCGCCGCCTTCCCCGACTGGTGGACGGCCCGCAGCTGGAGGGTGTGGGGGCCGGCCGGGACGGTCGTGGCGGCCGACAGCGCCGTGCCCCGGGCGGTCGCGACGACCTTGCCGTCGAGCAGCAGCTCGTGACGGGTGATCAGGGCCCCCGGAGTGGTGGAGCTCCAGCCGACGGTGACCGGGCCGCGCGTGACGTACGCGCCGTTCACCAGGCTCGCGCCGGTCACGCTCTTCACGGTCAGGCCGGTGACGGGGCCGGCCGCCCAGGACCGGATCGTGGCCAGCTGGGCGTAGAGGGCGTTGCCGGGGCACTGGGTGTTGTAGCCGTCGCGGTGCCCGTGGATCGTCGGGAACGTCATCCTGGCGCCGGCCGCCCAGGACTTCTTGAAGTAGTTGGTGCCCGCGGACCCCGCGGTCAGGGTGGTGGTGCCCTTGGGGTCCACCCCGTACTGGCCCAGCTTCCAGGCGGCGATCCGGGCCACCGAGGCCATGGCGGCGGTCGGCGGGGCGCTCTGGGTGTAGGTGCCGAGCACGGAGACACCGGTGGTCTCGGCGTTGAAGCCGAAGGCGTGCGCGCCCATGACGGGGCGGTCGACGCCGCCCTTGCGGCCCTCGTAGACGGTGCCGCACTTGTCGACGAGGAAGTTGTAGCCGACGTCCTTCCAGCGCAGCGTCTTCACGTGGTACGTGTAGATGCCACGCACCACGCGGGCGGCGTCGGCGCAGGAGTAGTCGTTGGACTCGGCGGTGTGGTGGACCACCACCGCCTTCACCTTCCCGCCCGGCAGATAGCCCGGGGCCTCGGGGCTGATCGACTCGTCCGCGCCCCACTGGGCGCGGGTCAGGATCGCCGGCCGGGGCGCCGTGGACGGCGGACCGGTCACGGTGGGCGTGGGGGAGGGCGTCGTGGTGGCCGAGGAGGTGGCCGGGGCCGGGGAGGTGGTGGCGGTCTCCGGTGCGGACGGGGTGGCCGCGGTGCCGGTCGGCTCGGCAGCCGGGCCCGTCGGGGTCGCCGAGTCGCCCGGCGACGCCGTCGTGGCGTCCGGCGTCGGCTCGCCCGTCGGGGCGCCGGTCTCGGGCGGAGTGGCGCTCGGGTCGGCGGTCTCGGTGCTGTCGGCGCCCGCCGCGCTCTCGACGGCGTACGCCGCCGGGTCCAGGGAGGTCGCCTTCGAGCGGCCCGGGTCGATCATGTCCAGGCGCAGCCCGGACGGCAGCGCGGCCGAGGCCCGGCCGCCCGCGACGACCCGCACCTCCACGCCGTCCGAGTCGCCGACCCAGGCCGGCTCGGTGCCGCCGCGCCCCGCGCCCCGCTCGCCCTCGCCGCTGTCCCCGTCCAGGCGCACCCAGCGCCCCCACCGGTCGGTGCCGGCCGCGCGGGTGCGGGCCTCGACGGTGCCGGTGATGCGGGCGGACGGGTCGGTCCAGGTGACCCCGAGCATGCTGAAGGGCTCGGTGTCCCGCTGCCCCAGGGTCGCCGCGTGCCCGCCGTCGGAGGTCGTCAGGCCCAGCGACCTGGCCTCGGCGCGGACCGGGGCGCCGCCGCCCCGCGCGTCGGTGGAGCCGTCGGTGTCGCCGGTCACCCCCTGGAGGACGAGCACCCCGGTCAGACCGGCCACGACGGCCGCGGCCGTCCCCCATATTCGACGCCGCCGCATGCGGCCCACCCCATCGCTCTTGTTCTGTCGCGTACGTACCGGCCACACCGACGGTTTTCGGCAGGCGGCGGCTTGAAACCTACCCGAGTGCCGGTGCCGCGCCACCACCGGGAGATGGCCGCCCGGAAAATGCTTGGCGCCCCTCGCCGGGCCTCCCTTACGGTGAGCGCACCGCGAAGAAGCGCGGTCAGGAGACCATCACGACCGGAGGTGTGACCGATGGCTGTCGTCACGACGGGCGCCGCCCGCATCCAGATGCTTGTCCACTCCACCTCCGTGGCCACCGGCTGACGTTCTCCACCGGCTGACGTCTCCCACCTTCCGCGCGCACCGCCGCGCGACGCCGGGGCCACCCCTGTGAAGGGTCCCCCTTGTCTTTCCCGTCTTCCTCGCCGTCCCGTTCCACCCTCTCCTCTCCTTCGACGCTCGCCCCGTCCTCCCTCCTCGCCTACGGCTGGGACGACGCCTGGGTCGCCGCGTTCGCCCCGTACGCCGCGCAGGGCCTGCTGCCCGGCCGGGTCGTCCGGGTCGACCGGGGCCAGTGCGACCTCATGACCGAGGCCGGACTCGTCCGCGCCGACACCGCCTTCGTCACCCCGCACGACCCGCTGCGGGTCATCTGCACCGGTGACTGGGCCGCTGTCGACCCCGAGGGCGCCGGCGACCCCCGCTACGTACGGGCCTGTCTGCCCCGCCGTACCGCGTTCGCCCGCTCCACCTCGTCCAAGCGGTCCGAGGGGCAGATCCTCGCCGCCAACGTCGACCACGCGATCATCACGGTCTCGCTCGCCGCCGAGCTCGACCTCGGGCGCATCGAGCGCTTCCTCGCGCTCGCCTGGGAGTCCGGCGCCCAGCCGCTCGTCGTCCTCAGCAAGGCCGACCTGGTGCCCGACCCCGTCGGCCTCTCCTACCTGGTCGAGGACGTCGAGACGGTCGCCCCCGGCGTCCAGGTGCTGCCCGTCAGCTCCCTGACCGGGGAGGGGCTCGACGTGCTCCACGCGGTCGCCTCGGGCGGCACCAGCGTGCTGCTGGGGGTCTCCGGCGCCGGGAAGTCGACCCTCGCCAACACGCTGCTCGGCCAGGACGTCATGGAGGTCCAGGCCGCCCGCGACGTGGACGGCAAGGGCCGCCACACCACCACCACCCGCAACCTGCTGGTGCTGCCCGGCGGCGGGGTGCTCATCGACACGCCGGGGCTGCGGGGCGTCGGCCTCTGGGACGCGGAGGCGGGGGTCGGCCAGGTCTTCAGCGAGATCGAGGAGCTGGCCGCCGGCTGCCGCTTCCCGGACTGCGCCCACGAGACGGAGCCCGGCTGCGCCGTCGCCGCCGCCATCGAGGACGGCACGCTGCCCGAACGCCGCCTCGACAGCTACCGCAAGCTGATCCGCGAGAACCAGCGGCTGGCCGCCAAGACCGACGCGCGCCTGCGCCACGAGATCCTGAAGGACTGGAAGCGCAAGGGCGCCGAGGGCCGCGCGGCCATGGACATCAAGCGGGGCCGCTACAAGTAGCCCCCACCCCAGGCCCCGGCTCGGCGTCCGAAAACCGCCAGCCGGGGCCGGGGCGCTCCCGCACACTGGGAGACATGACGGAGACGCTCACGCCCCGGCCCGGGAGCACGCAGGCTGGGAGCGGCACCCAGCCCTCGGGCACCGACGAGGACACCCGCTACGAGGCGGTCAGCAGCCGGGACGCCCGCTTCGACGGTGTGTTCTTCTTCGCCGTCGCCACCACCGGCATCTACTGCCGCCCCAGCTGCCCCGCCGTCACCCCCAAGCGGCGCAACGTCAGCTTCTTCCCCACCGCCGCCGCGGCCCAGGGCCACGGCTTCCGGGCCTGCCGCCGCTGCCGCCCCGACGCCGTGCCCGGCTCCGCCGAGTGGAACGTCCGGGCCGACGTCGTCGGGCGCGCCGTCCGCATGATCGGCGACGGCGTCGTCGACCGCGAGGGCGTGCCCGGGCTCGCCGTACGCCTCGGCTACAGCGCCCGGCAGGTGCAGCGCCAGCTCACCGCCGAGCTCGGCGCCGGGCCGGTCGCCCTGGCCCGCGCCCAGCGCGCCCACACCGCGCGGCTGCTCCTCCAGACCACCGGCCTGCCCGTCACCGAGATCGCCTTCGCGGCCGGATTCGCCAGCGTCCGGCAGTTCAACGACACGATCCGCGCGATCTACGCCCGTACCCCCACCGAGCTGCGCGACGAGTCCGGCACCGGCGCCGGACCGCGCACCGCGCTCGCCGCCGGGGTGCCGCTGCGGCTCGCCCACCGGGGCCCGTACGCCGCGGGCGAGGTCTTCGACCTGCTCGCCGCCGAGGCACTCCCGGGCGTGGAGGAGGTCGTCGGGACCCCCGGCGCCCGCACCTACCGGCGCACCCTGCGCCTCCCGTACGGCACCGGGATCGTCTCGGTCGACGAGCGCTCCCCGGGCCGCTGGCTGGAGGCCCGTATCCACCTCACCGAGCTGCGCGACCTCACCACCGCCGTCCAGCGGCTGCGCCGCCTCCTCGACCTGGACGCCGACCCGTACGCCGTCGCCGAACGGCTCGGCGCCGACCCCGCCCTCGCCGCCGAGGTCGCGGCCCGCCCCGGGGTCCGCTCGCCGGGCACGGCCGAACCGGAGGAGTTCGCGGTACGGACCCTCGTCGGCCCCGCCCACGCCGCGCGGCTCCTCGCGGCGTACGGCACGCCCCTGGAGACCGCCTGCGGCACCCTCACCCATGTCTTCCCCGAGCCCGCCGCCCTGACCGGCGACCCGGTCGCGGGCCCGCTCGCCGCCCTGCTGGCCGACGGCACGATCCGGCTCGACCCCGGCGCCGACCGCGCCGCCACCGCCGCCGCCCTGGCCGCCGTGCCCGGCCTGACCGCCCGCGCCGCCGCCGTCGTCCGCACCCGCGCCCTCGGCGACCCCGACGTGGCCCCGGAGGGCCTCCCCGACCACCCGGAGTGGCGGCCCTGGCGCTCGTACGCGGCGCGGTACCTGCGCCGCGCCGACGGGAGCGCGCCGGCGGTCGGGAGCTCGTAGCCTTGGTTCATGGCGGAAGCCGCATCCGACAGGGGGCCGGACACCGGCCACGAGGGCGACGCCGAGGCCGACCGGCTCCCCACGTGGACCAAGGCCCTCGGCTGGTGCGGTGTCGCAGGCCTCATCTACCTGCTGATCTGCGCCGTGAGCATCATCAGCCGGGGCTTCGCGGGTCTCGGCAGCGACGCGGCGCACACCATGTTCGCCTTCGCCGCGAACCCATGGGTCGGGCTGAGCGTCGGCATCCTCGGTACGGTCCTGATCCAGTCCTCGACCACGACCACGGCCATCGCCGTCACCGCCGTGGGGTCGGGCGCGCTGCCCATCCAGGGCGCGATCCCCATCATCCTGGGCGCGAACGTCGGCACCACCGTGACGACGAGCCTGGTCGCGCTGACCTTCATCGGCGACCGCGTGGAGTTCCGCAGGGCGCTGGGCGCCTCGACCGTCCATGACTTCTACAACTGGCTCGCGCTGCTGATCTTCTTCCCGATCGAGCTGATCTGGCACCCGCTCCAGCGCATCAGCGGGAGTCTCACCGACGCCCTGTACGGCACGGACTGGCTGCCGAACCCGGCCCACTTCAACGTCATCCGGGTGGCCACCCGGCCCGTGGAACACGCGGTGATCCACGCGACCTCGCACATCAGCAGCACCCTCGGCCCGCTGTTCACCATCGTGATCGGCGCCGCCCTGATCCTGGTCGCCGTCCGCTACCTCGGGAAGCTGCTCCGACTGCTCATGGTCGGCAGGGCCCGCGACGTCCTGATCAAGGCCGTCGGGCGCAACGAGTACCTCGCCATGGCCTCCGGCATGGGCGTCACCGTCGTCACCCAGTCCTCGACCATCACCACCTCCGTGCTGGTCCCCTTCGCCGGAACGGGCATCCTGACACCGGCGCAGGTCTATCCGGTCGTCGTCGGCTCCAACCTGGGCACCACCTTCACGGTGGTCTTCGCGGCGTTCGCGGGCGTCGGGCCGGACGCGCGGATCGGGCTCCAGGCGGCCTTCGTGCACCTGGTCTACAACCTCTTCGCGATCGTCGCGATCTACGTGATCCCGCTGCTGCGCCCCGTACCGCTGTTCTGCGCCGAGAAACTCGCCCGCGTCGCCTCGGAGCACCGGTGGGTGCTCGCCGTCTACCTCGGCACCGTCTTCATCGCGCTGCCCGTCCTGGTCATCGTGCTGGTGGGCGTCCTCTGAGCGCCCTCAGCCCCGGATCTCAGCCCCAGATCACCGCCCCCGCCCACGCCCCCACGATCAGGAGGCAGGCGAAGAGCTCCACCAGGACGCTCGTCCCGGCCGCCCGCATCACCGTGCGGGTGGCGGCCCGTGCCTGGCCGTGGCCGCCGAGGCGCAGCCGCTCGGAGAGGTAGACGCCGCCGACGAAACCGGGGATCGCGCCGACCACCGGCACCAGCAGGAAGCCCAGGAGCGCGCCCGCCCCCGCGTACCCGACCATCCGCCGCGTGATGCCGACGCCCCGGAAGCGGCGCGGCGGCAGCTGCCACACGACCACCTGGGTGAGGAGCAGCAGGCCCGTCGAGGAGACCAGGAGGATCCAGGCGAGCCCGGTCTGCTCGTGGAGCGACCACCAGAGCATGGCCGCCCACACCAGCCACGTCCCCGGCACGCCGGGCGTCAGCACCCCGAACAGTCCGAGCAGCATCACCATCGCGATCAGCAGGAGCTGCCACACACCCATCTGCCAAGGGTGCAGGAACTCGCGCGTTCCCGCAGGTCGCGGGGGACGGGCGGGTCAGGCGGCGAGCGGTATCGCGGCGGCGACGAGATTGCGGGCCGCGCGGTCGATCAGCGGGAAGATGATCTTCAGTGAGGTCTCGCTGTACGGCGAGGAGAGCACGAAGGACGAGTTGAGGAACCGTTCCTTGATCTCCGAGCGGAAGAGATGGGCGCGCTGGATCGTCATCGTGTGCCCCACCGGCTTCGCGAAGGTCGGGTCCGCCCGGAAGATCAGCAGCCGCCGGTCGGTCATCGCGAGATACATCGGCGTCGGCACCGGCACCACGGTGAGCGCCCCGCCGCTCGCTATCGCCGAGGCGACCCCGAACGCGGCGGTACGGCGGACCGACACCGAGCTCAGATTGACCAGGGAGGTCACCTCCACCCGCTCCCCGGGCTCCAGCATCGGGGTGACGGTGGCCAGCAGGGCGCGACGGCGCCTTCCGTTCATGGGGGGCTCCTCGGCAGGAAGGGGGAGGGGAAGGGGGGCGTGAATCGGCCGTCAGATTACGGCCACCCCCGCCCCCGCCCACCACCGGCCCCGCCGCCCGCCCGTACGCCACCCCGCCCCCGCCTACCGCCGGGCCACCCACCCCTTCTCGTACGCGTGCCAGCCCAGTTGCAACCGGGTCGTCACCCCGGTCAGCTCCATCAGGCCCTTCACCCGCCGCTGCACCGTGCGCAGGCCGAGCTCCAGCTGCTTCGCCACGCTCGCGTCGGTCATCCCGGCCAGCAGCAGCGAGAGGATCTCCAGGTCCGTCGGGTCCGGCCCCGGTGTTTCCTCCTCCGTCACCTGCGCACCCGCGCCCAGCCGCAGTGGCAGCGCCTCCCGCCAGACCGACTCGAACAGGCCCATGAGCGATTCGAGCAGTCCGCTGGCGTGCACCACGAGCGCGGCCGGCTCCGCGCCGCGGCCGGTGAGCGGCACCATGGCCAGCGAGCGGTCGGCGACCACCAGCTTGGTCGGCACCCGGTCCACGATCCGGATCCGCTCCTCGCGGCCGAGCGCCGCCGACAGCTCGATCAGCCCCGAGGGCAGCGTCAGCACCTCGCGCTCGATCACCACCCGGTAGCGCACGCCCCGCTCCGCGGCCTGCGCCTCGGCGTCGTTCTCCATGCCGGACACGGCGATCGGCTTGCCCGTCACCAGCGCGCAGACCTCCTCGGTGGCACCGAGCTGGAGCTGGAGGAAACGGTGCGTGACGGCACCGGCGCCGGTCACCACCTCCACCAGGTCGTGCACGGCGGGCTCGGTCGCCTCCGCCCGGTACTCCTGGGCGAGCAGCGCCGCCGCCAGCTCCGCCTGCTCCAGCTCGTGCCGCTGCTGGGTGAGCAGCGCGCCGAGCGCCACCCCGGGCGGCGCGGCGACCCAGCGCCCGGTGCGCGCCGAGGACTGCGCGGCCAGGCCCTGCGACTCCAGCCTGCGCAGGGCCCGTTCGGTGTCGTTCTCCGGGAGCGCGAGCCGGTGGGCCAGGTCGGAGACCTCCGCCGCGCCCAGGGCGACGAGCGCGCGGTAGGCGGACTCCTGCCGTTCGTCGAGACCTATCGCACCCAGCATCCCTGACCCCACCCCTCGCCGGACGTCCCCGGACGACCCGGGCATTCCCCGGACGTCCAGCGGACGCGTTCGTTCCGTTGGTGCATTGGCGGGAAACGGCCACGGCGCATTCCCGCCTCGCCCATCCTGCCCGCACCACCCTCACCTCTGCCAATGTGGCGCAACCGCAGCACCAACAGCCTCCGGACATAAGGGCTTTATGCCCTCATAGCCGGAATCAGATGGGGAGAGCGATGCGCCCGATTTCGCGTACGGCCCTGGGGGCGGCGACCGCCGCCGTCCTGGCCGTCACCGCGGTCGCGGCGTCCGCGGCCGCAGCGCCGCAGGACGCCCAGGCGACCGGCAAGCGACCGCTGGTCGGCAGCGAGGCCGCCGCCCGCGCAGGGCAGAAGCCCGCCACCGTCACCCTGGTGACCGGCGACCGGGTCCTGCTCACCCGTGACGCCGAGGGGAACCCGGCCGCCGCCGCGCTGCCCCGCGAGGACGGCACCGTGCCGCTCGTCCAGACCCGCCGCTCCGGCCAGGACCTGTACGTCTACCCCGAGGGCGCCACCGCCGCGCTGGCCGCGGGCCGGGTCGACGAGGAGCTGTTCAACGTCACCGGCCTGGTCCGCCAGGGCTACGACGACGCCGGCTCCGCCACCCTGCCGCTGATCGCCGTCTACGGCACGGACCTGGCCACCGCCCGCTCGGTGCCGCCCGCCCCGCGCGGCGCCACCCGAGGCCAGGTCCTGAGGACCGTCGACGCCGTCGCCCTCAAGGCCGACAAGAAGCAGGCCGCGACCTTCTGGGCCGACGTCACCGCCCCCGCCGCCCGCTCCGCCTCCGGCGGCGTGAAGAAGCTGTGGCTCGACCGCAAGGTCCAGGCCACCCTGGAGCGTTCCACCGCCCAGGTCCACGCCCCCGAGGCCTGGGCCGCGGGCTACGACGGCACCGGCACCAAGGTCGCCGTCCTCGACACCGGCGCCGACGCCGAACACCCCGACCTCAAGGGCCGGATCGTCGCCGCCGAGAACTTCACCGACTCCGACACCACCGACGACCGCCAGGGCCACGGCACCCACACCATCTCCACCGTCGGCGGCACCGGCGCCGCCAGCGGCGGAAAGAAGAAGGGTGTCGCGCCCGGCGCGGCCCTCCTCAACGGCAAGGTCCTCAACGACTCCGGCTCCGGCGCCACTTCGTGGATCATCGCGGGCATGGAGTGGGCCGTCGCCCAGGGCGCCGACGTCGTCTCCATGAGCCTCGGCAACCCCTCCGAGACCGACTGCACCGACCCGATGAGCGTCGCCGCCGAACAACTCGCCCAGAACAAAGGCACGTTGTTCGTCCTCGCCGCCGGAAACTCCGGCCCCGGCAACAACACCGTCTCCTCGCCCGGCTGTGCGCCCGGCGTCCTCACCGTCGGCGCCGTCGACCGCTCCGACTCCACCGCGTACTTCTCCAGCCGCGGCCCCGCGTCCGACGCCGCCCACACCCTCAAGCCGGAGATCGCCGCCCCCGGCGTCGCCATCTCCGCCGCGGCGGCCGGCGGCCGCGGCGTCTACGCCTACCAGTCGATGTCCGGCACCTCGATGGCCACCCCGCACGTCGCGGGGGCCGCCGCCGTCGTCAAGCAGCGCCACCCCGACTGGACCGCCCAGCAGATCAAGGCCGCCCTGGTCTCCTCCGCCGACAGCGGCGTCCCCGGCGACGCCCGCGAGGTCGGCGGCGGCCGTCTCGACGTCAAGGCCGCCGTCGACCAGACCGTCCTCGGCGCCCCCGCCGTCCAGGGCGGCACCTTCAACTGGCCGCAGGACGGCAGCGACCGCACCACCGTCGCCGTCCCCTACACCAACACCGGCGACCGGCCCGTCACCCTGACCCTCGCCGTCGAGCGGCTCACCGGCAACGACGGCTCCGCCGTCCGCTCCCCGATGGCCCGGCTCGGCGCCCGCACCGTCACCGTCCCGGCCGGCGCCACCGTCCAGGTCCCGCTCCGTCTCGACCCGGCCGCCCACCTGGACCGCGCCCAGTACGGCGACATCACCGGCCGCGTCGTCGCCACCGGCCCCGGCGGCACGCACGTCTCCACCCCGTTCGCCCTGTACGTCGAGCCCGAGACCGTCACCCTGCGCGTCAAGCTGATCGACCGCCAGGGCAAGCCGGCCGCCGGCTCCTCCTCGCTCGACGTCATCGGCACCGACGACGCCACCGGCTCCCGCCGCTTCAACGAGGGCTCCGCCGACCAGGTCTACCGCCTGCGCGCCGGAAGCTACTTCCTCTCCTCCTTCGTCACCACCGCCGACCCCGGCGAGGGCGCCACCCTGACCGACTCCATCAGCTACCTGGGCCGCCCGCAGCTGGAGCTGAGGAAGGACACCACCGTCGTCCTCGACGCCCGCCGCGCCCACCGGCTCTCGGTCCGCACCGACAAGCCCGCCGAACCCCGGGGAGCCACCCTCGCGTTCGCCCGCTCCTGGGACGACACCTGGCGGCACTCCGGCACCGCCACCGGACCGCGCACCATCCGCGGCTACTACGCCTCCGTCGAGGGCCGTGCCGCCGACGGCGCCTTCGAGTTCGGCAGCTACTGGCGCGCCGCCGCCCCGCAGATCGAGCGGCTCGCCACCGGCGACGGACTGCGGCTGCACCCGCTGACCGCCTCCATCGCCTCCGACAACCTCGACGGCACCGGCTCCGCCCGGCTCGTCGACGCGGGCACCGGCACCCCCGACGAGCTCAAGGCCGCGGGCGTGAAGGGCCGGATCGCCCTGGTCCGCCTGCCCGACACCAGCACCAACGCGGGCACCCTCGCCCGCGACGCCAGGACCGCCGGAGCCGTCGCCGTCGTCACGTACCACCAGGCCCCGGGCCGCTGGTACCCCGGCGGCGGATTCACCGGCCTCGGCCTGCCGGTCCTCTCCGTCCCCGCCGACGAGGCCGCCGCGCTGCTCGGCAGGCTCGGCGCCGGCGAGGTCACCCTCTCCTGGAAGGCCACCGCGAAGAGCCCCTACCTCTACAACCTGGCCTTCCCCGAGACCCGCCCGATCCACGACGACCGCAGCTACCGGGTCGAGGACCGCACCCTGGGGCGTACGGAGTCCCGCTACGGCTCCTCCGGCATCGCCACCGACTTCATCGAGTTCCCGGCCGCCTACCGGCCGGACGGCACCGCCGTCGCCTTCGGCTCGCTGGAGACCGTCCCGGCGCCCGGCACCCGCACCGAGTACTACACCGCGGGCGACACCTCCTGGCGCCAACTCATCGGCAGCAGCTTCCCGTTCGGTGAGCTCATGGTCGGCGCCCGGCACGCCTACACCCCCGGCGAGCGGCGCACCGAGCAGTGGTACGACGGTGTCATCGCCCCCACCGCCCCCCGCGACGCCACCGGCAGGCCGGTCCTGGCCGCCGAGCGCCAGGGCAACCTCATCGGTTTCGCCGACGCCATGTGGGGCGACGCCACCCACCACGCCGAGCCCGGCTCCTTCGGCGACATCGGCAACCTCCGCCTGAGCAAGGACGGCAAGCTCATCGGGCGGACCGGATGGCCGTTCGGTGTCTTCGAAGTGCCGTCCGAGCCCGGTACGTACACACTCGAACAGAACACCACGAAGATCGGCAGCAAGGTGTGGGCCCGCTCCACATCCGTCAACTCGGCCTGGAAATTCACCTCCAAGGACGACCCGAGCGTCTATTCTCAGGGCATCCCGATTCTCTTCCCCCGGTACGACCTTCCGGAGGACGGACTCAAGACCCTCGCCGCGGCGGACGGCCAGCGGATCGGCCTCAGCGCGACGGGTCACGCGGGCTACACCCCCGCGGCCCTCACATCGGCCAGGCTCTCGTACTCCTACGACGGGGGCGAGACCTGGACCGAGGCCCGGGTCTCCCAGCAGGGCGGCGGCTGGACCGCGACCGTGAACCACGCGGGCGCGACCGGTGAGCAGGTCACCCTGAAGACCGAACTGACGGACGCCAACGGCAACTCCGTCACCCAGACCGTGGTCCGCGCCTACGACGTGCGCTGATCACGCCGGTCCGCCGGGCGTCCTTCCCGTGGGGGGTGGGGTCGCCCGGCGGACCACCCATGTCCGCCCCCGCGCCCCGAGGTTTTCCACGACACATTTCCGGATGTCCCGTTTTCGGACGGCCTGTGCGGTGGACAATAAGGGCATGACTCAGCAGGGGGACAACTGGTGGGACAAGCTCTACGACGCGTCGGCCCCGGACACCGGGCCCGTCCCGACGCCCGACAGCCTTGACGAGCGCTTCGACTCCGCGTCCAGGACGACGACCCTGGAGCCGCCCGCCGAAGAGGCACCGCCCGACCTCCAGGTCCCCGCGCCCCGCCCCCGTACCGGACACGTCGGAAGCCGGCCGCCCACCTACGAGCCCGAGCCCACCGCCCTGCCCGCCGCCCGGCCCGGGGAGCTCGACGAACTCGTCGCCGACACCGTGCTCGACGGCGCCCGCTACGGCGCCTACACCCTGCGCGCCGCCTCCGTCCGCGGCGACTCCGCCCGCTTCCGGGGCGAACCCCGCCGCGACGCCCTCCTCACCGCCCGCTTCGGCCAGGGCGAGGCCGCCCTCGTCCTCGTCGCCGTCGCCGCCGGACGGCGCGCCGCCGACCACGCCCACCTGGCCGCCGCCGACGTCTGCCACTGGATCGCCGAATCCGTCGGCCGCAGCCACGCCCGGCTCTCCGAGGACATCCGCTCCGGCCGCCGCGACGACCTCAAGTCGGGACTCCACCGGCTCACCTACCGCACCTACGGCCGGCTCCGCTCCCGCGCGGCCGAACGCGGCCTCGACCCCGAGGAGTACACGGCGGGCCTGCGCTGCCTGCTGCTCTCCGCCGACCCCGGCTGCCGCACCCGGGTCTTCTTCGGCATCGGCACCGGCGGCCTCTTCCGGCTGCGCGACGGCGCCTGGCAGGACATCGAGCCGCTCCTCCCCGAACCCCCGGCCACCGCGGGCGCACCCGGCCCTCTCGTGGAGAGCCCCGGTACGGCCCCCGCCGAACCGTTCCGCTTCCGCGCCTCCGTCGCCCGGCCGGGCGACACCCTGCTGCTCGCCTCCCACGGCCTGGCCGAGCCGCTGCGCGGCGAACCCGCCCTCGCCCACGAGCTCGCCACCCGCTGGGCCGGCACCGGACCACCCGGGCTCGCCGCCTTCCTCGCCGACACCCAGCTGCGCGTCACCGGCTACGCCGACGACCGTACGGGGGTGGCGGTCTGGGAGGCGTAACCTCCCCGCCCATGGGTTGATGGACCCATGGCCAAACAGAATGTCGCAGAACAGTTCGTCGACATCCTCGTCCGCGCGGGCGTCCAGCGCCTCTACGGAGTGGTCGGCGACAGCCTGAACCCGGTCGTCGACGCGATCCGCCGCAACTCCGCCATCGACTGGATCCAGGTGCGGCACGAGGAGGTCGCCGCCTTCGCGGCCGGTGCCGAGGCCCAGATCACCGGCAGGCTGGCCGCCTGCGCCGGCTCCTGCGGCCCGGGCAACCTGCACCTCATCAACGGCCTGTACGACGCCCACCGCTCCATGGCCCCCGTCCTCGCGCTGGCCTCCCACATCCCGTCCAGCGAGATCGGCCTCGGCTACTTCCAGGAGACCCACCCGGACCAGCTGTTCCGCGAATGCAGCCACTACAGCGAGCTGATCTCCAACCCGAAGCAGATGCCCCGGCTGCTGCACACCGCGATCCAGCACGCGGTCGGCCAGAGCGGCGTCAGCGTCGTCTCGCTGCCCGGCGACGTCGCCTCCGAGCCCGCGCCCGACAAGGCCGCCGAGATCGCCCTCGTCACCTCCCGGCCCACCGTCCGCCCCGGCGACACCGAGATCGACGCCCTCGTCCGGATGATCGACTCAGCCGAACGGGTGACGCTGTTCTGCGGCAGCGGCACCGCCGGCGCCCACGAGGAGGTCATGCGGTTCGCCGAGCGGGTGAAGGCGCCCGTCGGACACGCGCTGCGCGGCAAGGAGTGGATCCAGTACGACAACCCGTACGACGTCGGCATGAGCGGACTGCTCGGCTACGGCGCCGCCTACGAGGCCACCCACGAGTGCGACCTGCTGATCCTGCTCGGCACCGACTTCCCGTACAACACCTTCCTGCCCGACGACGTCAAGATCGTCCAGGTCGACGTGCGGCCCGAGAGGCTCGGCCGGCGCTCCCGGCTCGACCTCGCGGTCTGGGGGGACGTCCGCGAGACGCTGCGCTGCGTCACCCCGCGCGTCCGGGCCAGGACGGACCGCCGCTTCCTGGACAAGATGCTGAAGAAGCACGCCGACGCGCTGGAGGGCGTCGTCAAGGCGTACACCCGCAAGGTCGAGAAGCACACCCCGATCCACCCCGAGTACGTCGCCTCCGTGATCGACGAACTCGCCGACGACGACGCCGTGTTCACCGTCGACACCGGCATGTGCAACGTCTGGGCCGCCCGCTACCTCTCGCCCAACGGGCGCCGCCGCATCATCGGCTCCTTCAGCCACGGCTCCATGGCCAACGCCCTGCCGCAGGCGATCGGCGCCCAGTTCACCGACCGCGGCCGTCAGGTCGTCTCGATGTCCGGCGACGGCGGCTTCTCCATGCTCATGGGCGACTTCCTCACCCTGGTCCAGTACGACCTGCCGGTGAAGGTGATCGTCTTCAACAACTCCTCGCTCGGCATGGTCGAGCTGGAGATGCTCGTGGCCGGACTTCCCTCGTACGGAACCACGAACAAGAACCCCGACTTCGCCGCCATCGCCCGCGCGGCCGGCGCCTACGGCGTCCGCGTGGAGAAGCCGAAACAGCTCGCGGGCGCCCTCAAGGACGCCTTCAGGCACAAGGGCCCGGCCCTCGTGGACGTCGTCACCGACCCCAACGCGCTCTCCATCCCACCCAAGATCAGCGCCGACATGGTCACCGGCTTCGCCCTCTCCGCCAGCAAGATCGTCCTCGACGGGGGAGTCGGCCGGATGCTCCAGATGGCCCGATCCAACCTGCGCAACGTGCCCCGGCCCTGACGTCCGGCCGCGCTCATGAATGCGCGCCTCCCCAGGGGGCATGCATCCCCGTGAGCCTGTTCGATGCGACGCAGGGGTGGGGGATATGGCCGGCGAGGCGCGACAGCCGACTCAACTGCTCAGAAGGGTGGGGTGCGCGGATCTCACCGCGGTGCCGGAAGTGCGGCACGCGTTACGCGCGATGCTGGGGACGTGGGGCGCGCCGGGCGCCGGTGACGTCGCCGAGCTGCTCACCAGCGAGCTGGTGACCAACGCCCTGATCCACACCGACGACGGGGCGGTCGTGACCGCCACCGTCGTCCCCGACCAACTGCGGGTCGAGGTACGGGACTTCGTCCCGGGACTGCACCGTACCCGCGCCCGCGTACCGCACGCCGACGACGGTACGCACGGCAGGGGACTGGTCCTGGTGCAGGCGCTCGCCGACTCCTGGGGGGTCGAGAACCACGGGATGGGCAAGGTGGTCTGGTTCGAACTGAACGGCGGGGCCGCCTGAGGGCGGCCCCGCCGTTCAGTCGGGACTGGCGTCAGCCGAACTGCTGTTCCAAGTCCGCCAGTTTGCGCTCCAGGGAGTCGAGCCTGGGCAGCGTCTGGGTGTCGTCCTCGGCGGTGAGGTCCACCGTCCGGGACTCGCCCGTGCGCGGCTCAGTGCCCTTCACGGCTTGCAGGGAGGGCCGGGTGCGAAGAGGCAGCTGTCCGGGGTCGGCTATGGCGGGCTCCGCGACGGCGGCCTGCACCGGCGTCGCGGAGCCCGCACCCGTGCCGGTCCCGAGGGCCGACACCTCCACCTGACGGCCGCCGCCGCGCCCGAAGGCACGGTGCTGCCGGTTGAGCGCCTTCAGCCGCGCCCGGTCCAGCTTCGCCTGCTCCCGCCTGCGGATCCGGTCGGTCTCCTTCTCCTTCCGGTCCTCGCGCACCTCGTCGACGGCCTCGTCGAGGGTCCGTACGCCTTCCAGGAGCATCAGCGACCAGGCCCCGAAGGTCTCCCGGGGCGCCCGCAGCCACCGGACCATCCGGATCTGCGGCAGCGGCCTCGGGATCAGGCCCTGCTCGCGCAGCGCCGCCCGCCTGGTCTGCTTCAGCGCCCGGTCGAACAGGACTGCCGCCGACAGGGACATGCCCGAGAAGAACTGCGGGGCGCCCGCGTGGCCCATGCCCCGAGGGGCGTGCACCCAGTTGAACCAGGCCGCTGCCCCCGCGAACGTCCACACCAGGAGGCGCGAGCCCAGGGCCGCGTCGCCGTGGCTGGCCTCGCGGACGGCGAGCACCGAGCAGAACATCGCCGCGCCGTCGAGGCCGAACGGGACCAGGTACTCCCAGCCCCCGGTGAGGTTGAGGTTCTGCCGGCCGAAGCCGACGAGGCCGTGGAAGGAGAGTGCCGCCGCGACCGCCGCGCAGCAGAAGAGCAGGACGTACGAGGCGGTGCCGTACACCGCCTCCTTGCGTCTGCGGCGCTCCTCGCTGCGCTCCCAGGAGTCGTCGGCCGCGGCCTGGTCACCGGCGCGCTTCCCGCGCGCGAGCACCGCCACCGCCGTCAGGACTCCCGCCACCATCACGCCGCCCGGGAGCAGCCAGTCCAGCGATATGTCGGTCAGTCTCATTGCGGTGTCCCTTGCCTCGCAGTAGTGCCTCGCAGTTAGGGCGATACGGGCGCCCATACTGGCCGACCTGACGAGGCGGGCACGGGGTTTCGGGACAAGAGCACGCCATCGGGGGCGCACTGCATACGAATAGGTGCGATCTGGTCGAACTGGTGGGTGAGGTGGGGGAGTTGTGTTCGAGTCGTGTCACCCCTGGGGGTGGCGTAGGCGGGGCGGGGGGTCAGGCCGTCGCCGCGAGTCTGCGGACTCGTTCCGGGTCCGCCGTGCGCGGGCAGGTCAGGCACGTGTCCTCGGGGCGCAGCGTGTAGAAGAAGCAGCAGGTCGCCCGGTCGCGGGTGGAACGGATCGCTCCGCAGGCCTCGGCCGAGCCCGCCAGCTCACGGAAGCCCGCGGCCCCCACGTACGGCTTGGCCGTGCCCGGCATCAGCAGCTCCAGCTCCGCCATCGCCCGGGTCTCCTCGCCGAGCAGCTCCCCGATGTACCAGAGCCCTTCGACGATCTCGTCCGTCACCATGCCCCACAGCGCCCGCCGGCCCCGGCGCATCCGCGGCCCGAAGCCGGTCAGCAGCTCCTCGAAGTGCTCGCCGAGCGAGGCCCGCACCTCGGCGCGCAGCGCCTCCTCGTCCGGGACCACCCGGGCGCCGGGCAGCGCGGCCGCGGGGTCGTCGGGCAGGCAGGCGAACTCCTCGACGCGGACCGCCAGCCGGCCCAGGGCGCGGTGGAAGGCCACGTTCCGTGCGGGCAGGCGGGGGACCCTGCGGTGCAGGAACCAGGGGAGCGTGACGAGGAGGCAGGCGGGCCAGGCGTACCGGTGCAGTCCGAAACTCGCCACCACGTCGGGCCGGGCGGCGCGGCCGTAGTCGCGGCGTACCTGTGTCTCGTCCCAGGCCAGGAAGGTGTCCAGGGCCTCGCCGCCGGCGGCCAGCTCGTCCGCGCCTACCCAGCCGGTGCCTCGGGGCATCCGTTCGTCCAGGGCGCGTTCGTCCACCTCGTCGATGCGGAGGCCGGAGAAGACCTCGCCGAGTCGGGCGTAGGAGGCCGCGACGGGCGAGGTGGGAGCAGACGTCAGCAAGGTGGGGACGGCCATACGGGGACCACCGAATCGCGATCGTTAGCAGGTTAGCCTTACCTTACCCGATGCGTTCGGTGTTTGAACTGCGACGTCGTCCGCCTATCGTGCACGGGGGACCCCGGCGACGCGAGCCGGGCCCGGCACCGAAGCGCAGGAGGACCCGGGTGGAGCAGGGCAGCACGCGCGAGCGGACCACGGACCGCTCCGCCGCTTCGCCGTACGGTGACGTGGCGCGGGTTCCCGAGCAGGGGTGCGGGCGGGACGGTGGGGGCGGCGTTCGAGGGGAGCACACGCACAGTGAGCCGCCTGCTCCCGGGCTTGTGCCTCGTGCTGTACGGCGGCATTCCGTTCGGGCTCAGATTCTTGATGCCTTGCGTACCGCTCTCGTCGGCGGCGAGCTCGTGCCCGGTGAGGTCTACTCCGCGCCCGTCCTCGGTGAGCGCTTCGGCGTCTCCGCCACCCCTGTGCGCGAGGCCATGCAGCAGCTCGCCACCGAGGGCGCCGTCGAGGTCGTGCCCAACCGGGGGTTCCGGGTCGCCGAACGCACCCCCCGCGAGCTCGCCGAGCTCGCCGAGGTCCGCGCGCTCATCGAGGTCCCCGTCATGCTGCGGCTCGCCCGCACCGTCCCCGCCGCCCGCTGGGCCGAGCTCCGGCCGCTCGCCGAGGCCACCGGGATCGCCGCCGCCCGTGGCGACCGGGCCCACTACGCCGAGGCCGACCGGGCCTTCCACCGGGCCGTTCTCGCCCTCGCCGGCAACGAGCAGCTCCTCGTCATCGCCGACGACCTGCACCGGCGGTCCCAGTGGCCGCTCGTCAGCGCCCCCGCCACCCGGCACGGCGAACTCGTCGCCGACGCCGCCGAGCACGGCGCCCTGCTCGACGCGCTCGTCGCCCAGGACCTGGCCGTCGTCGCCTCACTCGTACGGGAGCACTTCACCGGAGCGCAGGACTGACGACTCCGGCGCCGTGTCCGACTAAGGTCGACAGCGTCAGCACGACAGCCGTCGCCACCGCGCCGACCGAGAGGTGCCCATGCCGTCCGTCCGCGCGGAGCGCCCCGGGGCCTCGGCCCTGCTCGGCTGGCTCACCGATCCCGAGGCCCCGCGCCTCTGCCTCGTCACCGAAGCGCCCGGGCTGCTTCCCTGGCTCGCCGCGCAGGGGTCCCGCGCGGGTGGGCGGCGGCGCGCGGCCCGTGTGCTCGTTCCGCTGAGCGGTCAGACCGCGCTCGGTGCCGCCTGGGCCGTCGCCGGGCGGCTCGGTGTCGTCGCCGGGTCGGCCGGTGACCTCGTCCGGGTCCTCGCCACCACCGAGACCGGGCGGGTGCCCCGGACCGTCCTGCTGCTCTCCGGGCTGCATGCCGCCGCCGAGCCTGTCCGGATCGCCGAGATGGTGCGGGATCTTGCCTCGCTGGGGCGGGTTCGGGTTGTTGTCGAGGTGCGGGCCGACAGTGCCGAGTACGCGGTGCTCTCGGCGGGGCGGGTCGCCGTTGTCGAGGCGGGGGGTGGCGGGGGTGGCGGGGGTGGGGTCGAGGGCTCGGTGCCTCTTGTGCCGGATCTGTCCGATCCCGTTGCTGTGTGTGCCGGGGATCCTGTCGCCGTCACCACCGGGTACGTGCTCGACGACGAGCCGCACGGCGGGCTCCGTGCCGCCTGGCTTCGTGCCGGGCAGGCGCTCTGTGCCGCCCGGTCCCCTGCCGAGCGGGCCCTCGGGCTGCTCGCCGTCCTGGGTGACGGTGCTGATCCCCGGCTGCGGCCGGCTCTTGAGTCGGCCGCCGCGTCCGCGCCCTGGCGGGTGCGGTGGAGTCGGGTCGTGGGGGATGTCGCCCCGCCCTGGCCCGGGGCCGTCGCCGCGCTCGCCGCGCAGGGCGGGACCCTGCTCGCCGCCGACCTCGGCGGTGTCGTGCGGGTGTTCTCCTCGGGCGACGCCCGGGCGCTCGGGCGGCTCGACCATGCCGTCTCCGGGCGGGTCATGGCCCTCGCGCCCGCGCCCGACGGGACCGTGTTGCTGCTCGACGAGCGGGGGCGGCTGCATACGGTGCGGGGGCGGGAGGCTCGTGCGCCCTATCTGGAGCGGCTCACCGAGGCTGTTGCCGCTACTTTGACGCGGCATCCTGGGACTGCGCTCGCTGCCATTTCCGGGTCTGTCGTCGTGGGGGATCGGCTTGGGTCCGTGCACGCTTTCGGGTTGACCGGGCTCCATCAGGCCGCCCTGCACAGCGGGCGCGTCACCGCGGTCGGCGCGGTGGAGTCGGAGACGCCCTTCGTGTGCAGCGGGGGTGCTGACGGAACGGTTCGGCTCTGGACTCCTGGGCGGGATCCCCTGCCGGACGCTCTTGTTTCGCGGGGCTCGCCGGTTGTCTCGCTTCATGCTGCCGAGACGCCGTTCGGGGCGTTCGTCGCCGTCGCCTGGGCTGATGGGGGCGTCGAGCTGCACGACGTCGAGTCTCGGACCCGTCTCGCGTTCCGGCCCGGCCCGGCTGTGCGGGCTGTGGCGGTGACCGCCGACCGGGGGCTCGTAGTAGGGATGGATGAGGCCGTCGTGTGTCTGGAGCGGCGGTGAGGGGCGGTCGGGGCCGCGGTGGCGGGGCCTCCGCGGGGGTGGGGGTGTCCGGACTGCGACCTTCACTTCGCTTCGCTCGTTACGGGCGCCGCCACGTCCGGACACCCCCACCCCCGCTCCGGCACCGGCCCCCTTCCCGCCGTCGTCGGGCTCGCCTTGGTGCGGGGTTATGCCTTGCGGTACGTGTATGCCTCCTCGGCCGCTGCTGTCACCGCTGCCAGGTCGGCGCCTGCCGTTGCCGTTACGAGGGCTGCCACCGCGCCCTCGACGAAGGGGGCGTCGATGAGGCGGGCGTTCGGTGGTAGCTCGTCCTCCTCGGCCAGGAGGGCCTTCACCGTGAGTACGGCGCTGCCCAGGTCGACCAGGAGGGCCACGCCCGCGCCCTGGTCCGCTGCCTTCGCCGCCTCGATGATGAGGTCCGCGCTGGTGCCCAGGCCGCCGTCGGGGGTGCCGCCCGCCGGCACGATCGGTGCCGTGTCGCCGCCGCCCGTCAGGCCCCGGGCCAGCTCGGCCACCGCCGTGGCCACGGCGGCGCTGTGCGAGACCAGGACGATGCCCACGCGCCTGCTCACGCCGCCACCTCCGCGAGTGCGGTGACGAGCAGTGCCGAGGAGGTGGCGCCCGGGTCCTGGTGTCCGATGGAACGCTCGCCGAGGTAGCTCGCCCTGCCCTTGCGGGCCTGGAGCGGTACGGTCGCCAGCGCGCCCGCCTCAGCGGCTTCCCGGGCCGCCTCGAACGACGTGCCGAGCGCCTCGGCCGCCGGGACGAGCGCGTCCAGCATCGTCTTGTCGCCCACCTGCGCCCCGCCCAACTGTGCTACGGCGGCCACGCCCGTCCGTAGCGCTTCGGCGAGCTGGGCGCGGGAGACCCGCTCCGCGTCGCCGAGCGCCTTGCCCGTGCGGCGCAGCAGCGTCCCGTACAGCGGGCCCGACGCGCCGCCGACGGTGGAGATGAGCTGGCGTCCGGCCGTGACGAGTACGGCGCCGGGGGTGGCGGGTGTCTCCTTGGCCAGGGTCGCCGTCACGGCGGCGAAGCCGCGCTTGAGGTTGGCGCCGTGGTCGGCGTCGCCGATCGCGGAGTCCAGCTCGGTCAGCCGGTCCGCCTCGCGCTCCACGGCTGCCGCGGCCGTGTCCAGCCAGGTGCGGAAGAACGCGGCGTCGTAGTCGGTCTCGTCAGTCATCGCCGTTCACCGGCCCCAGCGCAGGGCGGGCGTCTGTACCGGGGCGTCCCACAGGCGCAGCAGTTCGTCGTCGGCCTCGCACAGCGTCACCGAGCAGCCCGCCATGTCCAGCGAGGTCACGTAGTTGCCGACGAGGGTGCGGGCCACCGCCACGCCGCGCTCGCCGAGCAGACGCTGGACCTCGGCGTTGAACCCGTACAGTTCGAGGAGTGGTGTCGCGCCCATCCCGTTCACCAGGGCGAGCACGGGGCCCTTGGGGCGCAGGTCCTCCAGGATGACGTCGACCGTGTAGTCCGCGATCTCCCTCGCGGTCATCATCGGGCGCCGCTCGCGGCCCGGCTCCCCGTGGATGCCCACGCCCAACTCCAGCTCCCCTGGGGGGAGATCGAAGGTCGGTGAGCCCTTCGCCGGGGTCGTGCAGGCGCTGAGCGCCACCCCGAAGCTGCGCGACCGTTCGTTCACCCGGCGCGCGATCGCCTCGACCCGCTCCAGCGGCGCGCCCTCCTCGGCCGCCGCGCCGGCGATCTTCTCCACGAACAGCGTGGCCCCGGTGCCCCGTCGGCCCGCCGTGTACAGGCTGTCGGTCACCGCCACGTCGTCGTCGACGAGCACCTTGGCGATCTGCACGCCCTCGTCCTCGGCGAGCTCGGCGGCCATCTCGAAGTTGAGGACGTCACCCGTGTAGTTCTTGACGACGAAGAGCACGCCGGCACCGCTGTCCACCGCGGCCGCCGCCCGCACCATCTGGTCGGGCACCGGCGAGGTGAAGACCTCCCCGGGACAGGCCGCCGAGAGCATCCCCGGCCCCACGAACCCCGCGTGCAACGGCTCATGCCCCGAGCCCCCGCCCGACACCAACGCCACCTTCCCGGCCACCGGCGCGTCCCGCCGCACGACGACCCGGTTCTCCACATCGACGTTCAGCTCGGGATGCGCGGCGGCGATCCCGCGCAACGCGTCCGCGACGACGGTCTCCGGAACATTGATCAACATCCTCACGGGTACCTCCTGGCGAGATGGGCAGGCAAGAGAATGAGCGGGGTGGCCTGGAAGGGTGGTCCGGGCGTCCTGAGCGGTCCTGATGACGATAGATCGGTCAAGGATCAAGTGGGCGGGCTTTGCCTGTGCGCGGCATCGAGAATTTGTCGACGTCCGACCGTGTGCAGGCACAGGTGCGGAAGTGGCCCCAACGGGCTCGCCCGTACGATGTTTCAGGACGACCGTGAAGATCAAGCGCGTACGCATCGAGAACTTCGACGAGATCACCTCGTTCATCGGTCCGACCGGTGTCGCCAAGTCCACCGTGCTCTGCGCTCTCGATTGGTTCTTCAACGGTGAACGGTCGGTCGCCCTCACCACTGAGGACGTCCACTCGGCGGTTGCGGCCGACGACGGCGAGCGCATCTCCGTCGAGGTCGAGTTCGACAGCCTGACCGAATTCGATCGCACCGCTCTCGGCCGGTATGGACAAGATCACCGGCAAGGCCCTCGCGTACGCGCCCTTCGAGGAGATCCGCGGCCTGGCCGGCGGCGCGATGCCGAAGCGCAGGGCGTACAACGCGCTTCAGGCGGCCGACCCAGGCCTCGGCCTGCCGAGCGTCGGTAGCGAGAAGGCCATGAACGAGAGGAAGCGGACGACCAGAAGGCCTCGGTCATCGCCCGTATCCTGGATCACGCCGTCGATCGCACCGAGGCTGACGCACAGCTCGGCGACATCGAGGACGCAGCTCAGCTCGCCCGCCAGCTCGTCCACGACAACGTCTACGGACCAGCCCTCAAGGACGTCTCCGCTGCCCTCTCCGCCGAGGTTGCCATGCTCACCGCCGGACGGCAGGTCATCGTGTCTTCGGTCGTACGGGTGCCGAGGCCGGCCAGGACAGGCTTCCAGGTGAGCATCAAGGACGGCGCGGCCGAGACCTCCGTGTCCCGGCAGGTGCACGGTTTCCAACGCGCTCTGATCATTGCGGCGCTGAAGTATCTGGCCGACCGCAGACGGCCGGAGAGCGGGACACGGACGCTGTGCCTGGCGGTCGAGGAGCCCGAGCTGTTCCAGCATCCGCCGCAGGCGCGGACCTTTGCGAAGGTGTTGCGCGACCCTGCCGGCTACCACCAGGTCCGCCGGCTCACTCGTGACGCCGGAGCCGAGCACCCGGTCACCAAGGTGAGACAGGTGACAGAGGACGAGCTGTGCCGGTCCTTGGAGGGGTTGGTGAAGGAGGAGGCTGAGGGCCGTGCTGAGCGGAACGGGGTGAACCTCGGCGCCGAGGGAATCACCTTCGTCGACGTGACCGGCAGAGACAACCTGCTGCTGAGCCGCAAGCGCGAGTCGGTCCGGAACCTCGGTGAGGAGCAGCGGAGGGAGAAGGAGACAGCTTTCGAGCAGCAGGCGCGCAAGATCTCGGGGAGAGTTGGCCCTCCTGGGGAGAGCGGAAGCGTCAGCTGATAGACGCGGGAGAGGGCGCTTCGGACAAGAACGCGGCCACGTACCGGGAGGCGGCGCGCACGGCCGCTGTGGATCCGCCGTACTTGCTCCAGGCGATGCTGGAGAACGTCAGGGGGATGGTTCGCTGACACCTGGAGTGGAAGCGGTAGGGGCGTAGACCGGTTCCTGCTCAGCTCGACCTCGACGACGCGGGCGTGCCGAGTGGCGCACCGGTACGCGGCGTGGGTCGCGTCTGGTCCAGGGTGGTCGCCCCCGCCCGGGTCCTCGGTGTCATCCACCTCATGGACGTCGTCAGGGAAGGCGTGCGCGCTGCTGAGCCGGCACCCGGACAGGGCGGTCAGCTCTTCGCGCCGGGGCCGCGCCGTTGGGGCCCCGGCGCGGCCCCCTGCCGGGTGAGCCATGCTCCGAGGGTCACCGAGCCGACCAGGACCGTCGCACCGGCGGCTGTGGCCAGGATCGGATACGAGTTGTCCCAGTCGGCGGACTTCTCCTCGTAGGTGTACTGCACCCTGTTGGATCCCGCGCGCATCACGCAGGTGTCGCCGGGAGCCATCCTGCGGTTCACGCAGTAGATCGTGGTGCCGTCGCGCAGGTCGATCACGCCCCTCCAGAGGGTGACCGAACCGAGCGCGATCAGGAGGAGGGTCAGCCCGCAGCCCAGGTCGCGAAGTGAGTTGTCCATGGGGCGAGCGTGGACAGCGGAGTGAAGACGCGGCGCCGATCCCGTGGAATCCTGCCGCCGCCCTGACGCGGAGGTGTCAGAAGGGTGTCAATTGCGGGGGCCACCCGTCGATTTGGCAGCTCCGAGCTCCTAGATTCCTCTTTGGCCGTCGAAGGGCCGGAACACGGTAGCCGGAACTCCCGGCGAGAGGAACGCGCATGAGGGGCACGACGTCCGGGGGAGCCGACGACTCCGGTGGACTGCCGAGACTGACGATCCTCGGCGGTCGCCATCAGCTGACGGTCGGAGGGCTGACGCTCGCTCACGACTCGTTCACGATCCGCTACACCATCACTCCGCCCCTGCCCGCCGACGCCGACGCGCCGATGATCCTCCTGGTGTTCGAGGCGGAGGACGACCTCGGGCGGGAGTACGTCGACTGGGGAGGCGCCTACGGGCCTGGCGTGGACGGCACGTTCACCGATGGAAGCGTCACGGGGCAGCCGGCCGTCCCCTCCGGTGTGCACACACTGCGGGCCCGGATCACCTTTCTGCGCGGCGGCGAGGAGTTCCCGTACGAATTCACGCTGCCCGTCCCGCTTCGCTGACGGCGGCCGCGTCCCTCGGACCGTCGACAACCCGTGAAAACGCGCGTGATGGGCGTCAGAGACACGTCAGATAGACGCTGCCGGCCTCAACCTCGGCCTCAATGACATGGACGCCTCGGGTCGCCCGGCGGGACGCCTTCGACTCGGTCGTCGCCCTCTCCCGTGCCCTCGTGTACGGCGCGAACGCATCAACCGGGATGCCGGCGAGTCCAGACACACTGGGAGTTTGGAGCCTTGATGGCCGCGGGAGTCGTGACCGTGCTCGGCTTGCGACCCCGCCAGGCCGAGTTCCGTCGAGCGGTCCCCGACCGCGGCTCCTCGCGGGCGGCGGGAACCTCGTATCTCATCCATACGAAACCTTGACGCCGAACTCACGTACGAAGGGAGCTTGCCGGGCCCCGATCGGCAATCTTGTTCGACGTGACGTCAACCATGCATCTTCGTCTGCCACTTGGGCAGCGCTCGCAGCACATGGTGATATGCGGGGACGACGGTCTCGCGCACCGTCTCGCCGTCGAACTCGACGCGGTCTGCGGCGAGACGGTCACCGTGGTCCTACCCTCGCGGCGCGACGGATACGGGGCGGAGATCGCCGACCTGCATCGCGACCCCCGATCGCCGGTCGAGCTGTTGGTGTCCGCGAGGCCGGACGAACAGACTCTGCGCGCGGCCGGGGTCGAACGCGCCGCCGCCCTCGCGCTGACGTACGGCGACGACCAGGTCAACATGACCGCCGCACTGCTCGCGCGCAGCCTGAACCCGTCCGTACGCCTGGTCATCCGCATGTACAACCGCGAACGC
The DNA here is from genome assembly GCF_040303965.1 of Streptomyces sp. NPDC094032. Lineage (NCBI taxonomy): Bacteria > Bacillati > Actinomycetota > Actinomycetes > Kitasatosporales > Streptomycetaceae > Streptomyces > Streptomyces sp. NPDC094032. Next base: position 132,877 of record NZ_JBEOUE010000011.1, on the reverse strand, counting down.
GGGCGCCATCTGGAACGCCTCCTCGACCGGGCCGCGGAGGTCGCGGGAGAGACGGACGACGCGTCCCTGGACGCCTCCACCACCGTCCTGTCCGACACCGACACCGCCGTTCCGGAGCTCGTCTCGGCCGCCGCCGTCGGACAGGGGCACACGCTCCAGGTCGAAGGCAAGGTCTTCCGAGGCGTCGTACGCCCGGCGGGAACTCCTGGCAGGCCGACGGATCTGGCCACCCTGGCCGTGCTGTCCGGGGCGCACCAGGACGACCCGGCGAGCGAGGACAGCGCGGAGACCCCCGGCGAGGACGGCACCCAGCTGCTGCCGGACACCCGCACCGCGTACCACCGCCAGTTCACCCACGGCCGGCTCATGCTGGAGGAGGTCACCCACCACCACGCTCCGGAAGCCCCGAAGGCCTCCCGTGGCTACAAGGACCTGCTGTTCGGTCATCTGGCCCACCTGCCGTGGAAGGTCTTCGTCTCCAAGGAGGTCACCGCCGTCTTCGGGGCACTCGCCGCGATCGTCGTCCTGCTCTCCGTCGCCACCGCCCTCGTCCTGGACGGCCCGCTGTGGAAGGCCGTGTACCTGCCGCTGCTCGACATCTTCACCATGGGGGACCCGGCGACCGACGAGGGACCGGCTCGCCGGATCCTCCAGCTCATCGCAGGGTTCGTCGGCTTCGCGATCCTCCCGCTGGTGGTGGCCGCGACCATGAACGCCACCGAAGCCTTCCGTACCGCCTCCGCGAACCACCCTCCGGCCGGGGACCTGAGCGACCACATCGTCCTGGTCGGGCTCGGCAAGATCGGTACTCGGGTCCTGGCCCGGCTCGTGACCACCGACCACAAGATCGTGGCCGTCGAGCGGGACTCCCAGGCCCGCGGTGTCGCGCTCGCCCGCGAGCTCGGGATACCGCTCCTCCTGGAGGACGCCACCGCGCCCGGCGTCCTCGACCGGGCCCGCATCGGACAGAGCAAGTCCCTGCTCGTCCTGACCCGGGAGGACGGCGAGAACCTGGACATCGTGATGGCCGCGCGGGAAGCCAACCCGGACGTCAGGGTGGTGATGCGCCTGTACGACGACGACTTCGCGGCCACCGTCTCCCGCACCATGAGGGCCTCGTACCCCGGTGCCCTGACCCGCAGCAGAAGCGTCTCCGCACTCGCCGCCGCATCCTTCGCCGCGGCGATGATGGGGCGGCACGTGCTGGGAGTGATGCCGGTCGAGCGCGGCTCGCTGTTGTTCACCGTGGTCGACGTGGCCGGCCATCCGGAGCTGGAGGGCCGCTCGATCCACGAGGCGTTCCGTGAGAAGGAGTGGAGCGTCCTGGCCGTCGGAGCGGCGGGAACCCGGTTCTCCTCGTCCTCGATGGACACGCTCGCGGGGCTGCGCCTCGACCGGCAGGGCCTCGACTGGCGACCGCCGCACGGGCGTGTGCTGCGCGCGGGGGACCGGGTCGTCCTCGCCACGACCCGAAGGGGACTGGACTTCCTGATGGCCGGGGTGCAGCCGCACCCTCCGGGACGGAGGTCCTGAAGACGGCGCGGCGGCCTCGCCGTCGACCGTGCCGGACCCGGCGGGCGTCGGCGTCGGCGTCGGCGTCGGCAGGACCCGACCTCGCGCGTATGCGGCGCGTAAGACGGTGGCCGAACCGCGTCAGGAGGGCGCGAAGGTTTCGTTCCGGGACGGTCAGGGTGCCCGGAGGTGGCGAAGATCGTTCCTCATGAGAGTCGAGGTTCGGTGACGGCACAGGTCATGGCATGGACGGTGGAAGGTGGTCTGGAGGGCTCGGCCCATTGGTACTCGGCCAACGGCGGTCCACCCCCGGAACACGTCGTGAGCGTCGCCGACACCATCAGCGTCGCCACGGCGCACCGTCTGATGGCCGAGGGCACCGCTCTGCTCTGGACGGGCGACTATCCGTCGGCGCGCCGGCTCCTGGCAGCCGTCGGGCGTCGCGCCGAGCGCGCGGGCTCGCCCAGGGCGCAGAGCCCGGGCGACGCCTTCCGCCTGCACCGCGGTGACCGAGCGCGCCGGGCACGTCTGCTCGGCAGGCTGCTCGTCCCGTACGGCGACGGCTGGACGATTCCTCTACGGCGAGCGCCCGGGGTCGGGGAGGCGTGCCTCCACGCGTACGGACCGAGCGCGGGCGCCGGAGTGGGTTCGCTGCGGGAGCTGCTCGGTGTGATCGGGGCACACGAATGGCGGAGGAAGGGAGTGGAGATCCCGGCGCTCGGGGGCGACCGCATCCACCCGCACTACGGTGTCTTCTCGCCCGTCCGAGGCGAGTACGTGGACCTCGTGGCCGAGGCGGAACTTCCGCCGGGAGCCACGGCCTTCGACATCGGCACCGGAACGGGCGTCCTCGCCGCGGTGCTCGTCCGCCGGGGCATGCGCCATGTCGTCGCCACCGACCACGACATGCGCGCCGTGCACTGCGCCCGGGACAACGCCGCGCGCCTCGGCCTTGCGACCAGGATCGCCGTACGCCACGCGGACCTCTTCCCGGCGGGCCGCGCCCACCTGGTCGTCTGCAACCCGCCGTGGCTCCCGGCGGACCCCCGCACGCCCCTCGACCAGGCGGTGTACGACCCGGACAGCCGGATGCTGCACCGTTTCCTGACCGGGCTGCCGGACCACCTTGAGCCGGGCGGTGAGGGATGGCTGATCCTGTCCGATCTGGCCGAGCGGCTCGGGCTGCGAGGCCGTGGCGACGTCGAGGGCGCGATCACGGCCGCGGGGCTGCGCGTCCTGGCGCGCACGACCACGCGGCCCCGCCACCCGCGTGCGAAGGATCCGTTGGACCCCTTGCACCGAGCCCGCTCGACGGAGACCACCTCACTGTGGCGCCTCGGCACCGCCTGAGTCGCCTGAGGAATCCTCGGCGACGTCCTCCGGTGTGGGACCCGCCCGGCCCCGCTCCACCGGCATCATGGTGCGGGAGTCCGCTCGTAGGGAGGTCGTCGTCGTGGCGCAGTCGGTCAGGCATCCGCTCTTCGCCCGGTTCTACGCCCGGTTCGCCGGGCCTGCCCTGGATCGGGCGGGCATCGCCGCGCACCGGCGGCGGCTGGTGGCCGGGCTGTCCGGTGAGGTGATCGAGCTCGGTGCGGGAAACGGGCTGAATTTCGCCTACTACCCGCCCGAGGTGGTCCGGGTGCGTGCCGTCGAGCCGGAGCCCCGCCTTCGCGCCGAGGCCCTGCGGCGGGCCGGGGCGGCAACCGTTCCTGTGGAGCTTGTCGATGCCCGCGCCGAGGAACTTCCTTTCGCGGACGCCTCGTTCGACGCTGCGGTGGTGTGCTTGGTGCTGTGCTCCGTTGCCGATCCGCAGGCAGGACTTGCTGAGCTCCGCCGAGTTCTGCGGCCGGGGGGTCGGCTTCGATTCTTCGAGCATGTCCAGGCCGACTCGCCGGGGACGCGTCGTCTTCAGCGGGGGCTCGACGCCACCGTCTGGCCCCGGCTGATGGGCGGCTGCCACACGGGGCGCGATACCGAGCGGGCCATCGGCGGCGCCGGATTCACGGTGACCGAGATCGAACGCTTCGCCTTTCCGGAGACCCGGATTCCCTCGCCGTCCGCCGTCCATGTCCTGGGCACCGCCCTTCGGTAGGTCGGGAATTCCGTGGACGGGGCGTTGGTGAGCAAGTAACGTTCCGTTCGGATCACGCCGCGTGACACGAACGGAAGGAGGCGAGTGCCGTGCAGTTGTCGATTGTCCAGCGCTCCCTTTCCGCTACCCCGGTGTGGTACCTCTGATCCGACCGGGAGCGCTTCTGCCGTACGCATCCCGGAGGAATCCATGACCGATACGGTCATCCGCGCGCTCGACGAGAGCGACGCGCACCTGTTCGACGTACACCCGGACCCGCTGCACGCCCGTGCCGGGCATGAGCGGACCACGCACCGGCCCCAGTGGAAGCGGGTGGCGCTGCGCGACGGCAGCGTCGTCGCCCGTGGTGCCTGGTGGGGCGGTCCCGATGACGTCGAACCCATCAACATCAACTGGTTCGACGTCGCCGAAGGCGAGGTCGAGGCGGGGGCCGAGCTCCTGCGCTCCGGCCCGTGGCGGGTCGAGCTGGAGCTGAACCTGCCCGGTGACTGGCGCGAGCACCCCGCCCTGGTCGCGGCCGCCGAGACACGCTTCGCCGCCGCCCGGGCCGCCGGCTACGAGCTTCTGGTGGAACGCTTCCTTTATCGCTGGACCCCGGAGCGCGGGCTGCCCGAACGGCCCGGGCGTCTCGTCTACGGTCCCGAGCCCGACGACGCGGTCTTCTTCGACGCGCTGCGCCGTATCCACTCGGTCACGCTGGACGCCCACGCGCTGAAGACCATCGAGGAGCAGGGGCTCGACCAGGCCGCCCGGGAGGAGCTGGACTTCTTCCACTGGTGCCCGTCCCCGCGGGAGTGGTGGCAGCTCGCCCGTACCCCGGAAGGCGAACTGGCCGGCATTCACATCCCGGCCCACAACCCCTCCGGACCGACCATCGGATTCATCGGCGTCCTGCCCGAACACCGCGGTCGGGGTTATGCCTACGACCTTGTCGCCGAATGCACCCACTTCCTGGTGGAGCAGGGCGCGGACTTCGTCACCGCGGCCACGGACCGGGGGAACTTCCCCATGGCCGCGAACTTCGCCAAGGCGGGCTTCCCCGTGGTGCGCGAGCGCGTCAACTTCCATCCCGTCGCTTAGCCGACCGTCCCGGGGCCCGAAGAACGGGCCCCGGGGCGGGGGCGGGGGCGCGTGGTGTCCGCCGCATTGGCGTTCGGTTAGGCTTGCCTTGCCTGGGCGTGGGCCCAGGTGTGCGGGTTCGGGCCGACGGGCAGAGGCGGGCGCAGGTGAGAGACAGTGACCGGGCTTGTGCGCGTTCGTATGCCCGCTGGAGCGGGGCGCCCATGAGTGCGAGGCGTCGTGGATAAGATCGCGATGACGGCCGGGGCCCTCTATCTGATCATCCTGCTCCGCGCCGGAGGGACCTTCGCCGTCGGCTGGCTCGCCGGTGCCGGTGCCCGGCGCAGCAGGTTCTCCGGGCGCATCTCCTCGGCCAAGTTCCTCCGCGCCGAGCGGGCGATCCAGCGGTGGGGCGCGCCGGTCGTGGCCGTCTCGTTCCTGACGGTGGGGTTCCAGACCGCCGCCAACTTCCTCGCGGGCAGCATGCGCATGCCGCTGCCGCGCTATCTCCCCGCCCTCTTCGTCGGCGGGGCCGCCTGGGCGCTGATCTACGCGACCGCGGGGCTCGGCGTGCTCTCGGTGCTCGGCAGGCTCTTCGCCGAGCGGACGGCCCTCGGGGTGTCCGCCGTGGCCGTTCTTCTTCTCGCGGTGTGCGGTGCGGTGGTGTACCGCCGGAGGAAGGCCGCCCTGTCCTCCGGCGAGGTCGCGGCCGAGGAGTCGTAGGTCGTCGACCGGCGCGGCGACGGCTGTGTGCGCCGTCGCGGAATGGACAATCCGGGCATGATCTACACAGTGGGGATCTGGACCGCCAAGGCCGGGCACGAGGACGCCTTCGTGGTGGGATGGAACGCGCTCGCCGCCTGGACCCTGTCGCGTTTTCCCGAGGCGCACGGCACCTTGTTGCGGGACCGGTCGGCGGGCAATCGGTTCATCAGCTTCGGGCCGTGGCCCGACGAGGAGACCATCGCCGCGTGGCGCTCCGATCCCGGGTTCGGGGAGCGGGTCGCGCTTCTGCGGGAGCACCTCGACGACTTTCAGCCGGGTACGTTCGACGTGGCCGCCCAGGTGCCGCCCGCCTGACCTGAGGTGGTGTCAGGCGGGGGCGATGGCCGCCTCCGCCGCCCCCTTGATCCGGGCCCCGAAGTTGTCCGCGTCCTTGCGTGCGGCGGCCAGTGCCACTCCCACCAGGAGCTTGCCGAGGCCGTGGCCCTCCAGCACGTTGTAGATGCGGACCCGGGTCCCGCCGCCGGGCAGGGCCTCCAGGTCGTAGCCGCCCTCCGTCGCCGTCACGCTGTTCTTGGACACCTCGGCCCAGCGCAGCTTCACCGGCGCTTCGAGGGCGGTGATGCGAAACTCCCTGGACGTCTTCATCCCAGCGTCCTTGACCGTGCTCCGGAAGACCGTGCCCACCTCCGTAGGGGTGTCGGGCATCCGGTCGATCCGGAGGACCCGGGGGCTGAACTCCGGATCGTTGCGCCCGTCCGCGAGGAAGGCGAACACCGCGTCGATGGGGCGGTCGACCACGACCGTCGCTTCGAACTGTCCTGACATGGGGCGCTCCACTCTGCGTACTCTCCGCGCGGCGCCGCGCCGCGTCGTCGTGCCAGCATCGCTACCCTACGTGAGCGCCGGGTGGCGTGCGCGGTGGCGGCCGGTCCGGGGGCGGGTCAGCCGCGCTGGAAGAACTCCACCTCCGCCAGGGCCAGATGGCGGCCCCGGGACAGGCCCGCGGGCGCGTCCAGGACCAGGCGGATCGTCGTGGCGTCGCTGATCCCCGTCGGGAAGGTCTGCGGGCCGGCCTTGTCGCTCAGGGCGAGCGTCCTGCGCACCGTCCCGCCGTCCTTCGTCGTCACCTCCATCTCGATCCTCAGGGCACGCCCCTGGAGCGCGTACTTCTCCGGGTCGGGCGAGGCGCCGTTCGTGACGATCACGTCGACCAGACGGAACGGCTTCCCGAAGGTGTACGTCACCGAGGCCCCGGCCCCGGGCGCGCCCCAGTAGCGGTTGCTGAGCCCGTCGGTCGTGTCGGACGCCGGGTGTCCGGCGAGCTCCGCGCTCGCCCGGACGCGGGCCGGTGTCACCGCCTTGGCCTTGCCCAGCTTGTCCCTGGTGTCCTCGATCAGATGCCGCCCGGCCGGCAGGAGCAGCAGGCCCGCCGCGCACAGGGCCAGCACCACGATCAGGACCGTCAGGAACCGGGTCAGCCGACCTGATCCGCCCCGGGTGCGACGGTGGCGGAAGGGCCAGACCGTCCGCCACCAGGGGAGCGCCTCGGGCGGCGCGGCGGGCGTCAGCGGGGCCGCGCACCGGCGGCAGAAGCGCCGGTCCGGCGCGTTGGGCGTGCCGCAGGCCGGGCACGGCACGCCGCTCGGCGTGTCGTCCACCGGCACCGTCCGCACCACCGGGCGCGCCGCGACGGCCTTGGCGGGCTGGACCGGGCGGGGGGAGGGGGCGGGCGGTTCGGGGGCGGGTCGCGAGGGTGTGGGGTGGGCGGGCCCCGGTCGTTCGGGCTCGGCCGTCGGGCGCGGCTCCTGCCCGGGCTCGGGCCCGGGCTCAGGTCGTACGGGCGGGGCGGGAGCCTCTTCCCCCGGCGGCGTCTCCCGTCGGGTCGGGCGCTCCTCCGGAGTTCCGGGCGTCTCCCGGGCCGTAGGCCCCCGCGTCCCGGCCTCCGCCGCCGAGTGCCCCCTGCCCGGAGGGCCGGCAGGCTGCCCCGTCCTCCCGGCGGGCCGCGCCTCCTCCGACCAGTCCAGATACGCGCCGCAGTTGCCGCAGAAGTCGTCCGTCTCCCCGTTGGGCGACCCGCACGCTGGACACTCACGCACGGTCCTCACCTCCCTCGCCGCCGCCCGACGGGGGGCCGGACAGGATCTCGACCCGGCAGGTCGTGTGGACCGGGCACAGGGCGCGGACGAGTGTGCGGACCCGGTCGGCGTCCACCGTCGTGTCGCGGAGCGGCCACACCCGTACGAGGATCTCGTCCGACGGAGGGGGCGGCAGTTCGGCGCCGGGCGTGCGGGACCAGAGGGCCGCGCCGTCCCCGGTGACCTCGGCGGAGACCCCGAGGACCAGGCGCAGGGCCTCGATCAGGCCGCGCCTTGTGCCGCGCAGGCGGTGCAGTTCGACCGCTCGTGCTACCGCCTCCCGGCGCAGTCCGGCCGGCCAGCGGGGGTCGTGGGCGCCGCCCACCCAGGACGCCAGCCAGGACAGGAAGTCGGTGGGGGCCAGGCGTGGGTCGAAGTAGGAGGGGAGGCTGTCCAGTGTCGCGAACACCGGGGCCAGGACCGTGTCGAGCCCCGCCGTGAAGCGCTGCGCGAGGTCGTCGTCGGCGTACATCGCGGGCAACTGCCCGCCGATCGGGTAGCGGCTCGGCAGGCCGGGGACGGCGGCCCGGCTCATGCCCGGTCCTCCGCCGCCTGGGCCGTCACGACCACCTGGTGCTGGTACGAGAAGACCAGCGCGCCCGCGTCGAGGTCGATCCGGTCGACCGGCGCACCGCGCCGCCCGGTCACCGGGTCGGCGGCGAACATGCGGATCTCCTCCACCAGGACGTCCCCGACGGCGCGTTGCAGGACGCCGAACACCTCTCCGTACTGCACGGGCCGCCCGAACGGCCAGCCCGTGCCCTCGGGCCCGCCGTGCAGAGGATGCAGATGCCGGAACAGCGCGGCGAGCGCCGCCTCCCTGACCCGGTCGGCCTCCGCCTCCGGCGCCGACAGCCGGGCCACCACGGTGACGCCCTGGTAGAAGGGCGGCTCCACGACGAGCCGGGTGCCGATCAGCCGCCGCTCGTCGAGCGCCGCCGTGATCGTCGTGAGCACCTGGTCCGAGGGGATCAGCTGCTCGAAACGGAGCCGGTCGCCGTCGTCGGCCACCGCGTCCGGCACCACCAGGACCCGTACCGCGCCCGCCCCGCCCCCGGCGGGCAGGCACCGTACCCGGCGTACCGAAGGGGCCGCCTGGCGGGCGATGATCTCGTGGTCCTCGGCGGTCACCGCCCGCTCCTGCGTGCGCAGCGCCTCCGGGGCCCGCAGCCTGGCGTTGTCGACGGTCTCCCCGGCGACCCCGCCGCGCGCCGCCTCCCGGTTGGCGACCCTGGCGACGTACGGGACGGAGCTGCGCAGCACCGAGATGGCGCCCCGGGCGACGTTGCCCGCCGGGCCGCCGCCGGTCCGATAGCGGGCCACCCGGACCTGGGCGCCCTTGGGCGGCACGGCCCCCCGGGAGGCCAGCGTGCCGTCGGGCTCCCGCAGCACCGGCGGGAACAGGAACTCGCCGAGCGTCGCGTCGATCCGCACGTGCCGGTCCCCGGGGCCCGAGCGGCCGAAGTGGTCCACCACCTCCCAGCGCTGCCACCCCTCGGGCGACGACACCTCCACCACCGGCGGCTCCCCGTCGAGCAGGACGGGCGGGCGGCCCAGCCGGAAGCTCTGCCCCGCGACCCCCTCCGAGGTGCCGAGCGGCACGTCCGTCACCGTCTCGGCGTGCTCCACGGTCATCGTCCCCCCGACGGTGAAGACGGCCGCCTCCCGCACGGTGGGCGACTCCGAGTAGAACGGCTGGCCCGGCTCCGCCTCCGTCACCCGGCAGCGCAGCCAGCCCGCGCGCGTCCCCGCGATCACCGACGCGGTGTGCCCCGCCGGCACGTACACGACGACCTCGCCCGGCCGGTTCAGGCCGCCGGTGCTGTCCTCGCCCGTCTCGCAGCGCCGCCAGCGTCCGCCGTCCCAGGCCTCCCAGACCAGCGGGGGCTGGCGCGGGTCGACACCGACGCCCTGCACCCGGCTGTCCAGACGCACCGCGACCACACAGCGCGGCACCGCCGTCGGCAGCCCGAACAGCAGCGCGTCGCCGGGCTCCGGGGCCGCCTGGAAGCACGGGATGTCCCGCCCCTCGGCGAGCCGGGCCGTCATGTCGGTCTGCCCGCCGGTGCGGGGCGCGGCCACCAGGCGGGTCAACTCGCTCGGAATGATGCGGAGTTGGTCGACCGTCGCGAAGACCACGCCTTCGTCGGGCTCGTCGGGTCCGCCCGCCGCGGTCGTCACCTCGGTGCCCGCGGGCAGCACCACCGCGTCGGGCTGCGGAGCCGACAGCCAGAAGTCGACCTCCGCCGACGCGGCCGACGGCGGGAAGAGGCGGATGCCCAACAGGTCCAGAAAGGCGAGGTAGTTCTTGTCCGGGACCCGGTTCAGGCGGTACAGCAGCTGGTCCACGAGGTAGGCGAAGGTCTCGATCAGGGTCACGCCCGGGTCCGACACGTTGTGGTCGGTCCACTCCGGCGCGCGCTGCTGCACGTACCGCTTCGCCTCGTCGACGAGCTGCTGGAACCGTCGGTCGTCCAGGTTGGGGGAGGGCAGGGCCATCAGTCGGCGACCATTTCCTCGGCCCCCTCCTCGGAGGGGATCGTGTAGAAGGGGAAGACCAGATTGCGCCGGTCGTTGGTGCTCCGCACGGTGTAGCGCACGTCGATGTAGAGGGTGCCCGCGTCCACGGAGTCGAAGGCCACGACGACCTCGTCCACCACGATCCGCGGCTCCCACCGCTCCAGCGCCTCGCGCACCCGCTGCGCGACTCGTCCCGCGGTGTCGCCGTCGCCCGGGGCGAAGACGTACTCGTGGATGCCGCAGCCGAACTCGGGCCGCATCGGGCGCTCGCCCGGCGCCGTCCCCAGGATCAGCCGGATGGCCTCCTCCAGCTCCCGCTCCCGCTCGACCATCACGATCCCGCCGGTCGGACCGACCCGCAGGGGGTACGCCCAGCCGCGTCCGATGAACCGCTCGCTCATCACACACCGCCGATCAGCACGTCGGACGCGCCGGTCAGGATCATCGCGCCGCACGCCGTCTGATCGCGCGCCCGCGCGGCCGGCAGCCCGCCGATGAGGACCGTGCCCGTGGCGAGCCCCGCCGGGTTGGGCAGCACCACGTTGGCCGGTCCCAGGGCGGCGTGCGGCGGGACCACGCAGACGTGCAGGCTGCCCACGACGGCGGCGGGCAGCCCGCCGATCAGCACCGTCGCCACGGTCACGGCGGCACCGGGGGGAGGTGTGGCGATCCGCCCGCCGTGGTTGGTCGGGTCGCCGGTACGGGCCGCGGCTGGCATCAAGTACTCCTGAGGGTAGGGGTGTTGTGGAGATCGAGGGGGTCTCAGTTGATCCGGACGAGCCGGGCCTTCAGGACCGCGAGCAGGCCGCCGTCGACGGTGACGTCCGTCGTTCCCGCCAGCCGGACCGTCCGGCCGCCGACCCGCACCCCGGCGGTGCCGTCGATGTCCACCTGGCGGCCCGTCACCTTCACCGTGCCCTGCCGGGCGTCCAGCGTGATGCCGTTCCGGTCCAGCACGACCGAGCTCAACGGGCGGTTCCGTCCCGCGTACACCGTGATCTCGATACGGTCCCGCCGGTCGTCCATACGGACTTCGAGCCGCTCGTCGCCGGTCACCAGACGCAGCCCCGAAGGGCCCGGCGCCGGCGCGTCGAGCAGCTCCACGCGATGGCCCGAACGGGACACCACCGAACGCCGGTTGACCTTGCCACTGGTCCGGTCGACCAGCGGCACGTCGTGCGGCGACGGCTGGTCCACGCCGTTGTACAGCCCGCCGATGACGTACGGACAGTCCAGCAGCCCCTGCTCGAAGCCGACGAGCACCTCGTCGTTCACCTCCGGGCTCACGACACCGCCGCCCCCCTTGCCGCCCCACTGGACCGTGCGCACCCAGTCCGTGACATAGGTGTCGTCCAGCCAGGGGAAGCGCAGCCGCACCGCGCCGCGCTGCGAGCCGTTCGGCTCCCGCACGTCCGTCACCACGCCGATGGCGAGACCGGGGATACGCGGACCGCGCCCCGGCGCGTTGGCGCCGGTCACCAGGCCGGTCAGCGAGCGGTCCGGGCTGGCGCTGACCCACACCGTGGTGCGGTAGCCGCCGTGCGGCTCCAGGACGTGCTGCACGGCCGTCGCGGTGTACCGGCCGGAGAACGCGGGCCCCACGTTGCCCAGCGCCACCGGCTTGCCCGCCCGCAGCAGCGGATTGCCCTCGGCCACCGCCTCCAACTCGCCGAAGCCCGCGCTGATCTGCGCCGCCGTCGCCCCCGCCGCCGCCGTCGTCTCCGCCTGGGTACGGTACGGCGTGTCGGTCACGGTCACGGCCGCCGCGCCGAACCGCGCGGCGGCCTGCGGGCCGAGCCCCGGGACCACCGTGTCGCTCACCACGGAGGGCTTCTCGGCGACCAGCGGGCGCTTCGTCGTCACGTCCCAGCCGCGCACCCGGACCGACGCCGCCCCGTCGGCGGCCGACAGCGAGGCCCGCAGCGCCAGCAGGTTCCGCCCGTACTCCAGGACCATCGGATGCCGCGTCGCCGAGGTCGAGGGGGCGGGCGCCCCCGACGCCGGTACGGGCCTGGTGAACTGGAGCAGCCCCTTGTCGTCCACCCGCACCCGCGCCCCGCTCTCGCCCGCGAGGAACTGAAGGAACTCCCAGTCGGAGACGTTCGCCTGGGACAGTTGCCGGTACGTCACGGGCGCGGCCTCCACCTTCCCGACCGCCAGCCCCGCCCCGGCGGCCACCTTGCGCACGATGGCCGCCGCCGTCATGTTCCGGTACGCCACGACCTTCCGGCCCCGCTGGAGCCGGTGGGCCTTCGAGTAGGCGCGGACGACGGTGAACGATCCCGTACGGTCCCGGTCGATCTCCAGGGCCGTGACCTCGCCGTCGAACAGGCGCTCCCGGCCCTGTCCCTTCGCGGTCACCACCGACACCCGCAGCGGGGTGCCGATCGTGATGCCGGTGCCGCCCAGGAACTCGTGGTCGGGGTCGCGGTACGTGAGCACCGCCGTGTCGGGCAGCGCCACGTTCTCGTCGACCACACAGCTCACCAACTGCGCGGCCCAGACCGGCGGCAGCTCACCGGGCGCCTCCACGATCGGATCGGCCGCGAACGACCGGCCCCCGGCGTCGGACGTGCTCATCGCCCCTCCTCCTCGTCGTCCGCGTGCCGCGTCCCCGGCACCACCAGCTCGGTGCCGGGGAGCAGCGCCATCGGGTCGTCGATGCCGTTCGCCTCCGCGATGACCCGCCAGGCCGTCGCGTCGCCGTACTCGTGCCAGGCCAGCATCGCCAGGCTGTCGCCCGCCACCACGGTGTGGGTGCTGCGCGCGGTGCGCGCGCCGGACGTCGGGTTCTGGCCGGCCGGGTCGACGCTCGCCTCCTCGATGGACAGCGCGCAGGTCGCCCGTAACGGCTTCCCGTCCACGTCGAACAGCGTGTACGTCACCGACAGGCTCGACAGCACCCCGTCGAACGACGTCGTCCGCGCGTTGCCCCACTCGAAGCGCACCCACGGGCTGGCCGGCTTCTTGCGGCCCAGACTGGCCGGGGTCGGCACGCACGCCTTCATCAGCTTCTCCACCGCCTGCTCCACCGAGTTGTCGTGCGTGGCGGTGGCGTCCAGGAAGACCTCCAGGCTGAGGGCGCGCGGCCCACTGCCCACGAACTCGGGCAGCGCCGACTGCCCGGCCATCCGGGACGGCGACCGGCGCCACTCGGTGGTCTTGCGCAGCTCCAGGGACGACGGGTTGAACTGGAGGTCGAGCCGCGCGATCGTCCCGCCGGGCTTGGCCCCGACCGAGGCGGGCGGCTCCTTGAGGGTGAGCTGCGCCCTGGCGCGGCCGGCGCGAGCCGAAGTGGCCATGGCGTGGACTTCCTTCCGGAACGGGGTGTGTACGGGGTGGTGTGCCGGGTCAGGAGGGGAGGAGGCCCGCGTGGGCGATCTCCAGGGTCTCCACCGCGGCCTCCGAGTTGGCGGGGTCGAAGGAGGGCCCCTGCCAGCGCACCGGCACGATCCCGAACACCTGCCAGCTGATGATCCGGCTCAGGTCCGGCCGCAGCGCCACGATCTCGCCGTCCTTCGGCTCGACCCTCCGCAGCGTCTCGTCCAGCCAGCGCCCGATCTTGGCCGTGTCCGCTGTGACCGGCCGGGTGAGCGTGATGTTCGACCAGGTGACGCGCCCCGGCAACTGCCAGGTGAAGCCGTTGTTGCCGCCCTCGGCGTAGCTCTCCATCTCGACCTCGGCGCCCATGCCGGAGCAGGTGTGGAACGCGCCCAGGTCGTTGCCGCCGATCGCCAGCCGGAAGAACACGCTGGTCGCGAAGATGCTGTCGGTCATCAGTCCGCCGCCCGTCTCTCGTTCTCTCGTCTCGTCCGTGTACTCAGCGACGCCCGTCGAAGGGCCTGCCCGCGCGTTCCCGCCCGCGCCGCAGATCGGTGCGCAGCAGCCGCGACACGGGGTCGAGCAGCCGCCGGGCCAGCTCGTCCAGGTCCGGTTCGGCGCCCTGCGGCGGGGTGTCGGGCGGCCGCCGGGCCCTGCCGGGCGCCGCGGCCGCCTGGACCGGCCGCGCGCCGCCGGACACCGGTTCCGGCCCCGCCTCGCCGGGTGGCCCGGTCGCGGAACGCTGCACCGGCGCCGTGCGCGCGGCACCGCCTCCGCCCGCCGGGGCCCTGGGCGTCACCGTGGGAACCGTGCGTGCCGGTGACGCCCCGGAGGGGGCGGGCTGGACGACGGGCGGCGGGGTCCAGGGGCCGGTGACCGGCAGGGGGGTGCGGTACGGGCCGGATTCCGGAGCGGCGTTACGGACGGAGGTCGACCGGGTAGGAGCCTGCGCCCCTGTCCCTGTCCCCGTCCCCGTGCGCTGCACCTGCGGAGTCGCGGGCGGTGCGGGCCAGCGGGCGGGGACCACCGGACGGGGCGCCGGACCGCCGGACGTGGTGGAGGATCCCGCGTCACCCGCGTCCAGGCCCAGGTCGAGCGGGCGGGCGGCCAGCAGTTGGAGAGCGTGGGTCGTGCCGCCGTGCGGGTGGCCGTCCGGACCGGTGACGGGGTCCGGTACGACGAGGGGGAGTGTCGTACCGGCCGCCGGACTCCGCCGCACGAGCGGGGGAGCGGTGGGCGTGGACGACGATCCGGTGGTGGGGTGTTCGTGGCCGCCGTCCGCTCCCAACAGGGGGGTGTGGGCGGGTGGTTGTCCGACTGCCCGCTGGAGGGCGGCGGGGCCCTCGCCCCGGTGGGCCGCGCTCGGCGGCAGCGCGGGCAGGGGAGCCCCGAGTCCGCTTCGTGGGCGCGGGCCGTGCGGGGACGGCGACACGGGGGCGCCGTCCTTCCGCCGGGAAGGTCCGGCGCCCGTGCGGGCGTTCCCGGCGGTGCCGGTGGAGAGGTCCGGCTGGCGCTGCACGACGGGCATGCCCGGGGCGGATGCGGAGTCCGGTGCCGTCGGGGTGCCGCCCAGGCGCTGGGCGGTGGACGGCAGTTCGGCCAGGGGAGCACCGAGTGGCGCCCTGCCCTCCCGCCGTACGGCGGGCGCGGTGCGGTCGGGCGGCGCGTCCGAGGATGGGCCGCCCGGGGCGACCGACGGAGGTAGGACGGTGACCCGGCGGCGGGGCATCGCGGGCGTCCGCGCGACGGTCTGTGCGCGCCCCACGGCACGCGGGCGCACCGCGGCCCGCGCTCCTTCCGGGGCGGAGGCGGCGGGCGGGGACGTGTGGGCGCGACCCTCTCCGGCGTGCCCGGCCCTCCGGGCGGCCGCGTCCGAGCCCGGCGGGGAGTGGGGTACGCGCGGGCCGTCCGTGCTGTGCCGGGACGGGGTGCCGCTCGTGGTCCCGTGGGTCCCGGTGACCGGCGGGGAGTTCTGGGCGCGGCTGCCCGCGCCCTCCTGTCGGGACGTGGTCCTGCGGGCGGTGGATCCGCCGCCCGAAGGGGAGTCGAGCACGCGAGTGCCCGCCGGGCTGCCGACTCCGGCCCGCTGGGCGGAGACGGCGCCCCGTCCTGCGGACGTTGCCTGCGCTCGGGCACCGGCCGTCGGAGTCTCGGGAACGACCGCGATCCGGCGGACGAGCGGGAAGTCCGGGAGCGCGTGGGCACGGACGGACGTGTGCCCGGTCGCGCCTCCACCCGTCGCCTCGGCCCGCTGCACGGCGCCGCCGGGCATGCCGAGGGGCGGGGGCGCCAGGAGCCCCCGGTCGGCGCGCGAGACGTCGTGCGCGCCCGCCCCCGCCGCCCGAGTGCGCCCCGAGGACGAAGGCGCCGGGGCCACCCCACCAGCCACCGGGCTGCCGCCGCCAGCGACCGGGCTTCCGCCGTGTCCCGACGGGGTTCCCCCGTGCCCGGTCGGGGTTCCGCCGTGTCCCGACGGGGTTCCCCCGCGCCCGGTGGGGGGTGCGCCGTGCCCGGTGGGGGTTCCCCCGCGCCCGGTCGGGGTTCCGCCGTGTCCCGACGGGGTGCTGCCGTGTCCGGTGGGGGTCCCGCCGTGTCCGGTCGGGGCCCCTCCGTGCCCCGTCGGGGTGCCCCCGGGCCCCGTCGAGGTGCCCCCGTGCCTCGATGGGGTTCCCCCGGGCCCCGTCGAGGTACCCCCGTGCCTCGACGGGGTTCCCCCGTGCCTCGATGGGGTTCCCCCGTGCCCCGACGGGGGCACGGGCTGCCCTGTCGGACTTCCCTCCCGGCCCGTCAGGCTTCCGTTGCGATGTGTCGGGGTCCCTCCACGGCCTGCCGGGCCTCCCTTCGGCCCTGTCGGTGTGCCCTTGCGGCCCGCCTGGCTTCCCCTCGGCCCTGTCGGGGTCTCCCCACGCCCTGTCGCGCTTCCCCCGTGCCCTGTCCCGTTCCCCCCACGCCCCGTCGGATTCCCCCCACCCCCCGACGCGCTCGCCTCCGTGGCCCCCGGGCGGCCCCCCGCCCCCGCGCCAGGGCGTCGCGAACCGCCCTCCGACCCCCGCCCCGTACCGTCGGCAAGCGCCCGTGCCACCACGGGACCCGGCGGTCCGCCAGCCGAATCCGGCCCCGTGGCGCTCGCAGCGGAAGCGCCGGGCGGCGGCGCCAAGGTGCTCGCGCTCGGACGGCCGATCTCCGTGCCGGGCGCGCCGGACAAGGGCGCCTCGGGTGCGGTGGCCGGGCGGGGCCGGACCGTGGGGCTCCCTCCGGGCGTCGCCGTGGTCCGCTGTACGGGGCCGGCTGCCGTGGCCCTCGGGGTCCGCTCGGCGTTCGGTTCCGGGGTCCGCTCGGCGTCCTGCCCCTGCGAGGCGAGGGTGCGTAGGAGTAGGGGGCCGCCGCCGCTCCGGGTGGGGGCGTCGGCCGGGGGGCGGGCTACCCCGCGTACGACGCCGGACGGGGCGGTCGGGGTCAGGGCGTGGGCCAGGCCGGTGTCGAACGACGGGTCCTGCCATGCCGTCAGGCCGTCGCGGAAGACGAGGCCGTCGCTGACGCCCAGGGGCGCGCGTGACACGGTCAGGCGCGGAGCCGTCGTCGCGCGCCAGCCACCGTCCCACCCGGGGGGTACGCCGATGTCCCCGGAGGCGGCGGCAGCCGGGGGCTCGGGCTCTCGCCGGGCGGCGCGGCGGCGTAGCCTGTCCCGCCATGTCATGGATCAACCGCCTTCGTTCACGCGGGTGTTGATACGGGCGATCTCGGTGACCCAGTCCTGGCGCTCGCCGTGGGTCAGGTCGAGGATGGTGTCGCGCTGCCAGTGGAAGTGGTAGGCGATGTACGCGATCTCCTCCCGCAGCCGGGGGAGGGCGTACGTCACGATTCCCCCAGGCGCCCACCGGAGAGGTCGACCTCGAAGCCGCCGTCGCAGTGCGGGCAGGTGACCGCCGCGCGGGTGTGGCCCTCGCTGTTGACGCGCCGGTAGAAGTCCTGGAGGAACGCGACGTCCGTCGCGTACATCCGCTCCACGACCCCCGCGTGCACGTCGCCGACCGTGCCCAGCCGGGTGATCACCTGGCTGAGCAGGACCACGCTCAGGTACGCGGGGTTCTCCTTGACCCGCAGGTCGATCTGGGGCCGCAGCTCGTCCCGCGCCGTCGCCAGACGCATCGCGCCGTGCCGGTGCACGGTGCCGTCCTCGTCCACGTATCCGCGCGGCAGCTCGAACTCGAACTCGGTGTGCTGTCCGGGGTTCCCGCGTGGTGCCCGCGCGGCGGCGGGACCCGGCTGGTCCTGGGGCGTGGCGGGCGCCGTGGCCTGGAGGATCTCCTCCAGGTTGCCCGCCGTGACCGTACGGCGCCTCATTCGACGATGATCTCCTCGAACACGATGGTCACGGTCTCGGTGGCGCCGGAGGACTCGCCCGCCTTCAGCGAGGGGCCCTCCCACTTGGACGCCCACCCCTGCATCAGCTGGATCCGCCGGACGGTCGCGCCCGTGCTGTCCTTGATCTCGATGGTGAGGTTCTGCCGAGCGGTGTCGACGGCCCCGTTGTTCAGGGTCTCCTTGATCCACTTGGTGAACTCGCTGCTCTTGTCGAGTCCCCGGGTGATCGTGATCTCGCCCGCCTGCCGGGCGCCGGGCTGCTTGCGGATGATCTGCTTGCCCGTCGCGCTGACCTGGCGGACCTCGACGACCTCCTCCTCGACGCTCAGGCCGCTGATCTCCTGGATCGACTCGACCAGGTAGCCGCCCAACTGGACGCCGAAGACATGGGTGGAAAGAGCATCGCCCTCTGCCATGACTGCCTACACACCTTTCACTCGTCTCACTCGTCGATGAGGCTGGTGCTGTCCGAGAACTGGGCCAGCCGGAACACCACGAACTCGGCGGGCTTCACGGGCGCCACGCCGATCTCGCAGACCACACGGCCCTGGTCGATCGACTCCTGCGGGTTGTTCTCGGCGTCGCACTTGACGTAGAACGCCTCCGCCGCCGTCCGGCCGAACAGGGCACCACGGCGCCATTCCTCGGTGAGGAACGCCGTCACATTGCGCCGGATACTGGACCAGAGCCGGTCGTCGTTGGGCTCGAAGACCACCCATTGGGTGCCCAACAGGATGGACTCCTCCAGGTAGTTGAAGAGGCGGCGCACGTTCAGGTAGCGCCAGGCCGGGTCGGAGGAGAGGGTCCGGGCGCCCCAGATCCGGATGCCCCGGCCGGGGAACGCGCGCACGCAGTTCACGCCGATCGGATTCAGCAGGTCCTGCTCGCCCTTGCTGAGCCTCAGCTCCAGGTCCACGACACCGCGGATCACCTCGTTGGCGGGGGCCTTGTGCACCCCGCGCTCGGCGTCGCTGCGGGCCCACACACCGGCGACGTGACCGCTCGGCGGGACGGTCGCGTTGCGCCCGGCCGCCGGGTCGAAGACCCGCACCCAGGGGTAGTACAGCGTGGCGAACCGCGAGTCGTAGCCCGCCTCGTCGTTGCGCCAGCGGCGCACCTGCTGCGCGGAGAGCCCGGGCGGCGAGTCCAGGACGGCCACCCGGTCGCCCATCTGCTCGCAGTGCGAGATCACCGCGAGCTGGACGGTGCGTACGCCCTCGTCGTCGATGTCGCCGCGCTCGTACGCGCTCATCAGGTCCGGCACCGCGACCATGGTGATCTCGTCGATCGTCTCCAGGCCGGCGAAGCCGGTCCGCGCGTCCGCGTCGCCGACGTACTCCGCCGGGTCGAGCCGGCCCGCGGCGCCCCGCGCGGGCGCGGCGGGCGCGGCGGGGGCGTCCGGCAGGGCGAGGGTCTGCGCGGCGGGCCGGGTCTGCGCGGTGTCGCGCTGCTCGACGACCTCGATCAGCCGCGAGCCGCGCGTCTGCGTGACGAAGTAGCCCTTGACGCTCTTGCGGATGGACACGTCGTACGACTCGGCGACCTGGTCGCCCTGGCGGACAAGCACCCTGAACCGGTCCTCCGGAGGGTTCTCGCCCTCGACGTCGGCGACCTCCACCGACACACCCGTCACGCCGGGCCGGGCCGCGACCAGGAAGCCGCCGAGCTCGACCGGCCGGGCCGCCGGGAGCTCCGCGGGCCCGCCGGAGCCGGGTGCCGCGGCGCCGCCCTGGGCGGAGCGCCCGACCCGCACGATGTACGCGGCGCCGCCGCCGTTGGCGAAGTACCCGTAGACCGCGTGGGGCAGATAGGCGCCCTCCATGAAGCCGCCGAACTGCTGGGTGTACTGGTCCCAGCTGGTGACCAGGACCGGCTCGTGGAAGGGCCCGTTCTGCGCGAACCCCAGGAACGCGGCGACGGCGGTGCCGACACCCTCGATCGGGCGAGCACCGGACTGCACCTCCTCCACGTACACACCCGGGGTGAGGTACGTCGGCATGCTCGCTCCTTCGTTCGGCTTCTCGGCCACGGGTGGCGCCGCGCGGTGATCAGGGCCAGCCCAGCCTTTCCGGCGGGCGCCGACGGCGGCAGGGGCACACGGACCTGTACGGGGGCACGCGCGCTGCCCTCCCCGGGCGCCCCGGCCGGCTCACCCGTGCGTGACCTGCGACAGGTACGGTCCGAACTCGCCCTCCAGGACCAGACGGCCCAGCTTCCGGTACTCCTGGGCGACGGCCGTCACCAGCTGGACCATGGTCAGCGGGCCGCCCTCGGCCGCCGCCGCGTAGGCGGCGGTCACCGCGCAGGCCCGGATGGAGCCGCCGGCCAGTTCGAAGCGGTCCGCGCAGAAGCCGAGGACGAGGTCGTCCGCGCGGGGCAGGCGGTCGCCCAGGCACCGTTCCCACAGGGCAAGCCGCTGGGTGGCGTCGGGCACCGGGAAGTCGGCGATCACGTCCAGGCGGCGGGTGAACGCCTCGTCCAGGTTGGCGCGGAGATTGGTCGTCAGGACGGCGATGCCGTCGAAGGACTCCATGCGCTGGAGCAGATACGCCGACTCGATGTTGGCGTGCCGGTCGTGGGCGTCCTTCACCTCGGCGCGCTTCCCGAAGATGGCGTCGGCCTCGTCGAACAGCAGGACGGCGTTGACGGCCGCCGCCTCCGTGAAGATCCGCTCCAGGTTCTTCTCGGTCTCGCCGACGTACTTGTCGACGACCGTGGACAGGTCCACCACGTACAGGTCCATACCGAGGTCGGCCGCCACGACCTCGGCGGACATCGTCTTCCCGGTGCCGGACGGACCCGCGAACAGCGCGATCACCCCGCGTCCGCGCCCGCCGCCGGGGCGCATCCCCCACCGGCCGAGCACCTGGTCGCGATGGCGGGCCCGCACCGCGAGCTCCCGCAACTGCCGGTGCGTGGCGGGCGGCAGCACCAGGTCGTCCCAGCCCACCGCGGGCTCCACCCGGCGGGCCAGCCGGGCGAGCCCCGCGCCGTTCTGGGCCCGTACGGCGGCCCGCAGATCGGCGGGCGACACCGGCCGGCCGTCGAGCGCGGCGGTGCGGACGGCGGCACCGGCGGCGCGGCGCAGCTGCCCGGCGTCGAGGCGGTGCGCGGCGACGGACCGGGCGAGCGATCCGGCGTCGGCGTCGCCCGGCCCCGTCTCGTACCGTTCCGCCGCCCGCCCCAACGCGTCCCGCCAGCGGGCCGCCTGGCGCTCGGGTGAGGGCGCCGCCACGGGCAGGGTGACGGGCGTGTCGGTGGCCCAGGCGGGTTCCCAGCCGCTCGTGCCGTACGTGAACAGGGGGATCCCGGCGAGCTCCGCGCAGAGCGCGCGCAGGACGCGGGCCCGTTCGCCGGGCTTGTCCGGCAGCTCCTCCAGCGGCCCCAGGACGACCCCGGCGTCCGCGAGCCGTGCCTCGCGGGCGACGGTCCGGGCGAGCGAGGTCACGGTGCCGCCGTGGTGGCCGAGCGCCGCCGCGTCCAGGGCCAGGACGCCGAGCCCGCGGGCGTCCAGCGCGGCGGCGGCGAGGCCCGCCGGGTCGCCCCCGTGGGAGCGCAGGTGGACGTGGCCGTGGCCGGACGCGGCGGCGGCCCGGTCCCGTTCGGCGGGATCGGCGGCCGGGTCCCCGGCGGCCCGGCCGAGGACGTCGGCGAGCAGCGGGTCCGGCGCGGTGTCGCCGAGCAGGTGCGCGGTGACCCGGTCGGGCACGGCCAGGACGCGGGACAGCGGCGGCCGTTCGGGCTCGGTGACCTCGACGAGCCCGCCGGCGACGAGCGGCGCGGCGGGCGAGAGCCGGAACCGGGCGGCCGCGACCCCGGCGCGGCCGCACAGTTCGAGCGCGAGCCCGACGGTGGGCCGACGGCGCGTCAGGTCGTCGTTGAGGTACCCGTACAGCTGCTCGAAGCGCGCGTCGAGGTCCGGGGCGAGGGCCACCAGAAGCAGGTCCAGGTCCAGCGGGGCGAGCCCGAAGCGGGCGGCCAGTACGGCGAGCGGCGACCCGGGCGGCGGGGCGCCCGGCCCGAGCGCCGGAAGCACGGGGCCGTACGCCGGGTCCAGGACACGGGCGACCGCCTCGGGCGTCAGGAACTGCCCCCGATAGGGGTCGTCCGGATCCGGATCGCCCCCGGCCCGGACCGCGACGGCCTGCCGCACCCGCTCCTCGACCAGCCGCAGACGGCTCCAGAGGTACGGGGGAGGGGCGGGCGGGTCCGAGTCCCGCCCCGACTCCAGATCCCGCCCCCACCCCCCACTGATCGCACTGCGCGTCACGGCTGGCGCTCTCCTCGGCGGCGGCGGGCGGGGGCGGGGCGGCGTTCTCGGGGGCCGCCGAAGCCCTCGTCCGGCGGCGGGGTGTCCACCTCCGAGTAGCGCAGGCGGCGGGTGTCCTCGGCGTCCGGCGTCGAGCGCGGTGCCGAGCGCATGACGAGGCCCTCGGTGACCGGTGGTGCCGTGCCCCGGCTGAGGCCCGCCAGCGGGGCCCGTACCCGTACACCGATCGAGGGCTTCAGCTCGCCGCCGAGCGCCGACCACACGTCGGAGGCCGAAGGGGCGTCGGGGCCGGGGGCTCCCGCGTCCAGCGGTACGAGCAGGCCGAGTTCGGCGAGCGTCCCGCCGAGCAGGCGGGCGGGCAGGTCGTCGCGGGCCGTGAGGCAGACGAGCACCTGGGAGAGCAGCCGGTGCTCGTCCTCGGGGCGGCCCGCCCACGCGGAGACCAGGTACGTCAGCTCGAACCACCGGGGCGGGCTCCGGCGCGCCACGACGAAGCCCTCCTCGTCGTACACCTCGCCCGCGCCGCTGCCCCGCCGGGCGTGGTCCTCGCGGATGTCGTACAGGAACACGCAGACGGTGGGCGTGCTGCGGCGCGCGGCCCAGTCGCGGGTCGGCGCGTCGAAGACCACCTCGACGCCCGCCGCCTCCAGGCCGGACTCCGCGAGCAGGCGGCGCAGCGCCTCGTCGACCTCGTGGATCATCGGCGGGCCACCACGTCCGGCGGCTGCACCGTCCCGGCGACCACGAGGAAGTCGGTGCGCACCGGCGAGAAGCCGGGACCGCTCGCCGTGATGACCCGGGGCCCGGTCTGGTCCTTGGCGAGGATCAGGAGCTGCCCGATGAACGAGCCGTCCGGTCCTGGCACGGTCGGCGCCGCCGCGGCGGTGATGCCCGGCCGCCAGGTGAACCGTACGGGTACCCCGGGCGGGAAGTCCTTGCCGCGCACCGAGGTGACGAAGCCGGGCTTGCCGATCGGCGGGACGGCGACGATGCGCGGCTGGAGCACGCGCAGGCGCTGCCGGGCGGTGTTGTCGCGGAGGTCGGCGTCCGTGCCGGTGGTGGTGAGCACGCCGGTGACACGGGCCGTGAGCGCCCGGTCAGGGCTGAGGACGACCTGGAGGACGGCGCGGGCACCTGGTGCCAGGTCCGGCAGCGCGCAGGTCCAGCCGCTGTCGCAGCCGGGCGGCGGCCCGTTGTGGGGGACACCGGCGGGCAGCCCGACGCGCAGCCTGAGGCCGGTCGCGAGCGCCTCCCGCCCGTTGCGGACCGTGTACGTGACGACGACGCGCCCGCCCACGTAACCGGGGTTCGGCTGGACGGTGATCCGTACGCCCGGCCCGGCCCGGGGCGCGGGCGGCTCGGGCGGCGGAGGCGGTGTGGACGTCGGGGGAACGGTCGGGGTCGGCGGGGTCGTGGCGGGTGTCGACGGCGACGGTGTGGGTGTCGAAGGCGACGGCGTGGGCGTCGGCGGCACCGGCTCGCGCACCGGCACGACCGTGCGGCCCGCGTTGTCGCTCGGGCGCGGGTCGAGGACCGCGCCGGTCACCGACCAGTCCACCGGCTGGTCCCCCGGCACGGAGCCGGTGAAGGTGACGTCCACCGGGACCGTGACACCGGGCGGGACGACGCCCAGGGCGCAGGTCAGGGCCGCCGGGTCGCAGGAGGCCCCGGGCGCGGTGAGCGCGGTGACGGTCAGCCCCAAGGGGGGCGCGAGGGTCAGCCGGGTGCCGGGCGAGGACGCCGGACCCCGGTTGACGACCTCTACCCGGATGATCCCCGGCACGCCGACGGTCAACGGCGGGACCGTGCCGGGCGCCTGCACGGCGAGGTCCACGGACTGCTGCACGGCGGGCTCCTTCTGACGGCCCGGCAGCCCCGCGGTGAGCGGAGTGAGGGCGCCGGTCGCCACGTCGACCAGGCTCAGCTTCTCCGGGCTGTTCGCGGCGAGCGCGGCCCGGGAACTGATCACCAGGCTCCGGCCGTCCGCCGTCCAGGCGGCGTCGCGCGGCTGGAAGGGCCCGGTGTACGAGGTGTCGGGCAGCTCCCGGTGGCAGGCGCCCGGCACGTCGCGCGCGGCGGCCGGCAGCAGCACGCGGCAGCCCGCTTCGAACGCGTCGCCGTTCAGGGGAGCGAGCAGCAGGCCGTTGCGCTGGTCGATGAGACCACCGCCGTTCTTCCGGTTGAAGGCCACGAGGGTGCCGTCCGGCGAGAAGGCGGGGCTGTCGTCGATGACCGCGCAGCCGGGCGGGCACATCGCGGCGCTCAGGTCGCTCTGCCGGTCGAGCCGGTCCACGGGCACGGTCCAGACGTGCTTGTTGCCGCCGT
The DNA here is from genome assembly GCF_040303965.1 of Streptomyces sp. NPDC094032. Lineage (NCBI taxonomy): Bacteria > Bacillati > Actinomycetota > Actinomycetes > Kitasatosporales > Streptomycetaceae > Streptomyces > Streptomyces sp. NPDC094032. The sequence goes on along the minus strand of NZ_JBEOUE010000011.1, from coordinate 108,552 downwards.
TGCCGTTGATGACCTGGTTCCGTGTGAACGCCAGGGTCGTGCCGTCGGACGACCAGGTCGGCTGGGCGTCGCCGCCCCGCGCCTGGCCCTCCGGCGGGACGATCTCCCCGCGCAGGGCTCCGGTCGTGGCGTCGGCGATCAGGATGCGCCCGGGGCCCGAGGCGTCGCCGACCCCGCCGGGGGAGGTCCGGGTGAAGGCGAGGAGCCTGCCGTCGGGGGAGAACGTCGGGTCGGTGTCCCAGTCCCGGGGCCCGCGCCCGGCCAGCGGCAGCGCCCGGGGGTTCATGCCGTCGGCGTCCGTGAGCCAGATCCGTTGGACGCGCGCGTCGCGCGTGCCCTCGAAGAGGGTGACCGCGATCCCGCGCCCGTCGGGGGTGTACGTCTGCCGCTCGGTCCACGGATCGAAGCCCGGCGCGGGCCGGAACAGCGGGTCCCGCGCGGGATCGGTGTTCGTGTCGGCGGCCGGGTCCTCGTCCAGGATGATCCGGCCGAGGTCGCGGGGGTCGGCGCCGTCCGACCGCACGTCCTGGAGCGTCACCTCGTGCGGGCCGGCCGCCGAGACCCGCTCGACGACGGCGGCACCGGAGTCGGACGGGCCGAGCCAGGTGGGCGAGGAGACCTCGCGGTCCTCGCTGAGCACCACCTCGGGCGTGTCCGCCGTACGGACCGTCACCCGGAAGACATGGTCCCAGTCGCCCTCGCAGTTGCAGGTGCGGTCGGGGCTGAGGAAGAGCACCCGGTCCCCGTCGGGCATCCAGGATGCCCCGTGGGTCCGCCACTGCGCCGGAGTCCCGTCGAACAGCGCACCGCCCGAGCGCCCGTCCGTCCACCGCAGCCGAGGACCGCCGGCACCCGTGGCGGTGTAGGCGATCGTGTCCCGGTGCGTGGCGTCGTCCACCGGGTTCCACACCGGCTCCCCGGCGGTCCCCTGGGAGGGGTCGCTCACCAGGGTGGCGGTGCCGCCGTCCAGCGGACGTACGTAGACCTGCCGCCCGACGGCCGGATCGGCGTCGCTGGCGTACGCGAGCCGCCCGCCGTCCGGCGAGACGGTCGGGTGCTCCTCGTTCGCGGGGGTGTCGGTCAGCCGGGTGAGCCCGGTGCCGTCGATGCCCACCCGCCACAGGTCGCGCGGCCCGCCGCCGGGCGGCGGCGAGTCGAAGACCACGGCCCGGCCGTCCGGCGTCGGCCGGGGGTTCGCCGCGTCGAGACCGCTGGTCAGCCGGGTCACCGAGCCGTCCGCGGAGCGCAGATAGACCTGCGGCGCCTTCTCGTCGCGGCGGCTCGCGAACACCATCAGGTCGCCCAGCGCCGCCGGCTGGACGTCCAGGTGGGCCGGGCCCTCGCCGAACAGCGGGGGGCTGGTGGTCCCGGACGCCACCCGGCCCATGCTGCGGTGCCGCGTCCCCGCGTACGCGATCCGGACGTCACCGGCGTCGGCCGCCCGGGGACCCGCCTCGGCCTTGTCGGGGGCGGAGGCCGCGGTCACCGCGAGCAGGGGGACCAGCAGCAGCATGGGCGCGCCGACCCTCCCCCAGCGGTGCCGTCGGCCGCCGGAGCCGCCCGTGCTCATCACGGTCCACCTCACAGTCCGGTGCAGCACTGTCCGTACGTCCCGGCCACCCTGCCGACCGCACGGCGCCGCCCGGCAGGGCCCCGGGGCCGCACCCGGGGGAAGCCGCCGGTGCGCTTTGGGGCAGCCGGGGCGGCCGGACCGTACGGACCCGGCTGCACCGGACGGCGGGTCAGATCAGGCCGTTGCGCAGGGCGTAGCCGACCGCGTGGGTGCGATTGCGCAGCTCCAGGCGGGTGATGACCTCGTGCAGCACGTTCTTGACGGTCCGTTCCGAGTACGAGGTGGTCCGCGCGATCTCGGCGGTGTCCAGGCCCTCCGACACCAGGCGCAGCATGTCCGCCTCGCGCGGGGTCAGAGTGGACAGGGACGAGGCGTTCGGGTCGAGCGCGGAACGCTGGAGGCTGCCGACGTGGCTCAGCAGCCGGGCCAGCAGGTCGCCGGGGAGCACGCCCTCGCCGTTCGCCATCGCCAGGACCAGCCGCAGCAGCCGGTCCTGGTCGGCCTCGGCGCGCCGCAGCACCGCGGTCACCCCGCACTCGATGGCCCGCTGGAGCGCGTCGCCCGACTCGAAGGTGCCGACCACGAGCCCGGTCCGGGTACGGGAGTTGTGCCGCAGCCGCCTGAGCAGCGCGGCGGTCTCGTCGTCCACGCTGTCCACGGTCACGAGCGAGACGCGCGCCTCGGCGGCGCGGGCGCCGTCGAGCAGCTCGATCTCCGGGCGCTGCCGGAGCTGGTGCACGACCCCGACGTGCAGCACCGGGTCCGAGGCGTACACGGCCACGGAGATCCGCCGGTCCGCGACGCCGGACGGCGACCGCGGGGCGACGGGGGCCTGGGGGGATCCTTCGGGCCCGGGGACGTCATGGGGGCGGGCGGAGTCGGGGGTACGGGGGGAGTCGGGGGTACGGGGAGAGCTATGGGGACGGGGAGAGGCATGGGTGCCGGGGCTCTCCCGCTCCCGGGAGGCCTCCCTGGTCCGGGGGGAGTCCTGGGCGGGCACCGTGACGGGGCCGGTGCCGGACGGGGTGACGGGTCCGCTGTGCTGAGCTCGGCTCATGAGTCGCTACCTGTTCGGTTTCGGTGAGACGTGCGCGGAGGGAGTACGGACGGGGGACGGAGGGCGGCGCCGGCGGGAAGCCCCTTCAGGCACCCCGGCTGCCCGGCGCGTTGCCCTCGTATACGTGGAGGCCCCGGGGGCCGTCGGCCTAGCGTCGCCGGGGTGACGTCCTCAGCTGCCTCTTCCAGCGCTGGCACGCCCGGTCTCGACATCCCGAGGGTGTCGGTCGTACCCGGCGGCACGGCGACCACCACCCTCACCGTCCGCAACGACGGCGACATCGTCGAGGCGTACCGCCTGGAGGTCGTCGGCGACTGCGCCGCCTGGACGACGGTGGAACCCGAGCGCGTGTCCCTCTACCCGGGCACGGCGGAGACCGTGACGATCCGTCTCGATCCGCCCCGCTCGTCGAGCGTGCGGGCCGGAGACGTACCGCTCGCCGTCCGCGTGCTGCCCACCGAGCACCCCGAGGCCGTACGGGTGCCGGAGACCGTCGTGCACGTCGAGGAGTTCCGGGAGCTGCGCACCGCGCTCACCCCGCGCCGCCGCCGCGGCTGGCTCCGCGGCCGCTACCGGCTCGCCGTCCGCAACGAGGGCAACGCGCCCGTGCGGGTGGCCTTCACGGCCGGACAGCAGGGCGAGGAGCTGAAGTTCGACTTCCGGCCCACGGCCCAGGACCTGGAGCCGGGCGAGTCGGCGGAGGCCGGGCTGCGGGTCGGGGCGGGCCGGCCGGTGTGGTTCGGCACGCCCACGACCTGGCCGTTCACCGTGGCCGCGACCGAGGGCAGGGACGGCGCGGAGACGCCCGACGCGGACCGGGCCGTACGGCCGCCGCTGGACGCCGAGTTCGTCCAGATCCCGATCTTCCCGCGCTGGCTGCTCGCGGTCCTCGCGGCGCTGCTCGCGCTGCTGATCGCCTGGTTCGCCCTGGTGCGGCCCGCCGTCCGCAGCACCGCCAAGGAGGCCGCCGACGAGGTCGTCCAGAAGCGGCCCGCGCCCACCGCGGTCCCGAGCGTGCGGCCCCCGGGCACCGGAAACGGCCAGCAACCGGGCGGATCGGGCGCCACGACGGCACCGGGGACGGGCGGCGACGGCGGGACCGGGACCGGGCCCGGAACGGGGACGTCCGGAGGGCAGCAGGGCTCCGCCACCATCGACCTGGAGACCGCCGGGGGCCAGACCAGGGCCGGCACCTACACCGTGCCCGCCGGCAAGGCGTTCGGGATCACGGACATCGTCGTGGCCAACTTCCAGGGCGACGAAGGCGTGCTGACCATCGACTTCGGCGATCGCAAGATCACGACGATCGCGCTGGAGACGTTCCGCAACCAGGACTACCACTGGGTCACCCCCATCAGGATCACCGAGAGTCAGACCGTGACCATCCAGGTGACCTGCGCGAAGCCGGGCACCCCGGCCACCGGCCGTCGAGCGCAGAAGTGCCACGAGGTCCTGAACGTGAGCGGTGTGCTCAGCGACCTGAGGTGAACCGGGCGGCGCGGCCCATCTTCGGGCATCTCCGCGTCCGCGCAACGTGACCCCCGCCGGCGCTGTCCGGAAAGCGCCACCGGCGTCCGGGGGCCCGCCGCCCGATTTGCCGCCGTACGTGCGCGGCGCATCACCGCGCAAATCGGCGGACTTCGGTCCGCCGTGGCGCGTTCGGGCCGGTGCGAAGGAAGACCGGTATGGAGCGCTCTCAAAAGCGCTCTCAGAAGTGCTCCCGGCACGGGTCAGGTCACCGGGACGGTCACCGGGACGGTCACCGGCTGCCCCGAGGCCGTCACCGCCCTGGCCGCGCCGAGGTCGACCGTCCCCGGCAGCATCGCCTGCGGCCGCAGCAGGTCCTTGAGCAGGTACCGCATCAGCTCCTCGCCGGTCATCGCCTTGAGCCGCTCCGCGAGCCGCGGTGCGGACACGTCGAGCCGCTGGATCTCCACGAGCGCCCGTTCCACGAGCCCCGGCACGATGTCCGCGCCCATCAGGGTGTTGGACCGCAGGCGCTCGGGGTGGATCCGCTCCCGCTCCCCGGAGCCGTACGTCATGGTGCTGTACGGGTCGGCCGCCGCCTGGGTCATCGCGAGGGAGATCTGCCCCCGGCGCTCCAGATCCGGTTCCGCCGTCATCTCGGCCATCATCCTCATCGGGTCCATCCGGTCCGCGGCGTCCCTCGCTCCCACGTCGAACTTCCGCACGGGCAGGGTGAACTCGGGCGAGAAGGTCTCCTCGCGTGTGCCCAGCTTGCTCTGGGGCCGCGACGGGTCCTCCGGGCGGGCGCGCAGCGTGGGGAGATCACGCTGGGCGAAGTCGCTGAGCATGAGCCAGCCCTGGGTCATCAGCGGCGACGCGAGCAGCGGGATCTCGATCCGCGCGGGCTCCCCGCCGCCGAACCGGGTCTCGCGGAACGGGCTGTCAGGGACCTCCAGGAAGAAGAACACGAACCCCTCGTTGGCCAGCACGTGCTTGTCGTACGCCTCCGAGTTGTTCGGCGCCGTCGGGTCCGTCCTGAGCAGGTCGGTCTTGGACCGTATCCGCCCGGCGCCGAGCATCTGCACGGCCCGCTCCCGGGACGTGTAGTGGCACAGCACGCCCTGCCGCAACGCCGTCGTCAGCCGGGTCCGCACGGCCCCGATCCAGCTCTGGTCCGCCCCCTGCGCGAGCTCCTCGGCCATGCCCGCCCGGTTGAGCTCCGACAGCTCGCGGAAGTAGCCGGCGCCCCGCATGTGGAAGGCGGCCGCGCTGTCGGCCCACTCCTCGCGCTGCCACAGCATGCCGCCGTCGGTCATCGCCCGGAACGGCTCCCTGGCCGCCTCGGGCAGGGCGTCGTCCCGGACGATCTGCCCCCGTACCAGGGCGAGTTCGTCCTCGACGGTCCTGCGGGCGGCGGAGAGGAAGGGCTTGAGCGGGCCGCTCGCGTCCTGCTCCGCCGGGGCGATCTCGAACTGGATCCGGGTCAGCGCCATGAGGCAGTGCATGGGGTCGCGGTGGGGGTCGGCGTCGTAGTCGGCGATGGACTCCCGTATCCGGGTCACGAGCGGGTTCGCGGGCTCCGGCCGGGTACGTGTCAGAGCCGTGAACCGGCCCAGCAGGCCCTCGGGGCGCGGATCGGCCGGCAGCGAGGGGCCCAGCTTCTTCGGGCCCTTGCGCTGGATCACGGCGTGCGCGGCGGGCGCCGGCGCGGAGGCGGGCGGCGCCGCGGCGGGCCCGGTCCCGCGCGCCGCGTCACGGCCCGGGGCGAGCATCCGGGCCACCGCCGCGTTGCCGACGGACCGTTGGAGCTCCGGCAGCCTGCCCGCCGCCGGTGCGGCGGAGCCACGACGCTTCGCCGCGCCCCGCGCGGAACGGTCCGGCGAGGTGTCGGCCGCGTCCTTGCGCTGGGGCCGGGCGGGGATCGGCATGGGCGGGCTGCCTCTCGGGAGACGCGGGCGACTCCCCCCTGCCTACGCCGGCCACGGGACCGGCGCCCATGCCCCTTCGGGCACACCAGGGGGCAGCCGCGCCCGTCACGGGCTGTCGGGACCGGGTCCCGTCCGGCGCCGGCTGGTGTCGCCGGACTGCCCACGGGTGTGCCGGTACGCCTCCTCCGCCCAGTCCGCGAGGTTGTGCAGCTCGGTCCGCAGCTGGTCCCAGGTCTTCATCTGGCTGCCCATCGTGCGGATCTCGAAGGGGACCATCATGGTGCCCTCCTCCTCGTGCGGGGCGATCTGGTTCATGCCGCCGAAGACGCGCTGCTGGTACACGGCCGGGGTCCCCTTGATCGCCGACCTGGCGAACTGGACGAGGGAGACCGGGCCGCCGTCGACGTCCCGGGTGGCCTTCTCCCGGAATTCCAGCTTGCGCCCCTCCCCGGAGTCCTCCTGATACCCGGCGAGCACGTCGAGGACGTCCTCGCTCCGCTTGGTCAGGAAGGTCTTGAACCCGGCTTCGAGGAGCCGGTGCACGTCCGACAGCCTGGACCGGGACAGCACGGCCGTCAGGTTCTTGATCTGGCCCCGGTCCTCGTCCTCCGCGAGATAGTCCGCCACCGCCGCGACCTGCGTGTAGAACAACTGGCAGTAGCCGTCGAGGGTGTCCGTGTCCAGCTGCTTGCGCTTCTTCGTGGCCGAGCCCTCCTCCTCGTACATCTCCACGATCTTTCCGGCGAACGCCTTCGCCTGCGTGAACCGGAACCGGGCACGGCGGTTCGGCGCGCCCGGCACGTCGGGCGCGGCGGTCCTCAGCCGGTCGAAGAACAGCGGCATGCCCTTCAGCGGCACGCCCACGGAGTAGTGCACGAACAGGCCGTCGCCCAGGCCCGGCTGCCCGGAGTGCTCCGCGTAGTCGAGCTCCGGGGCGACCCGGGCCTCCGCGCCCTCGGCCAGGATCTCCAGGTCCAGCGGCAGGTCCGCGAGGGGCGTCTTGTCGGCCGCGCCGTAGAACGCGTCGCGCACCGCCCGGATCTCGTCGAGCAGCCGGTCGAGCCGCTCGGGCCCGGCCTCGTTCATCGAGCCGACCACCCGGACCGCGCCGGTCACGAACTCCACGTTCGAGTACCCGGTCCCGTCCCGCAGACCGCGCTTGTCGGAGACGACCTTGAAGTCCTCCTTGGTGCTCTTGGCCAGGTCGGTGTCGCCCTCGAACATCCGCCCCTGGGCGTCCTCCACGGGGAGGCTGACCTCGGTCTCGAAGCCCAGCATGCGCTGCACGGGCGCGTCCGGCCGGGCGGCCCGTCGCGCGACCGCGGTGCCGGGCGCGGGCGTGGGTACGGACGCGGATTCGGAGGCGGGCCGGGGCCGCCCCGCCATCACCCGGTCGGCGTTCGCCTCGGCCGCCCGCTCGAAGGCGTCGGACGGGTCGGAGAGCGACAGACCGGCACCGTTGTCCGTGCCGGGGACCGGCCCTCCGCGCTGCTGGACGACATGCGTCAGCTCGTGCGCGAGCGTGTGCTTGTCGGCGCCACCGGCCCCGATGACCACATCCCGTCCCGAGGTGTAGGCGCGGGCCCCGATCTCGGCCGCGGAGCGCTGGGCCGTCGCTCCCGTGTGGACCCGTACGTCGGAGAAGTCCGCGCCGAGCCGCGCCTCCATCTCCGCGCGCAGCGGCTCCCCGAGGGGCCGGCCGGGCCGCCGGAGCACATCGTGCACGAGGGAGGGGCGCGCGGGGGCCTCCTGTTGCCCGTCGAGGTCCGGCTCCCGGTCCTGTGCGCGCCGCACCGCGCGTGCCACGGCCGCGTTCCCGATGCTCCCCTGCAACTCCGCCGCGTTCCTCGGGGAGACGGCCCCCTGCGGCGGCCCGGCAGGGCGCGGCACCCGGGCCGCCGTGCCCGTACGGGCGTCACGGGCCGCCCTGTCGTCGGACGGACCACCCCGGCCCTTGGCTTTCGCGCGCACGAGTCGCCCTCCGATCGACGGTCACGGTCCCCGCTCCGATGGTCCCGCGCGCCACGCCGTCCGCCCAGCCCCGGGAGGGCAGTCCGGGGTCCGTCATGACTGCACCCCGCCCGTGGTACGGGCGGGGCGCGGTCACGTTGTCACGCGGGCGTCGGTGGTCCGGTCACCGCTTCACGGTGTCGTCGGTCTTCAGGTCGGCGACCGCCTTGTCGAAGTCGTCGACCTGGTCGGGGCAGTAGACCTGGAGCACGATGCGCTCGGCGTCCACGGCCTTGGTGTCGGCGATGACCGGGCGGTTGCCGGGGCCGGTGGCGCCGTTGGAGAGCTGCTGGATCTGGTAGAGCGCCTTCTTCAGGGCGCTGTCCGGGTCGTCGCAGACCTGGCCGCCGTCGGTGCCGAGCAGGCGCTGGACGGTGTCCGTGTCGGGGGCCGGATAGCCGGCCTTCACCAGCTCCTCGCTGAGCTGGTCGGCCTTCTTCTGGGACGCGTTGGTCTTCTTGAAGCTGCTGTAGCGCACCAGCCCGGTGATGAGCAGACCCAGCAGGAGGGCGATGGCGCCCCAGTAGATCCACTTGTGCTCGGAGGCGAAGCGGGTCGGGCTCATGCGGTGTCTCCCTCGCTGCGGGCGGCCGTGTCGCCGGTGGCCGGAGCCATGCGCCAGCTGGGCTTGCGCACCTTCAGGAAGATCCAGGGGATGAGGAGGCCGAGGACCAGGAGGCCGGAGGCGATGAACAGGACGTACGAGAGGACGCTGCCGCCGCCGAACTGCGAGGGCGGCACGAAGCCGATCGCCAGCGCCGCGAGGGAGGCCAGCAGGCCGACGGTGCAGACCAGGCCGAGCATCGGCACGCGGTAGCCGCGCGGGTGGTCGGGCTTGTTCTTCCGCAGCCGCATCGCCGCCACGAACATCAGCAGGTAGACGATGAGGTACACCTGCGTGGTGATGGTCGAGAAGATCCAGTAGACGCTGGAGACGTTCGGGACCAGCGCGTACATCAGGGCGATGATCGAGGTCACGACGCCCTGGGTGACGAGGATGTTCTGCTGGATGCCGAACTTGTTGAGCTTCTGGAGGAACGGCGGCAGGTAGCCCTCGCTGCGGGAGATCTCCAGGAGGCCCTTGGACGGGCCGGCCAGCCAGGTGAGCATGCCGCCGAGGGAGGCGGAGATCAGCATCACGGCGGCGACCGGCGTCATCCACCCGATATTGAAGTACGAGAAGAAGGCGTCGAACGCCTGCATGACGCCGGCCGTGAGGCTGAGCTGGTCCGCCGGGACGACCCAGCTGATGGCGAGCGCGGGCAGGATGAAGATGAGCAGCACCAGGCCCATCGCCAGGAACATCGACTTCGGGTACTCCTTCGCCGGGTCCTTCAGCGAGGAGACGTGCACCGCGTTCATCTCCATGCCGGAGTACGACAGGAAGTTGTTGACGATCAGGACGAGGCTCGCGAGGCCGGTCCACTGCGGCAGCAGGTGGTCGGCGTTCATGGGCGCCGCCGAGGCGTTGCCCTGGCCCAGGAAGACCATGCCGAGGACCACCAGGATCGTGCCCGGGACCAGGGTGCCGATGACCAGGCCCCAGCTGGACAGACCCGCCAGGGCCTTGGTGCCGCGCGAGGAGACCCAGACGCCGGTCCAGTACAGGACCATGATCACGATCGCGGTGTAGACGCCGTTGGAGGCGAGCGAGGGATCGATGACGTACGCGATGGTGGAGGCCACGAAGGCCAGCAGGCTCGGGTAGTAGAAGATCGTCATCGCGAACTGGCACCACACCGCGAGGAAGCCCAGCGGCTTGGAAAGACCCTCGGCCACCCAGCGGTACACACCGCCGCTCCAGCCGGAGGCGAGCTCGGCCGAGACGAGCGCCGTCGGCAGCAGGAACACGAGCGCCGGTACGAGATAGAGGAAGACGCACGCGAGGCCGTACACGGCCATGGTGGGCGCCGCCCGCAGACTCGCCACCGAGGCGGTGGTCATGAGCGCGAGCGTCACCCACGTCAGCGTGGGCGGCGCCGAGGCCCGCGCCTCCGCGCGCGGTTTCGGCAGATCGGCAGGGACGTCCATCGATGCCATGGGCCCTCCTCAGGCGTGGCCGGGATGGACACCAGCGTCGACGGGGGTGCGCGCGGGCGCAGTCGGGGTGCGCCGGACGGGTGAACGGCCGCGGCCCCGGGGGCGCCCTCGGGAAGGGGCGTCCGGGAAGGGGCGCCGCCACCAGGTCGCCCAGGGCGGCAGCTCGGGGTGCGGGCTCGCCTCCCGGTCCGGTGCGGCAGGTCTGCCACGTGCTCTCTGCGGATACGGGGCGGCGCGGGGCGGTGCCCGGCGGTGACGCCCATCGTGGCACCGGCCGCACGCCGCTCCCGCACCGGCCGCACCGCCCAGCCGGGCGCCTGGCGCCGCCGCCCCGCCGGACGGATGCTGAGAGGAGAGGGCCGCGCGACGCTCCCGTGTGGCCCGCGGGCACGAGCGCACGAGGAGGCAGGCCATGACACGACACCTGGAGTGGAAGGTCGGCCTGGATCTGGTCGAGGACGGCGGCAGGACCAGGGCGGAGGCGCACCTGGACACCGGCACGTCGACCCTCACCGGCCACGGCACCGCCCGGTGCAACCCGGCGGACGTGGACGTACCGGCGATCGGCGACGAGCTCGCCGCGAGCCGGGCCATGAAGGATCTGGCCGGACAGCTGATGCGGGAGGCCAACCGGGAGATGGAGGCCGTGGGCGCGGACACCGTGCCCCGGCGCACCGGACCCGGATACGGCTGGCCGGAGGCGGTCTCCTGACGGGACCGCCGTCCCGCCCCGGACCCGCCGACGCCGGAGGGGCGGTCGGCGGGTCCGGGACGCGCACGCCACGGCGGCCCTACCTGCTGGCCTCCCCGTCGCCCCCGTCCCCGTACGTGAGCCGGTCCACGACCTCCACCACCCCGTCCACGTCCTCGCAGAGGCGGACGAAGATCGGGCCGACGCCCTTGCGGGGCAGCGTGCCGCTCAGGGTCACGCGGCCCTCGGCCACGTCGATGTGGAGCGAGGCGGGGGAGAGGCCGAGGATCCGGGTGACGACGTCCTCCAGGATCTCCTCCTGGATCGCCCGGTCCCGCCGCAGGAACAGCTGGAGCAGGTCGCTGCGGCTGAGCACCCCGATCAGACGCCCCTCCGCGTCGACGACCGGCAGCCGCTTCACCCGGTGGCGCTCCATCAGCCGCGCCGCCTCGACCGCCGTCCAGGACGGGCGGGCGACGAAGACGGGGCTGGACATCATGGCCTCGGCGGTGCTGGGACCCTCCTTGGCCGTGTGGCGGCGCAGCAGATCCGCCTCGGACACCACCCCCACCGGCCGGTTCTCCGCGTCGACCACGGGTACGGCCGTGATGCCGTACTCGTCGAGCAGCCGCGCGATCTCCTTGAACGGCGTGCCGGGTTGTACGGACACCGCGGTCGGTGTCATGAGGTCGGCGACACTGCGGTGCCTCATCGTTGGTCCCGTCCCTTCTCGACTCCTTTGTCCATGATCCCTCACGGGATCCGCGGACGGAGCCGAGGGCGACGGCCCGTCAGGAACCGGGCGGGGTCGAGGCGGCGGGTTCGGTCGGCTTCGGCAGGTTGTACACGTGGTTCGGGGTCACGATCTCGGTGATGGCCTTGCCGAAGAGCGTGCTGGGCTCGGTCTGGTCGTGCAGGATGTCGGTGTTCAGGAGCACCACCAGAGTGGCCTGTTCCTGCGGCAGGTAGATCGTCAGCGACTCGTAGCCGGGCAGCGAGCCGTTGTGGCCCACCCAGCCCTCCACCTTGAAGATGCCGAGGCCGTAGCCGGTGTCCTCGATCCCCGTCGAGCCCGTCTTCAGCCGCTGCGCCTGGGTGTCGGCGGTCAGCAGCGTGCCCGTGGCGACGACCTTGGCCCAGGTACGCAGGTCCTGGAGGTCCGAGATCATCGCGCCGGCCGCCCAGCCCCAGGACGGGTTCCAGTCGGTGGCGTCCTCGATCTGCCCCGTCGCCGTCTGGTTGGTGTAGCCATGGGCGTGCGGGCTCGGGAACTCCGCGCCGGTCGGGAAGAGGGTGTGCTTCAGGCCGGCCGGCCGGACGACGTTCTTCGCGATGAAGTCGTGCAGCGGCATGCCGCCGATCTTCTCGACGACCAGGCCCAGCAGGATCAGATTGGTGTTGCAGTACTCGAACTGCGCGCCGGGCGCGAAGTTGACCGGGTGCTTGAACGAGTAGTCCAGCAACTCCTGCGGGGTGAAGGGGCGTCGGGGGTCGGACGTGAGCGCCTTGAAGAAGTCCTCGTCCATCGAGTAGTTGTACAGACCGCTGCGCATCCCGGCGAGCTCGCGCAGGGTGATGCGGTCCCCGTTGGGTACGCCGCCGATGTACTTGCCGATCGGGTCGTCGAGGCCGACCTTGCCCTGGTCCACGAGTTCGAGCAGCGCGGTCACCGTGAACGTCTTGGTCTCGCTGCCGATCCGCATGTAGAGCCCCGGGGTCATCGGCTGCAGGGTCGCCTTGTCGGCGATGCCGAAGGCCCGGATGTACTCGCCCTTGCCGGGCGCGGACAGGGCCACCATCACGCCCGGCACCCGTGCCTCGCGCATGACGCCCTGGATCGCCGCGTCCAGTCGCGCGGCGACGGCCGGACTGAGCTGGGGGAACTCGTCCCCGGAGGGCGAGGGCGGGGGCGAGGGCGAGATGCCGGTCGCCGAGGCGGTGGCCGCGGGCGGTGGCGCGGGGACCGTCACGCCGTACGCGGCTCCCGCGACCGCCGGGACGGTCAGGGTCCCCGTGAGGGCCACACCGATGCAGAGCCTGCGCCAACGCGCCTGCGAGTTCCTCACGGCAGCCTCCTGCCCGACGAGGACGACACTCCACTCTCCAGGCTAGGCCCGCGCCCGTACCCCCGCACGGCGAGCCCGCGCGCGTCCCTCACGCCCGGAACACGCGCGCGAGCGCCTCGGCGAGTGCCTCCGCCGTCGGCGGGTGCATTCGGGCACCCAGATACCCATCGGGCCGTACGAGAAGGCCAGTTGGCGGACGTACGGCGCAGACCCGGGCGAACTCGCCCCGCGCGTCCCGGTACAGCGGAAGCCCCGGCGGGCCGCCACTGCCATCGGCCGCCCCGTCGGCGGCGATCAGCACGCAGGCCCGCACGGCACCGCGCGACAACTCGACGGCCCTCGCGGCGAGTCGCCCGAACTCACCGACCGTCCGGGCGTCCCCGTACAGCAGCAGCACGTGGTCGCGTCCCCTCAACAGGTCGTACAGCCGGAGCGGTTGGACGGCGAGCGCGGTGACGAGCCCGACACAGTCCGGCACCCGGTCACCGGGGCCCGGGCCACCACTGCCGCCGCCCCGGCCACTCGCGGCGACGAGGGAGCCGACCCCGCCGGCCCGCACGGCCGCGTCGCTCCGGGCGGTCGCGCCGGTGGCGTTGCCTGCGCTGTCTGCGTCGCCTGCGCCGATCGCGCCGCCTGGGCCAGTCGCGCTGGTCGCGCCGCCTGGGCCAGTCGCGCCGCCCGCCCCGCCCGCGCCGCCTGGGCCAGTCGCGCCGCCCGCCCCGCCCGCCCCGCCCGCACCGCCCGTGCCGGTCGCGCCGTCCGCGCCGTCCGCGCCGGTCGCGTCAGCCGCGCCGCCCGCCCCGCCCCCGCCCGCGCCAGCCACCCCGCCCCCCGCCGCCACGATCGGGCTGCCCCGATAACCGACGAGCAGCTGCGCCTCCCGCAGCAGCGTCGTCTCCAGGTCCGCCGCGTCGGCCCGTACGCCCCCGGTCGCGTGTCGTACGGTGCGGCCGACGACCTCCTCGCCCACCGGGTGCCGCTCGGCGTCGTAGCTGGCGAGGAGGCCGGGGCTTGCGGCCCCGGTGACGGCGAGGGAGAGTTTCCACGCCAGGTTGCAGGCGTCCTGGATGCCGGTGTTCATGCCCTGCGCGCCGGTCGGCGGGTGGATGTGCGCGGCGTCGCCCGCGACGAACGCCCGGCCCTCGCCGTACCGGTCGACCAGCCGGTGGCTGATGCGGAACACGGAGGACCAGCGCAGCTCCGAGGCCGTCGCGGGCCGGGGCGCGAGCCGGTCCAGGACCCGCTGGATGTCGGCGAGCCCCGGCGCCCGCGCGCCGCCGTCCAGACCGTGGGCGACCTGGGCGGCGGTCGCGTCGGCCCCGCCGGGCGCGGCGGACGGCTCCTGCGGGACCCTCATCGAGACGCGGTAACGGCCGTTCCCCGGCAGCGGGATGCACACCAGGACGTCGTCGCCGGAGCCGTCCGCGCCGCCCCGCCGCGTCGAGCGCACCCCGTAACCGGGCGGCAGGTCCCAGTCGAGCTCCACGTCGCCCAGCATGTACTCCTCGGGGAAGGCCCCGCCCTCGAAGCCGAGGCCGAGCCGCTTGCGCACCACGCTGTGCGCGCCGTCGCAGCCCACCAGGTACCGGCAGCGGACCTCCTCCTCGACCACCGGCGCCCCCGCGCCCCCGGCCGTCACGAGCCGGGCGGTCACGCCGTCCGCGTCCTGCTCGAACGACACGAGCTCCGTGCCCCGTTCGACCCGGGTCCCGAAGCCGGCCAGGAACTCCTCCAGGATCCGCTCCGTCTCGTACTGCGGCAGCGCGGCGAAGCGGTACGGCACCTCGGGCGGCAGCACCAGGTCGAGCCGGGACCGCTCGACCCCGTCGACGTACAGGAGCTGCCCGCGCAGCGGTACGGCCGCCTCAAGGGCCGCCCGTACGCAGCCCATCCGGTCCCAGACCTCCAGCGTGCGCGGCTGGATGCCGACCGCCTTCGCGTACGGGAGCCGGGCGGGCAGCCGGTCGACGATCCGCACGCCCGTGCCGCGCCGGCGCAGCTCGGCGGCGGCGGTGAGCCCGACGGGTCCCGCGCCGACGACCAGGACGTCCAGAAGGCCCCGACCCGCCGTGAAAGTGTCGCTGCGCATCGTCGGCGCCTCCTGACCAGGCCCCCTCCACCATCGTCGGCCCCCGGCCCGGCCGGCGCACCCGCGACTCCCGGCCTCCCGGCCTCACTCCAGCGCGAGCACCTCGCGCAGCGCCGCGACCGCGTGGTCCCGGTGCTCGTCCAGCCACCGGACCGTCGCCTCGGCGTCGCCCTCGGCCAGGGCCGCGAGGACCGCCCGGTGCTCGTGGACGGCCACCTCCCGGTGCGCGTCCTCGGCGTAGTACAGCGAGCGGTACGCGTCGGTCGCGTCCCAGAGCGTGGCGATGAGCCGGACCAGGCGGGGCATCCCGGAGGCCTCGACCAGGGTGAAGTGGAAGCGCCGGTTGGCCGCCGCCATCGCGGCCACGTCCCCGGCGTCGGCCGCCCGCTCGACCTCGCGCTGGGTCTCCTCCAGGGCGTCGAGCGTGCCCTCCGGCAGGCGGTGCGCGGCCGTCCGCACGGCTTCCGTCTCCAGGATCCGCCGGATCCGGTAGATCTCCTCCAGGTCCGCGAGGGACAGCTCGGCCACGAAGTAGCCCCGGTGGACGTGGTGCACCACCAGGCCCTCGGCCTCCAGCGCCTTCAGGGCCTCACGCAGCGGGACCCGGCTCACGTCGAGCCGCGCCGCCAGGGTCTCCTGCCGGATCGCGCCGCCGGGCCGCAGCTCCCCGGAGGTGATGGCGCGCCGCAGCTCCGCGAGGACGAACTGCTGGGCGGTCGGTGGCCGCCGTCTCTCCACCGCGCCGCTCATCACCGGTGACCTTTCGCTCGGGGGTTCGCCGTCCATTCTGCTACGGGCCCCAGCTCGGCCAGCAGCTCGTCGGTGTGCTCGCCCAGGCGCGGGGGAGCGGTGCGGTAGGAGGCGGGGGTCGCCCCGAGGGCGATCGGGTGGGCGACCTGACCGGGACCGGCGGCGGCGGCCGGGACGCGCGGGGCGAGGCCCAGGCGGTCGGCGAGGGCGAAGGCGCCTTCGAGGTCGTTGATCGGACCGCAGGGCACTCCGGCGTCCGTGAGCTCGTCGAACCACTCGTCGGCGGTGCGCCGCGCCAGCGGCCCGGCGAGCTCCGCGATCAGCTCCTCGCGATGGGCGACCCGGGCGGTGTTGGTGGCGAACCGGGCGTCGTCGGCGAGGCCCGGGCGCCCGATCCGCTCGCAGAGCACGCGGAACTGCCGGTCGTTGCCGACGGCGAGGACCAGGGGCCGGTCGCTCGCCGCGAACTCCTCGTACGGGGTGATGCTCGGGTGCCGGTTGCCCATGGCGCGCGGGACGACCCCGGCGGCGAGGTGCGCGGCGGCCTGGTTGGTGAGCGCGGAGAGCAGCGAGCCGAGCAGCGAGACCTCCACCCGCTGGCCCTCGCCGGTGCGCTCGCGGTGGCGCAGGGCGGCGAGGACTCCGAGGCCCGCGTGCAGACCGGTGATCACGTCGACGAGGGCGACGCCCGCCTTGGTGCCGGTGCCGCCGGGCTCGCCGGTGACGCTCATGAGGCCGCCCATGGCCTGCACGAGCAGGTCGTAGCCGGGCAGCCGGGCGCCCTCGGCGGAGCCGAATCCGGTCACCGAGCAGTAGACGAGCCCCGGGTTGGAGACCCGTACGCGCTCGTAGCCGAGGCCGAGCCGCTCCATCGTGCCGGGCCGGAAGTTCTCCACGAGGACGTCGGCGCGGTCGACGATCGCCCGGGCCGCGGCCAGTCCCTCGGGGTCGGTCAGATCGAGCGTGACGGACCGCTTGTTGCGGTTCACGCCGAGGAAGTACGTGGCCTGTCCGTCGGCGAACGGCGGGCCCCACGCGCGGGTGTCGTCGCCCGTGCCCGGCCGCTCGATCTTCACGACCTCGGCCCCGAGGTCGGCGAGGAGCATCGTCATGTACGGGCCGGCCAGGACCCGGCCGAAGTCGGCGACGACGATCCCGGACAGGGCGCCCGGAGCGGGCATGCCGGGCTGGTCGGCGGGCGTCTCCGGATGGTCCATGGGCATTCCGCTCTCCTTACGTCGGAGATCGCCGGAGATCGGCGGAGATCGACGGTGATCGTCGGCGATCGGGATGCCTCCGGACCGTACGCAGAGAGGAGCGGATATTCAAGACTGGATCCAATATCCAATCTGGGCCTATGCTGCGGCACGCCGAGTTGCCACAGCCGCCAGGAGGCCGTCCGTGAAGTCGTCGCCGAAGCCGTCGCGTTCGTCGCAGTCCTCGCCCGTCCACCCCCTCGACCTGCTCGCGGTCGACGGACTGCTGACCGACGAGGAGCGCGAGATCCGCCGCACCGTCCGGGCCGCGGCCGACCGCGACCTGCGCCCGCACGTGGCCGGCTGGTTCGAGAAGGGCGCCATCCCCGCCCGCGAACTCGCCCGCACCCTCGGCGGCCTCGGCGTCCTCGGCATGCACCTTGAGGGCTACGGCTGCGCGGGCACCAACTCCGTCGCGTACGGCCTCGCCTGCATGGAGCTGGAGGCCGTCGACTCGGGCCTGCGCTCGCTCGTCTCGGTCCAGGGGTCGCTCGCCATGTACGCCCTCTGGAAGTACGGCTCCGAGGAGCAGAAGCAGCGGTGGCTGCCCGGGATGGCGGCGGGCGAGTACATCGGCTGCTTCGGCCTCACCGAGCCGGACGCCGGCTCCGACCCCGGCGCCATGCGCACCAACGCCAAGCGCGACGGATCGGACTGGCTGCTCAACGGCACCAAGATGTGGATCACCAACGGCTCCGTCGCCGACGTGGCCGTGGTCTGGGCCCGTACCGAGGAAGGCGTCCGGGGCTTCGTCGTCCCCACCGACACCCCCGGATTCAGCGCCCCCGAGATCAAGCAGAAGCTCTCCCTGCGCGCCAGCGTCACCAGCGAGCTCGTCATGGACGACGTACGCCTGCCCGCCGACGCGATGCTGCCGGAGGCCCGCGGCCTCTCCGGCCCCCTCGGCTGCCTCAACGAGGCCCGCTTCGGCATCGTCTTCGGCGCGCTCGGCGCGGCCCGCGACTGCCTGGAGACCGCGATCTCCTACGCCGCCGACCGCACCGTCTTCGCCCGCCCGCTCTCCTCGTACCAGCTCACGCAGGCGAAGCTGGCCGACATGTCCCTGGAGCTCGGCAAGGGCATGCTGCTCGCCCTGCACCTCGGCCGCCTCAAGGACGCGGGCGAGCTGACCCCCGAGCAGATCAGCGTCGGCAAGCTGAACAACGTCCGCGAGGCCATCGCCATCGCCCGCGAATGCCGCACCATCCTGGGCGCCAACGGCATCACCCTGGAGTACCCGGTGCTGCGCCACGCCAACAACCTGGAGTCGGTCCTCACCTACGAGGGCACCAGCGAGGTGCACGCCCTGGTCATCGGCAAGGCCCTCACCGGCGAACAGGCCTTCCGCTGACCGGGGGCGCCACCGACTGCCGGAGCTAGGCCGCCGTCACCCGGTCCACGAAGGCGTTCAGGTTGCCCATCATGCGGTCGAGCCGCTCCGGCACGCTCAGCGACTCCTCGTGCCGCAGGCCGCGCAGCCGGGGCTCGCGCTTGCCGCGCACGTAGAGCGGGCAGGCCAGATCGGCGCAGACGTACGTGCCGATCGTGTTGCCCTCCCGGCCTCGGGCGCCCGCGAGCGGGGCGGCCAGCAGGGTGACGCCGGACGAGGCGTGCGAGGTCAGGCAGATCTGGCACATGCTGGACTTCACGGCGCTCGTACGGCCCACGGAAGGCACCCGGAAGGTGACGCCGACGGGGCCGTCCGGGCGGGGGACGACGAGATGGGCGCGCAGCGGCGCGCCCGGGTCGACCCAGCCGAGGAAGTCGAGGTCGGGCCAGGGCAGCTCGGCGAAGTCGAGCGGCGTCTTCATCCGGGCCGCGTCGCCCTTCGTGCAGTTCACGAAGGACGCGCGGATCTGTTTGTCGGTCAGTGGTTCCACCCTGGGACCGTACACACCGCCCCACGCCCCGGGCATCCGGTTATCGGGCACCCCGGGCGTATCGGCCGGCCGCTCAGGCCACCCACTCCGGCAGGGCGGGGCCCGAGACCCGTGCCGGGGCGCCCGCCAGAGCCGCCGCGAGCCGCTCGGCCGCCGTCTCGTACACCTCGCACGGCAGCGTGTACGGGATGCGCAGCCGGTGCTCGTGGGTGCCGGGGTCCACGCCGAACCGGGCGCCGCCCTCGACCCGAACCCCGTGCCCCAGGGCCCGCGCCGCGAGCTGCGAGGCGATCGGGCGGCCCAGGTCGATCCACAGGCACAGACCGCCCGGCGGGAGCGTCCACCGCCACTCCGGCAGATGCCGGGCGAGCGCGTCCACGAGCGCCTCCCTGCGCCGCCGCAGCTCCACCGCGCGCTCCGGCAGGAGCGGGTCGATCCGGTCCATCAGTGCCACGGCGACCAGCTGGTCCAGGACGGAACCCGCCAGGTCGTGGGTGATCCGCACCCGGGCCAGCTCCGTCACCATCCGCGAGGACGCCCGCGCCCAGCCGACCCGCAGCCCGCCCCAGCAGCTCTTGCTGAGCGAACCCACGCTGATGATCTGCTCGCCCGTGCCGGGACCCGCCGAGGCCGCGAACGGGCGCGGCGCCGGCACGTCGAGCGCGATGTCGGCGAGCGTCTCGTCCACGACCAGCCAGGTCCCGGTGGCCCGCGCCGCCGCGGCCACCTCCCGGCGCTGGTGCTCCGGCATCAGCCGGCCGGTCGGGTTGTGGAAGTCGGGGATCAGATAGGCGAGCCGCGGCGCCGTCTGCCGCAGCGCCGCGTCGATCAGACCGCTGTCCCAGCCCGTCTCGGTGACCGGCACGGGGGTGATCCGCAGCCGGTGCCCGCGCATGGCGTCCAGGGCGTTGGTGTACGAGGGGTTCTCCGCGAGCACCCGGTCACCCGGCCCGCCGAGTAGCGCGAGCGTCAGCGCCAGGGCCTGCTGGGCGCCGGTCGTCACCAGGATCTGCTCCGGCCGGGTCGGCAGCCCGCGGGCGGAGTAGCGGTCGGCGATGGCCGCGCGCAGTTCCGGCAGACCGTACGGGTGGTAGCCCTGGGTCGTCGCGTAGCGGGGCAGCTCGGCGGAGGCCTCGGCCAGCGCCTCGGCCAGGAGGGCCGCGGGCGCCTCGGGCGCGGCGAGGGCGAAGTCGATCACGGGCCCGGTGTCGCCGTGGATCGCGGCCGGACCGATCGGCGACTGCCCCTCGGGGAGCGCCGTCCAGGTCCCCGCGCCCTGGCGGCTGTGCGCGTAGCCGCTCTCCCTGAGGAGGTCGTAGGCGGAGGTGACGGTGGTCCGGCTGACGCCGAGGGCCGTCGCGAGCTCGCGCTCGGCGGGCAGCCGCATCCGCAGCGCCACCCGCCCGTCGAGCAGCGTCTCGCGCACCGCGCGGGCCAGCTCCCGGTAGCCGAAACGGCCCTCGGGCGGCGGGGTGAGCAGCGCCGCCAACTGGCGGCCGCTCAGCATGCGGTCGGCGACGGTGACCACGGAACGGACCACTCGACCCTGTGCCATGCCAATCACTCCTCATTGGCTCTGCTGTCCAGGCCAATAAGGCTACAGACTCCCGTCAAGTGGCCTGCGGGCCCAGGCAAGAGGAACAGCAAGAGGAACGGCAAGGGGAGAGGGTGCGTCATGTCCGGACACTTCACCGACCAGGACGAGAGGGCGTGGCAGCGGCGGGCTGAGCAGCGGATCGCCGAGCCGTTGGAGCTCGGACGGCGGATCCGGAATTGGATCCCTTGGCTGGGACGGGCGGTGCCGCTTCCCGGATCCGGGGCCGGTTCCGGGGCCGGATCCGCAGTTTCGCCGTCGCCAGTGGCGTCGCCCTCGCCCGTGGTGCGGGCCCGTCCCTGCGAGCCGGCATGAGCCGGATCGTCGTCGGCGTGAGCGGCTCGCTCGCCTCGCTCGCCGCCCTGCGGCACGCCACCGCCCTCGCCCGCCGCGACGGCGCCGAACTGCTCGCGGTCCTGGCCTGGGAGCCGCCGGAGGGGGAGGCGCTGGCCGCCCGGATCCCCGACCGCGCCTGGGCCCGCATGTGGGCCGACGAGGCCAGGGCCAGGCTGACGCGGGCCTTCGAGGACGGCCTCGGCGCCATCCCGGACGGGCCGGCCGTGGAGCGGCGGATCGTACGGGACGCCCCGGCGGCCGCCCTGTGCCGGGCGGCCGACCGCCCCGGCGACCTGCTGGTCCTCGGCACGACCACCGGCCGCGGCCTGCTCGGCGGGCCGCGCCGCCGCCCGGTGCTGCGGGCCGTCACCGCACGCGCCGAGCGGCCCGTCCTCGTGGTGCCGGGACCGGTGGTGCGCCGGGGCGAGGCCCGCGTCCTGCGGCGGCACGCCCGTACCGCCGTCGCGGCACCGGGCACGTACCCGGTGCCCCGTCAGATGATCGACTGAGGGCCGGGGACACCCGGCACGGACGGGGAGGTCGAGCCGGAGGCCGGGACGGACGACGAGGACTCCGACGTCGTCAGGCCCGCGGGCTGCGACGGAGGTCCGGAGGACGGGGAGCCGGTGGACGGGGAGCCGGAGGACGGCGAGGACGACGCCGACTCGGACGTGGAGGCCGATGACGACGGCGCCGACGGCGACGACGACGAGGCGGAGGGCGACGAGCTCGTCGAGGAGGTCGACGAGGTCGACGGGCAGGGCGAGGGTGTGACGCCGTTGCTCGGCGTCGGGGTCTCCGTGCCGGTCACCGTCACGCACGGCACCGGAGTGGACGGCGACGTGGACGGAGATGTCGACGGGGACGTGGATGTGGATGTGGACGGGGACATGGACGCCGAAGGGGAGGTCGTCGGAGGCGGCGGGGGAGTCGTGTGCTGGTCGTGGCGGACGGTGTCGCCCGGCTTCCGCGCGATCCAGCGGTCGTTGTGCGGGTCGTAGATCACGAAGATGTTGATGACCGTCACCGAGGGCTGTACGACCACCGTGTTGCTCGGCCGGTAGCCCGGCCAGACCGTGCCGACCTGCTTCGGCGCCGACTGCGCGACCGGCGGGGTCAGCGGGTTGCCGCAGGCGCACCGCACGCGGGGCACCCCGTGGTCGTCCACCAGGACGGCGGTGCCGGCCTGGAGCACGGCCTGGAACGGGGTCGGAGCACCGTTGCGGAAGCCGTGGTTGGTGACCCGGGTGTCCACCCGCAGCTGAAGCGAGGTCAGGGAGCGCAGATAGCCCGGGACCTCGTTGGCCGAGATGCCGAGGACCTTGGCGAAGGCCGCGTTCTTGGGGGGCTCGTCCGAGAGGAAGCGGATCTGCCGCTCGACGTCGCAGCTCGCCGTCCGGTGCGTACCGCCGTACAGGCCGGGGGCCGAACCCGACACGCTGCGCGTGGCGTTGCCGCCGGTCCCGGTCTGGCTGGGCAGCGGCACGGGCGACATCGAGGCGCCGCTCGTGCGGGCCGTCGACTGGGTGAAGGGGTCGGGTCCTGACGCCGAGGTGTTCTGGAGGAACACCTCGCCGCCTCCGGCGCCCGCCTCGTTCTTGCCGCCGCCGTTGTCGCGGGTGAGGACCACGACGAGCGCGACGGCCGCCACCAGGACGGCGACGAGCGAGGCGACCTTGGGCACCGAACGCCACCAGGGGCCCCGGCCGTCACCGCCGGGCGCGCCTCCGACCGTACCGCCGGAGCCGGAATCACCGGAGCCGCCGCCCCGTGAGCCTCCGCTTCCGCCCCCGCCTCCGCCCCCGCCGTCGTACGGCGGGCCCGGAGGTGGTGGGGGAGTGGTCTGGCCGGGGCGGGTGGAGGGGCCCGAGAGGGGTCCGGAGGGCGGGCCGGCAGGGGGGACCGAGGGGGTGCCGGACGGCGGGTGGGAAGTCACGTTTTTCCCTTTCTTCCGTTCCGCGCCCATTGTGTGCGCCGACCGGGTACCGCCCGCAAGCGGACGGCGGCCACCGGTACTAGCGTGGGCCAGGTGAGCAATCGGCTCCCCACCCCACCCCGCACGTCCCCCGCCGACCGCCCCACGGGACGGCTCGCCCGTGACGTGGCTCTGGCCCTCCTCACGGTCGTCGCCGGACTCGTGGCCATGGGCGTCGTCGCCGGCCTCGGACTGTGGGCCGCGGGCGCCGCCGACCTCCCGGGCGGCGCGGGCGCTTTCGTCGCCGTCCTCGCGGCCGTCGTCGTCATGGCGGCGGGCGGGCAGGTCGGTCTCTCCGGATCCGCCGGCGATCTGGCGGGCACCCAGGCCGAACTGACCGCCATGCCGCTCACCGTCACCCTGGTGGGCGCACTCGTCACCGGCTTCTGCTTCCTGCGCCCGCTGCGCCACCACGCCGTCGCCCGCACCCGCGACCTGCTGTCCCTCGCCGTGCCGACCGTCCTGATCTGGCTGGCCGCGCTCGCGGGCCTCTCCGCGCTCGCCCGGCACGACTTCCCGATCAGCGTCGGCGGCGGCACGTCCCAGAACAGCGGCGACCTCGGAGACCTCTTCAGTGAGCTCCTGAACGCCGTGAACCCCTCGGTGGGCTTCCGCACCGACCTCGGCCCCACGCTCTTCTACGGCCTGCTGTGGATCCTCGGCGTCCTCGTCGTCGCC
Organism: Streptomyces sp. NPDC094032; assembly: GCF_040303965.1. NCBI lineage: Bacteria > Bacillati > Actinomycetota > Actinomycetes > Kitasatosporales > Streptomycetaceae > Streptomyces > Streptomyces sp. NPDC094032. The sequence continues at coordinate 85,162 of NZ_JBEOUE010000011.1, read as the reverse complement.
CTCCTCGTCTCCCGCAGGACCGCGCTGCCGACCCGGCTCGTCCGCCACCACGCGGCCGTCCGGCCCGCCGCCTCCGCGATGCTGCTGCTCGTCCTCGCGTACGTGGCGATCGGCCTCGTGATCGGTGTCGTCGTCGCCGCCACCAAGGGCCACGTCGCCCAGACGCTCGCCGTGCTCCTGCTCGGCCTGCCCAACGTCAGCTGGCTCGCGCTCGGCGTCGGCATCGGGGGTTCCTGGGAGGGCAAGGTGGACGGCCCGTTCGGCCTGCCCATGCCGCAGATCCTCGACGACGTGCTGCGCGGCGGGAACGGCGGCAAGGACCTGTCGACCGTCGACCTGTCCAGCCTCGCCTCCTACGACGCCCGCGCCTGGTGGCTGCTGCCCATCGCCGCCGTCCTGGTGCTCGCCGCCGCCTTCACGGCAGCCGTGCGCTCCCCGGCGCGCACGCGCCTCTGGCAGCACTCCCTCCACCTCGGCATCGCCTTCGCCGTCGCGATGCTCGTCATCACCCCGCTCACCCTCGTCGAGGCCCGCTTCGGCCTCTCGATCCTCGGCATCGGCGAGCTGGAGTCCCTGGGCGGCGAGGTCGTGCTCCGCCCGAACATCTGGAGGACCGTCGGCCTCGCCCTCCTCTGGGGCCTGGCGGCGGGCTTCCTCGGCGGCCTGCTCGCGCGTCCGGTACGGCGGCGGGGGGAGGTCGGGGGCGGGACGACGGGGGACGGGGGACGGGGGTAGGGCGGGGGACGCGGGGTAGGGCGGGGGACGCGGGGTGGGCCCGTTGCGGGCCGTCACTGGTCGGACGCGTCACCGTTCGAACGTGTCGCCGATCCGCCGGAACACCGGGCGCGCCCACGCCGGTGGCTCGGGTGGCGGGCCCTGTGGGCGCGCGCCGCCGCCGGTCTCGCGCGGCGGCTCCTTCGTCCGCTTCCCCCGCTCCAGCGCCGCCCGCAGCTCGGTCACGAACTCCAGGCAGGTCCCGTACCGCTCCTCGGGCGCCTTGGCCAGCGCCTTCGCGAGCACCGTGTCCGCCGCCTCCGGGAGTCCGGCCCGCACCTCCGACAGCGGAGGCGGCGGGTCGTACTGCTGCGCCCAGAGCACCGCGATGTCGTCGTCCCTGCGGAAGGGCACCACCCCGGTCAGCATCTCGAAGACGACGCAGCCCAGGCTGTAGACGTCGCAGCGGCCGTCCACCGGTTTGCCGGAGATCTGCTCGGGCGCCACGTAGTCCAGCGTGCCGACGAACTGCCCCACCGTCGTGAAACCGGTCAGGGACAGCGACTTCTTCGTCAGACCGAAGTCGGTCAGGTACACGTGCTCGGGATGGTCCCCGTCGGTGCCCTCGGCGACCAGGATGTTGCCCGGCTTCACGTCCCGGTGCACCAGGTCGTGGTCGTGCGCCGCGTCCAGGGCGGAGGCCACCTGGATCGCGATCCGCGCCGTCGTCGCGGGGTCGAGCGCGCCCTCGCGGTCCTCCATGGCCCGCAGGTCCTGCCCCGGCACGTACCGCATCGCGATGTACAGCAGGCCCTCCGTCTCGCCCGCCTCGAAGACCGGCACGATGTGCGGGTGATCGATCGCCGCGGCCACCCGCGACTCGTGCGCGAAGCGCCTGCGGAAGGTGTCGTCGCGGGCCAGCTCAGGAGCGAGCAGCTTCAGGGCCACGGTCCGGTCGAGGTTCAGGTCATGGGCCCGGTAGACCACCGCCATGCCACCGCGCCCGATCTCGTCCTCGACCAGGTATCCGGCGATCCGCTTGCCGATGAGTCCCGAGTCCCGGCCGACCGGCAACTCGGCGTACCCACCCGGTTCCGGCGCCGCACCGGGGGCGGTGTCGGTGGGCACGCCCGGTTCCGGAGGAACGCCGGGGGTCCCCATCAGCCCTCACCCGGCCTGCCGGGATCATGCCCACTCGGCCCGCCACCCGGCTCCGCCGGCCTCCCCACCACCCGCGTGGGCATCGCCCCGGGCGGAAGGTCGGGATCCGGCGGGGGTACGACCTGGGGCACGACCTGAGTCGGTTCATGCGGGGCCTGCGCTCCGGCGAATCCGTCCGAAGCACCGGCCTCCGCAGGCCCCCCGTCCGCCCCCTCGGGCACCCGCACCGCCGCGGCGACCGACGGCCCCGCAGAGGCCGCGTACGTGCTCAGACCGGTCCCGTCGCAGTACAGCCACCGCTCGTGCTCGGCGTCGTACAGCCACAGCGACTCGCCGTCGACGACCATCCCCACCCGCAGCCCGCGCGTGCGCCGCCGGAACGTCTCGCCGTCGGCCCTGCCCCCGGCCAGCTCCTCCGCCGCCCGCCGGTAGCGGCCCAGGGCGTCCTCCGCGCGGGCGATCAGCGGCCGGGGGTCGGCCGTGCGGGCGAGCGGGCGGCCCGCGGCGGGCGGATCGTCGGGTACGGAGACGAGGAGGCGCGCGTCGACCCAGGCGGACCAGCCGTTGGAGCACAGGATCCGCCCCCAGTCGCCGGCCCGGTCCACGAGCCGCACCGGCAGGAACGAGTCGAGCGAGGCCGTCGGCAGCCCCGGATCGGGCGTCTCCCAGGCGGGCAGCCCGTCGCGGGGCACCACGTGCGTGGGCCGGAAGTCGGGCACGTACGCGGAGTCGGGATCGGGATCGGGATGGGGGTGGGGATCGGGTACGACGCTGTTCACGGCACGCTACCTCCGCATCACGACGGGCTCGTGCCGGCGCAGCAGCCGGGCGACGACGAAGCCGAGGACGACACAGAGCACCACCAGCATCCCCATGTCGAAGAGCCAGGCGCCCACCGTGTGGGCCATCAGCGGGTCCGCCGTCTTCTCGCTCGGCGCGACGGTCCCGATGTCGATCGTCGCCCCCATCGCCGCGAACGCCCAGCGGGACGGCACCAGCCAGGCCAGCTGCTCCAGGACCGGCGTTCCCCGTACGTTCAGCAGGGCCCCGCAGAACACCACCTGCACGATCGCGAGGAGGACGAGCAGCGGCATCGTCACCTCCTCCTTGCGGACCAGCGCGGAGACGAAGAGGCCGAGCATCATCGCGGTGAAGGCGAGCAGGGCGACGGCCAGGGTCAGCTCCACCAGCGGGGGCATCAGGACGCCCTTGCCGTCGGGCACGTTCAGCGGGACGCCGATCAGCGCGACCAGCGTCAGGACCACCGCCTGCACGATGGTGATCGCCCCGAGGACCACGACCTTGGACATGAGGTACGCCGAGCGGGACAGGCCGACGGCCCGCTCCCTGCGGTAGATGGTGCGCTCCTTGACCAGCTCCCGCACCGCGTTCGCGGCCCCGGTGAGGACCCCGCCGACGCACAGGATCAGGAGCACGTTCAGGGTCGACTCGGGGCCGAAACGACCCTCCGACAGCGCCCGCGCCATCGCGCCCATGATGAACGGCAGGGCGATCATGATGGCGAGGAAGGTGCGGTCGGCGGAGAGGGCGGTCGTGTAGCGCCGTACGAGCGTCCGCAGCTGTGACCACCAGCTCTGCGCCTTCGGCGGCGGGGGCGCGGGCGCGGGCGGCGCGCCGAAGGCGTCGGGTCCCGGCCGGACCATGGCCTCGTCGATGTACTGCCGGTGCAGGCGCGAGGCACGGTACTGGGCGGCCCAGTCGCGATCACGGTCGTTCTCGAAGGCCTCGAACGCCTCCGGCCACTGGTCGAAGCCGAAGAAGCCGAGCGTCTTGTCGGGAGGGCCGTAGTACGCGACCCGGCCGCCCGGCGCGAGGACCAGCAGCCGGTCGCAGACGTCCAGGCTCAGCACGCTGTGCGTGACGACGATGACGGTGCGCCCGTCGTCGGCGAGCCCGCGCAGCATGTGCATCACCGACCGGTCCATGCCCGGGTCGAGGCCGGACGTCGGCTCGTCGAGGAAGAGCAGCGAGGGCTTGGTGAGCAGTTCCAGGGCCACGCTGACCCGCTTGCGCTGCCCGCCCGAGAGGCTGTGGATGGGCTGCCGCGCCCGCTCGGTCAGCCCCAGCTCCCCGATGACCTCCTCCACGCGGGCGCGCCGCTCGGACGCCGCCGTGTCCTCGGGGAAGCGCAGCTCGGCGGCGTACCCGAGGGCCCTGCGCACGGTGAGCTGGAGGTGCAGGATGTCGTCCTGCGGGACGAGGCCGATGCGCTGGCGCAGCTCCGCGTAGTCCCGGTAGAGGTCGCGGCCGTCGTAGAGCACGGTGCCCCGGTCGGCGGGCCGTAGCCCGGTGAGTGCGTTGAGCAGCGTCGACTTGCCCGCGCCGGACGGCCCGACGACGGCCAGCAGGCACTTCTGCCCGACGGGGAAGGTGACGCCGTCGAGCAGGGTCTTCCGGCCGTGGTCGACGGTGACGGCGAGCTCCTGCACGTCGAGCGAGACCTCGCCGTTGTCGGTGAACTCGACGAGATCGCCGCCGATGAGGCAGAACGCGCGGTGCCCGATGCCGATGATGTCCTCGGCCGTCACCCGGGCCCGGCCGACGGGGCTGCCGTTGAGGAAGGTGCCGTTGTGGCTGCCGAGGTCATGGATCCAGTACGTGCCGTCCGGCGCCGCCCGCAGCTCGGCATGCCGCCGCGAGACGGTCAGGTCGTCGACCACCAGGTCGTTGTCGGGCGCCCGCCCGATCAGGACACTGCGCGAGGGCAGCGGCCGCACGGAGGTCGGCTGCCGGAAGGTCCCCGTACGCCCGGGATACGAGACGGAGGAGGGGCGCGGGGGGACGGGGGGTGGGGCGGGCCCGTAGGGGGACGCCGCACCCGGCTCGGGGTCGGGCTGGGGCTGGGGCTCGGGTTCGGGGATCGGCGGGGGTACGAGCGGAGACGCGGCGGCGGGCTCGGGGATCGGCGAAGGTGCGGGCGGCGACGCGGAGGCGGGCGCATCCGGGCCGGGGGCATCCGGGCCGGGCGCATCCAGGCGGGGGGCCGCCGAAAGCACCGCCACCGGCCCGTCCGCCGGATGCCCGAAGCGGATGACCGTACCGGCCCCGACCGAGCTCAGATGCACCCGCCGGTCGTCGGCGAAGGTGCCGTTCGTGCTGTCCTCGTCCTCGATGGTCCACTGCCCGCCGGTCGCCCGCAGCACGGCGTGGTGCCAGGACGTCCTCGCGTCGGCCAGGACGAAGTCGCAGGTGGGGTCGCGTCCGATGCGATAGACGCGGCTCGGGTTCATGACGGTCGCGTCCCCGCCGATCTCCAGGACCAGCTCGGGTGGGGCGGGCGCGACGGGCCGCTCTCCCATGTCCGAATCTTAGCTTCGGACGCCGGTCCATGCCCGGGAGGGCCGCCGGTATGGTGGTCGCCCCGCCGCCTGCGGGAGAGGCCGGACGACGGGTGGGAACGAGGAGGAGAGACCGTGCCGAAGGGTGTCACCGGGCGCCGGCCGCGTACCCGCGCGGCCCTTCTGACCGCGGCCCTGGAGACCTTCGCGGCGTACGGGTTCCACGCCGCGAAGATCGAGCAGATCTGCGAGCGCGCCGGTTACACGAGGGGCGCGTACTACTCGAACTTCGCGAGCAAGGAGGAGCTCTTCCTCGCCCTGTTCGACGAGCACAGCGACCGGATCGTGCGCCGCCTGGCGCAGTCGGTGGACGCGCTGGGGCCCGAGGAGTGCACGCTGGAGCGGATCGCGGAGCTGGCCGCACGGGTGGAGCCGGACGAGCGGGACTGGTACCTGGTCAGCACGGAGTTCACCCTGCACGCCATCCGCGATCCGCAGGCGGCCTGGGTACTGGCCCGGCACGACGCCCGGCTACGGGCCGAGATCGCCCGGGGCATCGAACTCGTCCTGCGCAGGGCCGGCCGCGAACTGACCGTGGACGCGGACCACTTCGCGCGGCTGGTGGTGGCCCTGCGCGAGGGCGGCCTGGCACAGAGCTACGTCGAACCGGCCGCACTGCCCCCGGGGACCCTGGAACGCGACTTCCTGGCCCCGCTGTTGGCGTCCTGCACCCGCCCGGTCTGACCCGGGGGATCCCCAAGCCACACAGAACCGAATCCAATGCGGCGATCGCCCTTGCGACGCACGGATATCACTGACTACGGTCGCTCCGGGCAGCGGGAAAGCGCTTGCTGCCCGGAGCGCACCGGGGAGCGTCGTGAGCGATGTGAGCAACGTGTCCGACGAGGGCGGCGTGTCTGACGTGAGCAACGTGTCTGACGCGGGCGGCGTGGGCTGCGTGAACGACGTGGGCGGCGTGAGCGACGTGGGTGACGTGGGTGACGTGGGTGACGTCCGCGACACCCGCGACGTCCTCATCTACACCCGCACCGCCGGCTACCGCCACGACTCGATCCCCGCCGGAGCCGCCGCGCTCGTCGAACTCGCCGCCGTCGTGGGCCGCCCCGCCGAGACCACCGACGACCCCGGCGCGTTCACGCCCGCCCGCCTCGCCCGCTGCGCCGCCGTGGTCCTCCTGTCGACGACCGGCACCGTGCTCACCGACGCGGGCCGCGCCGCCCTCGAAGCGTACGTACGGGCCGGCGGGGGGCTGCTCGCCGTGCACGCGGCGGCCAACGCGGAGCCCGACTGGCCCTTCTACGGCGAACTGCTCGGCACCCGCTTCGCCGGCCACCCGGAGATCCAGCCGGGCACTGTGTGCGTGGAGGCGCCGGGCCACGCGGCGACGGCCTGCCTCCCGGCCCGCTGGGAGTGGACCGACGAGTGGTACAACTTCACCGCCAACCCCAGGGCCACCGGCGTACGCGTGCTCGCCCGTGCCGACGAGACGGCCTACCGGGGCGGCACCCTCGGCGCCGATCACCCCCTGGTCTGGTCCCGCGAGACGGGCCCGGGCGGCGGCCGCTTCCTGTTCACCGCCCTGGGCCACGCCACGGAGGCGTACACGGACCCGGCCTTCCGCGCCCACCTGGCGGGCGCCCTCCACTGGGTGACCGGCGGCTGAGCCCCGCCCCCCGCACCCGGGCGTGTCACCCCACCGCACCGCCCCGATTGCGCCCGGCGCCAGGGCACGAAAGGTTTCCGGAGGGGGCGGAGGCCAGGAGGAGACGACATGGGCATCGCCACCGTGAACCCGGCGACCGGCGAGACGCTGCGCAGGTACGAGGCCCACGGGCCCGCCGAGATCGAACGCCGGATCGATGCCGCCCACGAGACGTACCGCCAGTACCGCACGACGCCCTTCGCGGAGCGCGCCCGACTGATGAAGGCCGCCGCGCACCTCCTCGACGAGGACACGGACGACATCGCCCGCACCATGACCACGGAGATGGGCAAGCCGATCGCCGCGGCCCGCGCGGAGGCCGCCAAGTGCGCCAAGACCATGCGCTGGTACGCGGAACACGCCGAGGCCCTGCTCGCCGACGAGCACCCGGACGAACACGACGTCCAGGACGCGGGTGCCGACAGGGCCCGGGTCCACTACCGGCCGCTCGGCCCGGTCCTCGCGGTGATGCCGTGGAACTTCCCGCTCTGGCAGGTGATCCGCTTCGCGGCGCCCGCGCTGATGGCCGGCAACACGGGGCTCCTCAAGCACGCGTCCAACGTCCCCCAGACCGCCCTGTACCTGGGCGAACTGTTCCGCAGGGCGGGCTTCCCCGAGGGCTGTTTCCAGACCCTGCTCATCGGCTCGGGCGCGGTCGAGGGCGTGCTGCGCGACCCGAGGGTGGTCGCCGCGACGCTCACCGGCAGCGAACCGGCCGGCCGCTCCGTCGCCGCCATCGCGGGGGACGAGGTGAAGAAGACGGTCCTGGAGCTGGGCGGGAGCGACCCGTACATCGTCATGCCCTCCGCCGACATCCCGCGCGCCGTCAAGACCGCCGTGACCGCGCGCGTACAGAACAACGGGCAGTCCTGCATCGCGGCCAAGCGCTTCATCGTCCACCAGGACGTCTACGACGACTTCGCCGAACGCTTCACCGCCGCCATGAACGCCCTCACCGTAGGCGACCCCCTGGACGAGGACACCGACGTCGGCCCCCTGGCCACCGAACAGGGCCGGACCGACCTGGAGACCCTCGTCGACGACGCGGTACGCCGAGGCGTCACCGTCCTGTGCGGGGCGAGCCGCCCCGACGCCCTGCCACGCGGCTGGTACTACCGGCCGACCGTCCTGACCGGCATCACCCCGGAGATGCGCATCCACCGCGAGGAGACCTTCGGCCCCGTCGCCACCCTCTACCCGGTCGCCGACATCGAGGAAGCCGTAGCCGTAGCCAACGACTCGCCCTTCGGCCTCAGTTCCAACGTGTGGACCCGCAAGGAAGAGGACATCGCCTTCTTCGTACGCGACCTGGAAGCAGGCGGCGTCTTCGTCAACGGCATGACCGCCTCCCACCCCGCCCTTCCCTTCGGCGGAGTGAAGCGCTCAGGCTACGGCCGCGAACTCTCCGGCCACGGCATCCGAGAATTCTGCAACCCGACAACAGTCTGGCAACGCGGCTGACCCCTCCCGGGGTCAGCACGCTCCTGCCCGAAAGGCGGTCTTGTCAGTGGGCTCTGCCAGGGTGTGCGTCGTGGATGAACTGGTGGAGCGTGTCGACGATCAAGATCGTGTGCTGGGGCCGGTCAGCCGCCGGCAGGCCATCCGGGAGGGCTGGCTGCACCGAGTCGCCGTGACGGTGTGTCGTGACGAGCGTGGACGGATCCTCGTCCACCGACGGTCGGAGGAGGTATCGCGCTTCCCCGGGCTCTATGAGCTCGGGGTCGGGGGCGCCGCGAATGTCGGCGAGCCCTATGAACAGGCCGCCGCGAGGGAGCTGGCCGAAGAGGTGGGCATTCGCACGCTGCCGCGCCTGCTGTTCACGTTCATCAACCGCAGCGGCTTGAGCCCTCACTGGCTCGGCGTGCATGAAGCCGTGGTGCCGGACAACGTGGTCCCCAATTCCGATGAAGTCGCCTGGCACGGCTGGCTGACCGAGCCGGAGCTGCGATCGGCCCTGCTGGAGTGGCGCTTCACCCCCGACAGCAACGAGACCTTCACCCGGTATCTGACGTTCCGGACCGCGCGGTCCTGATCTCACCGATCGCGCTCAAGCTCAGCGCCTGTCGATCGCCTTGACCACCTTCAGCGACGCGGGTCCAGACACAGGAGTCGTTCCCCGAGTGTCAGTTCCGTCCGTGGTGGGCGTGGTGGAGTCGGACGTGACCAGTCGGTCGGCGATGGGCCGACCACCGCCGAACCCTGGAGGCCATGGCGTGGAAGTACCGCACCTGCTCGCCCTGGCGTGACCTGCCGGACGAGCCCGGTTCGTTCCAGGGGGCTCCAGGCCGGGCCGAACCCGACGACCACGCCCTCGGACGCTCCCGCGGCGTCCTGAGCACGAAAGTCCACCTCGCCAGCGACAGCCGTGCACGACCCCTCGCCCTTTGCGTCACCTGGCCATGCGAACGCACAAGCTCGCCATCGCCTGCCAGGCCGCACTCCACCTCGCCACCATCCTCATCTGGGCACGGCGATGACTGATGACTACGGAGCAACGGCGATTCAGTCGTAGAAGAAGAGCTCAAGGTCCTCGACGGATCCAGGCCCGGTGAGGAAGCCCTCGGCCTTCGCGATCTCGTCTTCTGGTGGCAGCTCACCCTTCAGGAGCTGCCGCATCCAGATCTCTCCTTGCTCCCCGACCGCGTAGATGCCGGACAGCAGCTCGGCCATGCCAGCAGGGTTGGGTGGGACGTGTCCGGCGACGGGTTGGAGCACCCACCCGCCTGATCGGGCCGCGAGCCGCAGTACCCCGGCCCAGTTCGCGACCCTCCCGATGCGTACGTGCCACGAGTCCTCGCTGAACGGGGCCATCCGTCCGCCATGGAGTGGGTTTGTGGCGGCGCCGATGTCGTGGATGACTTGCCGCTCCACGGCGTCGCGGACCCAGCGCCCTTCCTGCGCTTCCTCAATGGCGGCCTCCCACCACTTCCACCCGCCGTCGAGTCGGTCCGCGAATGTATCCATGTGGACAGGCTTCCATGCGCGATGCCGCAAGTATCAAGGGGGCGCCGACCTGCGGATCCATCAAGGCGACAGGCCCTAGCTCCGCGCCCACCCCAGCAGCTCCTCCGCCGACCAAGTGTTGATCACCCGCTCCGCCGGGACCCCGCACTCCTCGGCCCGCGCGCAGCCGAGGATCTGCCACTCCAGTTGGCCCGGGGCGTGGGCGTCCGTGTTGATTGCGAAGTGGGCTCCGGCGGCCATGGCGAGGTGAAGGAGGCGGTGGGGTGGGTCCAGGCGTTCGGGGCGGCTGTTGATTTCGACTGCCGTGCCTGTTTCGGCGCAGGCGGTGAAGACGCGTTCCGCGTCGAACTGGGACTCGGGGCGGAGCCGGCCGCCGCTCACCAGGCGGCCTGTGCAGTGGCCGAGTACGTCGAGCAGAGGGTTGCGGACGGCCTTCTCCATGCGGCGGGTCATCGCCCGGGGCTCCATCCGCAGCTTCGAGTGGACCGAGCCGACCACCAGATCCAGCCGGTCGAGCAGCTCCGGCTCCTGGTCCAGCGAGCCGTCCTCCAGGATGTCGCACTCGATCCCCGTGAGCAGCCGGAACGGCGCCCACTCCTCGTTCAGCCGGGCCACCAGGTCCAGTTGCCGCCGCAGCCGCTCGGCGGAGAGGCCGCGTGCCACCTTCAGGCTCGGCGAATGGTCCGTCAGGACCGCCCACTCGTGCCCGATCCGGGCCGCCGTCCGGCCCATGTCCACGATCGTGCTGCCGCCGTCCGACCAGTCCGAGTGGAGGTGGCAGTCGCCGCGCAGCGCCGCCCGCAGCGTCTCGCCGCCCGACACCTCCGGCACCGGGATCTCCCGCTCCAGCCGCTCCAGATAGTCCGGCACCCGCCCGTCGAGCGCCTCCCGCACGACCGCCGCCGTCTTCGGCCCGATGCCCTTCACCGACTCCAGGCTCCCCGCCGCCGCCCGCCGCGCCACCTCCTCCGCGCCCAGCGCCGTCACCGCCGCCGACGCCGTACGGAAGGCACGGACGCGGTACGTGGGTGCCTGCGAGCGCTCCAGCAGGAACGCGATCCGCTCCAACGCCGCCACCGGGTCCATCGGCCGCACCCTCCTCCCGTCAGCCCGCCGGGCCCGCCGCGGGCGCGGGCCCGATCTCGCACCACACCGCCTTGCCCTCGCCCCGCGGCTCCACACCCCAGCGCGAGGCCAGCGCGTCCATCAGCAGCAGCCCCCGGCCCGAGGTCGCCGCCTCCCCGGGAGTACGCCGCCGAGGCCACGCGCTCGAACGGTCCTGCACCGAAAGACGCACCCGCCGCACCGGCTCCGGCAGCACCTCCAGGGTCAGCACCGCGCCGCCCTCGGTGTGCAGCAGCACGTTCACCAGCAGCTCGCCCGTCAACAGCTCGGCGTCGTCCGCGAGTTCCGGCATGCCCCAGTCCACCAGCGCCTGACCCACCGCCGCCCGCGCGTCCGACAGGCCCTGCGGGTCGGCCTGGTGGATGTACTGATGGATACGCGGCGCCCGCGGCGTACCCGGGTCGGGACTCCTCCGCAGCACCAGCAGCGCCACGTCGTCCCCCGAACCCCAGCGCTCCCACAGCTGCTCGGACAGATGGTCGGCGAGCGCCTCCGCCTGCGGCGGACCACTGCTCACCGCGTCCGCGAGCGCCGAAAGCCCCGCCTCGATGTCCGTCCCCGGCTGCTCGACAAGCCCGTCCGTGCACAGCACCAGCGTCTCGCCCGGCACCAGATCGAGCCGGGTCTCCGGGAACTCCTCGTCCCCGAACACCGTCGCGAGCCCCAGCGGCAGCCCGCCCCGCAGCTTCGGCCGGCCCACCCGCCCGTCCGTATGCCGGATCAACGGCCCCAGATGCCCCGCCCGCACCCCACGCACCGTGCCGCCGGCCAGATCCACCTGGGCGTACGTACAGGTCGCGAAGCGGTTCGTGTCCAGCTCGGCGAGGAAGCGGGAGGCACGCGCCAGCACCGTGGACGGGGCGTGGCCCTCGCCCGCGTACGCCCGCAGCGCGATCCGCAGCTGCCCCATGATCGCCGCGGCGTGCGTGTCATGCCCCTGCACGTCGCCCACCACGATCCCGACCCGCCCGCGCGGCAGCGGGATCACGTCGTACCAGTCACCGCCGACCTGCCGGCCGCTCCACGCCGCGTGATAGCGCACCGCGATCTCGCCCCCGGTGATCACCGGGATCCGGCGCGGCAGCATCGTCGCCTGGAGGCCGGTGGCCAGCTCCCGCTCCTCGTCGAAGAGGATCGCCCGCTGGAGCGACTGCGACACGATCGCCGCGAGCCCCAGCAGCAGATTGCGCTCGTCCGCGTTGAACGTGCTCCGCCGCCGGTAGAACAGCGCGAGCCCGCCCAGCTTGCGGGCCTGCGCGATCAGCGGCAGATAGCAGGCCGACTTGAACGGCATCCGGTTCACGTACGACGCCAGCTCGGGAAAGTCCCGCCCGAGCGAGGCGAACGTCGGGACGAACCGCGGGCGACCGCTCAGCACCGTCTCCGCCATCGGCAGCCCCTGGTCGAGCCGCCGGATCCGGAAGTCGTCGAACACGTCCAGGGACTCCCCGGACAGCGCGATGATGTTCAGGGAGTCGTTCTCCACGAGCCCCAGCGCGAGCCCCTCCGCGCCGAGCCGCGCCAGACCCCCGGGGCCGGTCAGCGCCGCCGTCACGTCGTCCACCGTGACCGCCCGCGACAGCGCGTGCGTCGTCCGCTCCACGATCGACGTCTGCACCTCGCGGCGCTTCTCCAGCTCCAGGAGGAACGCCGAATGCGTCACCTCGGCCGTCGCGTCCCGCACGATCCCCACGATCCGGTACGCCAGGAGCCCGTCCCGGCGCAGGATCCTCGCCTGCACATGCGTCCATTGAGGTGTCCCGTCGGGACGTTCGAGTCGGACGTGCGCGGTGTACGAGGACTCCCCGCCGGTGATGGCCCGCTTGATCACCGCGTCGAGCCGGGACCGCTCCTCCGGGTCCAGCCCGCGCACCAGCGTCGCCGGCCGCCCGTCGAACTCCTCCGGGGCGACCCCGAAGACCAGCAGCCCCGCGTCGTCGACATCGATGGTGCCCGTGTCGAGATCCCAGTCGAAGCTGCCGGTACGGTTCATGGCGAGCCGCTCGGTCGGCCCGATCTCGCCGCCGTGCGCGCTCCGCTCGTCTTCGGTCATCCTCCCCATTGTCGAACCGGCACCCCCTGGACGCCATGGCGGCGACACCGCCGTATGGGTGAATCCCTGGGGGATTTCCCGGCGGGGTTTGCTCGGGGAGCTCCCTGGGGCTTTCCGGGGCTTTCCGGGGCTTCCCCGGCGGGCTTCCCCGAGGTGTTCGGCAGAATGGGCCGGTGCATCCGTCCTATCGCATCCTCGGCCCCGCCCAGGCCCTCCGCGCCGACGGCCGCGAGGCCGCCCTGAACGGCACCCGCCTCCGGGCCCTCCTCACCGCCCTGGCCGCGGCGGGAGGGCGCCCGGTGGGCACGGACGCGCTGATCGCGCAGGTGTGGGGGGACGAGGAGGGCCCGGAAGCGGGCGCCGAGGCCATGCGCGGTGGGACTGGGACGGCCCCCGCGGCCCCCGCGGCCGCCGCGGGTGGCAGCACCGCGGCCGTCGGTGGCCGTCTGGCCGCCCTCCAGGCCCTCGTCGGGCGCCTGCGTCGCGCCCTCGGCCCCGACGCGGTCGCCTCGGAGCCCGGCGGCTATCGGCTCGTCGTCGCCGCGCCCGAGGAGATCGACGTGTTCCGCTTCGAACGGAACGCCGACGCCGCCGCCCGCGAGCTGGACGCCGGCCGCCCCCAGCGGGCGGCGGAGCTGCTCGACGAGGCCCTTGGTCTCTGGCGGGGTGCCGCACTCGCCGACCTCCCCGGCCATGACATCGACCCCCTCGCCGTCCGCGCCGAACGCCGCCGCACCCGCGCCCGGCGCGACCGCCTCGCCGCCGCCGTGGCCCTCGGTCACGCCCAGGACGCCCTCGCCCCGCTGGCCGACCTCGTCGCCGAGCACCCTCTCGACGAACCCCTGCACGCCCTCCACCTGCGCGCCCTGCGCGCAGCGGGCCGCCCCGCAGAGGCCCTCGCCGCCTACGAGACCGTGCGCACCGCTCTGGCCGAACACCTCGGCACCGACCCGGGCCGCGAACTGAAGGAGCTGTACGGGGAGTTGCTTGCCGGATCGGAAGCCGAGCCCGTCGCGCCCCGCCCCGCCGCCCTGCCCCTCCCGCTCACCTCGTTCCTGGGACGGGAGGCCGAATTGGCGGAGTTGGCCGAGGATGTGGTGAGGTCGCGGCTCGTCACCCTCCTCGGTCCCGGCGGGGTCGGCAAGACGCGCCTCGCCATGGAGGCCGCCCGGGGTGTCGAGGCGGGCCCGGCCGACCCCGAGCGGCGGATCGAGGTGTGGGTGGTCGAACTCGCCTCCGTACGCGAGGAATCCGCCGTTCTCGCCGCCGTCCTCACCGCACTGGGCGCCCGCGAGACCCAGCTCTGGAGCGGCCCCGCCCTGGCCGAGCCGACGGGCCGAGACCCGCTCGCCGCCCTGGTCGAGCACTGTGCCCGCCGCCGGATGCTGCTGGTTCTCGACAACTGTGAGCATGTGGTGGGTGCGGTTGCGGGGTTGGTGGAGGTGTTGTTGGCGCGGTGTGCGGGGGTGACGGTGCTGGCGACGAGTCGGGAGTCGTTGGGGGTGCCGGGGGAGGTGGTGCGGGTGTTGGGGCCGTTGTCTGTGGGGGCGGGGGTGCGGCTGTTTGGTGAGCGGGGGGCTGCGGTGCGGCCTGGTTTTCGGGTGGAGGAGGTTGCGGGGGCTGCTGAGGAGATTGTTCGGCGGTTGGATGGTCTGCCGTTGGCTGTGGAGTTGGCGGCGGCTCGGTTGCGGATGTTGACGGCGGGGCAGATCGCGGAGCGGTTGGATGATCGGTTTCGGTTGTTGACGTCGGGGGCGCGGACTGTGTTGCCGCGGCAGCAGACCTTGCGGGCGGTTGTCGACTGGTCGTGGGAGTTGTTGGACGGGGCCGAGCGGGCTGTGTTGCGGCGGTTGTCCGTTTTTACGGGTGGGTGTGATCTGGAGGCTGCGGAGGGGGTGTGCAGCGCCGCCTCTGGTGATGTGGGGGATGTGTTGGGTGTGTTGGGGGCTCTTGTCGACAAGTCGTTGGTGGTGGTCTATGAGGGGGAGGGGGGTATGCGGTATCGGTTGTTGGAGACGGTGGGTGAGTATGCGGGGGAGCGGCTTGACGAGGCCGGGGAGCGGGAGAGTGTCGAGCGGCGGCATCTCGTGTACTACCGGGAGCTCGCCCGCCGCATCGAGCCCGAACTCCGTGGCTCCCGGCAGGCGTTCGCCGTAGCCCGCTTCGAGACCGAGCACGACAACATCCGGGGCGCGCTGCGGACCGCCGTACGGCTGGGGGAGGAGCAGGAGGCGCTGTGCCTGGTCCACGCCATGAGCTGGTTCTGGCAGCTGCGCAACCACCAGCTCGACTCCCGCACCTGGGCCCGGGCGGCCGCCGGCCTCGGTCCCGACCCGTTCCTGGCGCCGGTGCGGCGTGCAGAGCCCTTCGCCGGGCGGTGCGTCGACGTACCGCCGCCGTGGACGGGGGAGCGTCTGTGGGAGGCGCGGCGTGGTGGACAGCTCTTCGTCCTCGCCACCGAGGGCGGTGAGGGCGGTGAGAGAGGCGAGGGCGGCGGCGGTGGCGGCCTGCTGGAACGCCCCGAGACCCGCGCCCGCCTGGACGCCGTCGTCGCGGCGTACCGCCCCGGACTGCCGCAGACCTGCCGCCAGCCCGGCGCGATGTGGTACTTCGCCCGGCTCATGACGGGCGGTTTCGGCAGCCTCGACGAGACCCTCGCCGCGATCGTCGCCGCCGCCCGCGCGCACGGCGAGGACTGGGACGTGGCCTTCGGCCTGCTCCTGCGGGCCAAGCTGCTCGGCGAGCAGCCCGGTGACGCCGAGGAGGCGCTGGGCCTCTTCGAGGCCGCGGGCGACTCCTGGGGCATCGCCGAATCGCTCGCCGCGCGCGGCGAGACCTACGAACGGGCCGGGCGCTCCGACGAGGCCGCCGCCGACTTCGCCCGTGCCATGGAGGCCGCGGCCCGGCTCGGCGCCCACTCCCAGGTCCCCGTCTTCAAGGCGCTCCTCGCCGCCGTCCGGCTCCGTACCCGGGCCGTGGCCGACGACCCCGTGGCCTGGGCGGACGCGGAACGCATGCTCGCCGAAGCGGCCGACGAAGCGGGCGAATCGGGGGTGGAGCCCGTGAGCACCGCCCGCCTGCTGCTCGCCCAGCACTACGGGAACACCGGCCGCACCGATCTGGCCCGCGCCGAACTCGACCTGATGGAAGCCGAGTTCGGCGCGGAGACCCCGGGCCTGTTCCGTGGCATGCTCGGCGGGCTGCGCGGCTGGCTGGCCTGCGAGGAGGGCGCGTACGAGCAGGCGACCGCTCATCTAGCCCGCGCCGTACGGGAGATGGAGGTCCTGGCGTACCTCGTCGCCCCCTATCTCGTCGTCGCCCAGTTCGCGCCCGCCGCCTGGGCCCGCGCGGGGAGCGGGTCGCCCGAGACGGGCGCCCGCCTGCTCGGCGCGTACGACACCCACCGCGGTACATCGGGCGGCGCGGGCTTCCGCCCGTACACGGTCCCGACGGAGTCGGCGATGCGGGAGCGGGCGGAGGAGACGCTGCGGAAGGCCCTCGACCCCGAGGCGTACCGCGTCCACTACGGGGAGGGCACCGGTCTTACGGTGAGGGAGGCGGCGGCGCTGGTGTAGCGAGCCCTCCCCCCGCTCCCGGCGGCCCCCTACTGGCCGTCCCGCAGTGCGAGCCGCTCCCGCGCCTCCGCCAGGTCCTCCTCCGTAGGGGAGTCGTCCTGGGTGAGCTTCCTGCGCCAGTACCCGGCGAAGTCGACGGCGCGCCGGTCGAACCCCCGCTCCTCGACGAGGTGGCGGCGCAGCGCCCGTACCGTCGCCGCCTCGCCGGCCAGCCACGCGTACGGCCGTCCGGCGGGGAAGGCGGCCGCCCGTACGGCGTCCTCCGGGGAGGCGTCGCTGTGCAGCCAGCGCACGGTGAGCCGCCCGGCCGTCGGCAGCGGTTGTTCCTCGGCCGCGTCGGCGACCTGGACGTACGCGAGGGCGCGGTGGCCCGGCGGCAGGGCGGCGACGAGCGTGGCGAGCGCGGGCAGCGCGCACGCGTCGGCCACCAGAAGGGCCCAGTCGCCGGTGCCGGGGTCGACGGGCGGGGCGAAGTGGTCGGAGGGCCCGAACATCCCGAGGACGTCCCCGACGCGGGCGCCCCGTGCCCAGCGGGTGGCGGGCCCGTCTCCGCCCCCGTCCCCGCCGTGCAGGAGGAAGTCGACGTCGACCGTGGCGGCGGCGGGGTCGTGGGAACGCAGCGTGTAGCTCCGCATCCAGGGCCGCCGCTCCTCGGGGATCGCGCTGTACGCGGCGTACCAGCGCATGACGTCGCCGTCGGGGTCGGGGGCGGGCAGTACGGGCTCGGGCTGCCCGAGGCGCGGAAAGTACAGCTTGACCTGCCGGTCGGGGCCGGCGAGCGATACCTCGGCCAGGGACGGGTCGCCGAGGGTGACGCGGACCATGCGTGGGGTGACCGGGCGGACGGCGGTGACGGTGAGGCGGCGGAGGGGGAGGGGCTGGGGTGCGGGTGCGGGCCCGGGCTGGGCGCTGAGGCTGGATGGGGGTGTCGTCGTCATGGGGCTCCTCGTAGGGGGTGGGCGCCCTCCCCGTATCCGGGGAATGGGCTCATCCGGGTCATGGGCTCCCGCCCACCCTCCCCGCCGCTATCGACGTGGCGTCGACACGGCACCGACGCGCCGCCCGCACGGCCTTCCGCCCGGATGCGGGAGCGGAGTCCGGACACGAGAATGGCGAGTGCCTGCAGAACATGAGGAGGCGGCATGAACGGTGAGACCGACAAGACGTTCCGGGGGGACATCCCGACGCCCGACAGGATGCTGCATGCCGGGTCGGAGGGTGAGTTCTCGGCGGAGGACGTGTGCCTCGCGTCCGGCCGGGACCTGAATGCGAAGAACCTCGCCTGGGCCGAGCGGCGCATGGCCGAGAAGGGGCGTGCGTCGCTCGACGAGCTGCTCCCCTGAGCGAAGCGCGGATGCGTGTGCGCACGGGTGGGAACGGAGTCTGCTCCGTCCCCACCCCTTCCCCATTTGTGGAACACGTTCTACCGTGGCGCGGCACCGCGCGGAGACCGATCCAGGGGAGACGACGCCATGCACCTCGAGTACACGCCCGCCCAGCACAGCCTGCGCGCCGAGTTGCGTGCGTACTTCGCCGAGCTCGTCCCCGAGGACGTACACGCCCGTTACGCCGACCCCGCCGCGCAGAAGCGCTTCTACCGGGAGACCGTGCGTCGTCTCGGTATGGACGGCTGGCTGGGCGTGGGCTGGCCCAAGGAGTACGGCGGGCGCGGGCTGAGCCCGATGGAGCAGTTCATTTTCTTCGACGAGGCGGCGCAGGCGGGCGTACCGCTGCCGCTGATGGCGCTGAACACCGTGGGCCCGACGATCATGCAGTTCGGTACGGAGGAGCAGAAGGCGTACTTCCTGCCGAAGATCCTCTCGGGGGAGATCGACTTCGCGATCGGCTACAGCGAGCCGGAGGCGGGCACGGACCTGGCGGCGCTGAAGACGCGCGCGGTGCGGGAGGGTGACGAGGTCACGGGGCACTACACGGTCGACGGCCAGAAGATCTGGACCACGAACGGCGACACCGCCGACTGGGTCTGGCTCGCGGTCCGCACCGACCCGGCGGCGCCGCCGCACAAGGGCATCACGATGCTGCTGGTGCCGACGAGCGACCCCGGCTACTCCTGCACGCTGATCAACACCCTCGCCTCGCACGACACGACGGCGAGCTACTACGAGAACGTCCGCGTGCCGTGCTCGCGCCGGGTCGGCGAGGAGAACAAGGGCTGGCGCCTGATCACCAACCAGCTGAACCACGAGCGGGTCACCCTGGCCGCGCACGGCACGATGGCGATCCGCGCCCTCCACGACGTCCAGCGCTGGGCCGCCGACACCAAGCTGGCCGACGGCCGGCGCGTCCTGGACCTGAGCTGGGTCCGCCGCACCCTGGCCCGCACGCACACCCGCCTAGACGCGATGAAGCTCCTCAACTGGCAGATGGTGAACGCCGTCCAGAACGGCACCCTCACTCCCCAGGACGCCTCCGCGGTCAAGGTCTACGGCTCCGAGGCCCGCCGCGACGCGTACGCCTGGCTCATGGAGGTCACCGGTGCGGCGGGAGCCCTGAAGGAGGGCTCGGCCGGCGCGGTCCTCCACGGCGAACTCGAACGCGGCTACCGCTCGGCCGTCATCTTCACCTTCGGCGGCGGCAACAACGAGATCCAGCGCGAGATCATCTCCTGGATCGGCCTGGGGATGCCGCGCGTCAGGCGCTGAGAGGGCTCCGCTGAGCCGCGCGGCCCGCTTCGGCGAGCGGGCCTTTCCGACCCCGCGGGTCTCGCTGGAGGTGGCATACGGTGTCGTCCCCGTTCTGGAGCCGGTCCGCGCCCCGACCTCTCTCATTGGAACGAGTGGACCACCTGGATCGGGCCCACGATGTGCGCGTTGAAGGCGTCCAACTCCTCCGCCGGAACCCACAGTTCGAGGATCGTCCGGCCGCCGGCCCGCTGGACGGGATAGCGGCTCAGGAAAGCCGACTCGACGTCGAAGCGGGTGACGTAGCCGGCGCCGTCGTGCTTCACGTTCCAGTCGCGGGCGATCCTGATCGCGTAGTCCTCGTTCAGGACCGGGTAGAAGATCGGCTGCTCGGGGAGGCGGGGCGGCCAGGCGCGCCAGTTCAGGTCGCGGACCAGATCCAGCTCCTTGGGGCCGGTGGGGCGCCACAGGGTCGTCGTCGCCGGGTGGTCGGTCATCTGCGTGCCGCTCTCTGAGGGGATGGGCCCCGTGACGGACGGGGTTCGGAGAGCGGACTGTATCGGCCTCGTGAGGGCTGTGGCCATGGAGTTTCTGTGTGCCGAGGGGCTGTCGGAGGGAGTGGGTGAGGCTCGGTGCTGTTCGCCTCGCCTCGCCTCACCCTCTCGTTTCGCCTACTCCACGCGCCCGCTCAGTCGAGGCAGAACTCGTTGCCCTCGATGTCCTGCATCACGATGCAGGATTCGTTCTCCTCGTCGGCCAGCAGGACGCGTTCCTGCACCGCGCCGAGCGCCACCAGCCGCGCGCTCTCGGCCTGCAGCGTGGCCAGGCGCTCCTCGCCCACGAGGCCGGTGCCGACCCGTGTGCAGAGGTGCACCCTGTTCTTCACGACCTTGCCTTCGGGGACGCGCTGGAACAGCAGGCGCGGGCCCACGCCCGACGGGTCGGAGCAGGCGAACCAGCCCATCGTCTTCTCGGACTCCGGCGAGCGATGGTAGGCGTCCCACGAGTCGAAACCCTTCGGCGGCGGCTGGACGACATACCCCAGCACCTCGCACCAGAAGCGGGCGAGACGCTCGGGGTCCGCGCAGTCGAACGTGACCTGGAACTTCTTGATCGTTGCCATCCGGCCACCGTAGCAGGGGCTGTTTTCCCCATGTCCCGGTTGGGGGACGTGTGTTGGCGCCGGAAGCCTCCCGCCTTCGCCCCCTCAGTCGTGGGGCACGACGGCCACCGGTGCCGGGCTGTGGTGCATCACCGCGTGGGCCACGCTCCCGATGCTGCCGCCGAGTACCGACTTCCGGGTGCGCCGGCCCACCGCGACGAGCGCCGCGTCCCCCGCGATCCGTACGAGTTCCTCACCGGCCGAACCGATCAGCACCCGCCCGTTCACCGCCACGTCCGGGTACTTCGCGCGCCACGACTCCAGAAGCTCCTCCAACGAGTGCCGGATCTCCGGGGTCACAGCGGGCCGTACGTCCGGCACCATGGCCGGGCCGAGGCTCGCGTACAAGGGCAACTCCTGTACGTACACGACCTCCAGAGACCCGCGCCGCCAGGCGGCCTCCTCGCACGCGAACCGCAGGATCCCGTCCGCCGGCTGCCGTACGTCGACCCCGGCCACCACCGGTCCCCGCCGCGCCGCGCTCCCGGCCCGTACCAGCACGATGGGCTGTTCCACCCGGCCGGCGACCGTCATCCCGACCGAGCCCACGAGATACCCGGTCACGCCGCCCAGCGCCCGCGAGCCGAGGACCAGCAGTGCACTCCGGTCCGCCGCGGCCACCAGGCTCGGCACGGGGCCCGAGGGCAGGACCCGGGTGGTCACGGCGAGCCCCGGACGGTGTTCCCGCAGCCCGGCGGCCGTCCGCGCGAGCAGGTCCAGGGCCCACGACTCCACCGGCTCCCGCGACACCATCGGCACGAGCACGTCCGGCGACGGCTCCAGTACGTGCACCAACTGCAGCCCGGTACCCCGCAGCAGCGCCTCCTCGGCCGCCCACTCGGCGGCGGCGACCGCCTGCTCCGTGCCGTCCAGACCGACGACGATGTCTTGGGTCATGACCGTTCACTTCCTTCGGCGTCCGGCGCCGCTGCCGTTCGAGCTTCCGATGCCGTTCGCGACCGCGGTTCCGATTCCCGTTCCCGCCGCCCAGGGCCACCCGCCCGTCCCGTACCTCCACCGTCAGCGCCGCCGGATCGAGGCGCAACGTGGCGCCGAGCACGGCGCCGAGCACGGCGCCGACGGTCTCCCGGCCGGACAGCCCTGGCGCGCGCCGCCCACCGGTGTTCTCCTGAAGGTGAGGAGGGGACCCACCCAGAGACGCGGGGAAGCGGTCCCGTACCGCGCACCGCGCAATCAGGATCCGCGAGAAGCGGATGGGCCCCTCCTCCCGCCGGTGCGAGCCGCTGCGCGCCGCGAGCGCGGCGGTACGGGCACGGTCGGCCCCCCCACGTCCCGGAAGGTGCGCACGATGGAATCACCCCTGGTGGTGGGAGTGGACGGGTCCCGGGCGAGCCTCACCGCCGTGGACTGGGCGGTCGACGAAGCCGTACGCCACGGACTCCCGCTGCGGATCGTGCACGCCTCGCTCTGGGAGCGGTACGAAGGCGACGTCCCGGACCCGGACGCGGATCTGCCGTCGGGCCGCCACCTCGGCGAGAACGTCGTCCGCGAGGCCGCCGACCGGGCCCGCCTCCGCGCCCCCGGCCTCGCCCTCACCACGCACGTCCTCCCCGAGGACCCCTCCGGCGCCCTCCTCAGGGAAGGGCGCGACGCCACGCTCCTGGTCGTCGCCTCCCGGGGGCGCGGCGAGTTCGCCGACCTCCTGCTCGGCTCCGTGAGCCTCGGCGTGGCCGCCCGGTCCTCCTGTCCGGTCGTCGTCGTCCGAGGCGACGAGCAGGCCCTGGCGGCACGCCACGGGCGCGTCCTGCTGGGGGTCGGCGAGCACGACGTGGACTCGCCCGCCGTCCGGTTCGCCTTCCGCGAGGCGGCGGCTCGGGGCGCGGAGCTCGACGCCGTACGCGCCTGGCGACGCCCGGCCCACGCCCCCTTCCCGACCGGCGTGACCGGCGTGACCGGCGTGACCGGCGGGACCGGCGGGCACGGCGAGGGGCAGGCGTCCGAGCGGCTCGACGAGGCGCTGGACGCCGTGGCACGCGCGTATCCCGGCGTACGGCTCCTCCGGAGCACGGTCGAGGGCCCCGCCCACAGGGCGCTGACCGAGCGCTCGGCCGCCGCCGACCTGCTCGTCGTCGGCGCGCGCCGACGCGACGGCCTCGTCGGCCTCGAACTCGGCCGGGTCGCCCACCGCGCACTCCACCATGCCTCCTGCCCGGTCGCCGTCGTACCCCAGCGGCCTCCGGTGCCACGGGAGGGGGAGGTGTGACGCGCGGACGGGGCGCGGACTGGCGGGGGACGGGCGGGGACGGGCGGGGGATACGCGCGGACGGGCGTGAACGGGCGGGGACTGGCGGGGACTGGTGGGGGATACGCGCGGACGGGGCGCGGACTGGCGGGGGACGGGCGGGGGACGGGCGCGGACAGGCGGGGGACGGGCGCGGACGGGGCGCGGACGGACGCACACGCCCACCCCCCCATACGCCCTCAGACCACCGGCACCACCGCCACCGGCGCCGGACTGTGGTGGATCACCGCGTGGGCGACATGGCCCAGGTGGGGGCCGAGGGGGACCCGCCGGCTCCGGCGGCCCACGACCACCAGCCGCGCCCGCCGCGACGCCGCCACCAAGTGGTACGCGGCCGAGCCCTCCACCGCCGTGGCCGTCATCGCCACCCCCGGGTACCGCCGCCGCCACGGCACCAGCAGATCGTCCAGGCCGCCGAGGAGCCGGCCGCCCAGTTCCTCGCCGAGGCCGGGGTTTACGAGGGTGGCGTACGCGTACGAGGCGGGCAGCGTCCAGCTGTGCACGAAGCGGACGGGCAGGCCCGTACGGGCGCCTTCCGCGCATCCGAAGGCCAGCAGGGCCTCGCACGGGTGGTAGATGTCCACGCCCACCACGATTCCGCCGTCGGCGCGCGCGCCCCACCCGTCCTCCGCGCGCACCAGGACGACCGGCCGCCCGGCGGCGCCGACCACGGCGAGCGACACCGAACCCACGAGGAAGCCGACGGCGGCGCCGAGCCCGCGCGAGCCGAGCACCGTCAGATCGGCCGCCTTCACCGCAGCCGTCAGCACCTCGGACGCCCGGCCGCGCGCCCGCTCGGTGAACACCTCAAGGCCGCAGTGGTCCTCCCGTACCCGGTCGGCCGCGTCCTGGAGCAGCCTCGTGGACCGGCTCTCGGCGGCCAGGGTGGCGGCGCCGGTGAGTTCCACCGCCTCCGGCCACTCCTCCACCTGCACCATCCGGAGCGGCACCTCGCGCAGCACGGCCTCCCGCGCCGCCCAGCGCACGGCGGCGAGACTCTCGGCGGAGCCGTCGAGACCGACCGTGACCTGCGCTGTCATGACCCGCCTCCACTCCTCGGCCCCGCCTCCACTCCTCGGCCCTGCCTCCATGCTCATGCCCGCCGACTCGCCCCAGGAGGGCCGTACAGGTCTCGATCGGTACCGAACGGCCCCTCCCGCGCCGCCCGGCCCCGGTGCCAGCGTGGGAGGAGGTATCCCACTCGCGGGAGGAACCATGAACGCCGGGCTCCCCGGCCGAGCGGAACTCGGCAACGTCGTCGTCGGAGTCGACGGCTCCCCCTCCGCGCGCACCGCCGTCCTGTGGGCCGCGGCCGAGGCGGACCGCCGGGGCCGTCGCCTGCACCTCGTGCACGCCGCGGACACCGACCGGCGCGCCCTGTTCGCCGACGCGGAGACGATCCAGGAGGTACGGGAAGCAGGCCGCGACCTGCTGGCCCGTACCGCGCGCCTGGTCGGGGAGGACTTCCCGGACCTCGCCGTCACCAGGGAACTCGGCCGTCAGGAACCGGTCTCCGGCCTCCGGGCGGCCGCCGGCGCCAAGGGGACGATCGTGGTCGGCAACCGGGGCCTCGGCGGCTTCGCCACCCTCATGCTCGGATCCGTGGGACTGGGCGTGGCGGCCCGCGCCGACGTCCCCGTGATCGTCGTCCGCGGGGAGCGGACGCGCCCCGGCGCGGGTTCGGTGACCGCAGCCGTGCGCGGCGTCGCCGACCTGGACTGGCTGCCGCTCGCCGCCGCCGAGGCGGAGGCCCGCAAGGCGACGCTCCGCGTCGTGAGCGTCTGGAACGTGCTGTCCCAGGTCGGCAGCGTCGCCACCATGCTCGACGATCTGGACGGCATCGCCCGGCAGCGCGTACGCGAGACGCAGACGCTCGCCGAACGCATGCGGCGGCTCCACCCCGAACTGGTCGTCACCCACCACCTGGAGACGGGTACGAGCTCCGCCGGGATCCTCGTCGAGGCGAGCGCCCGCACCGACCTGATCGTGATGGGCCGGGGCCGCCGCCCACTCGGCCTCGGACCGTCCCTCGGACGCGTCGCGCACACGCTGATCCACCACGCGTACTGCCCGGTGGAGATCGTCCCGTCGGGCTTCATGACGCGCGGGGAGGAACCCCCGGCCGCCACGGGTACCGCCCGGAGCCGCCGTCCGACCGCCCCGGGCACACACTGAACGTATGGGTGAGACGCACGTCATCGAGCTCAGCCGGCTGTCGAAGCGATACGGGCCGGTCGTCGGCGTGGAGTCCCTGTCCCTGGCGGTGGAGGCGGGGGAGGTCTTCGGCTTCCTCGGCCCCAACGGCGCCGGGAAGACGACGACGCTGCGGTGTCTGGTCGGACTGCTCGGCCCCACGTCCGGCCACGCACGCGTACTCGGCCTCGACCCGATCACGGACCACGCCCGGCTCGCACCCCAACTCGGCTACCTGCCAGGCGAATTGCGCCTCTACCCCGAACTCACCGGAGCCCAGACGCTCGACCTGCTCACCGCTCTCCAGCGGGCACCCTCACCCCGCCGCCAGGAGCTGTGCGAGCGGCTCGACCTCTCGGAGAGGGACCTGCGACGCCCGGTCCTCGGCTACTCCCGGGGCATGAAGCAGAAGCTGGGCCTGGTCCAGGCGCTCCAGCACGATCCCCGCCTCGTCGTGCTCGACGAGCCCACGGAGGGCCTGGACCCGCTCGTCCAGGAGACCTTCTACGCGCTGCTGGCCGAGGCCACCGGCGCCGGGCGCACCGTACTGCTGTCCAGTCACGTGCTGCCGGAGGTCCAGCGCGCCTGCGGACGGGTCGCCATCATCCGCGAGGGCCGGCTCGTCACCGTCGAGCGCGTCGCCGCGCTCCGCGAGGCCCGGGCCCGCCGGATCCGCCTCACCCTCACCGGCGTACGCCCCGGCCGCCCCCGCAGCCTCGGGGACGCGGACCGCTGGAATCCGCGCTGGCAGGGCGACCGGGCCGAGCTGCTGGTCCCGCCGAGCGACCTCACGGCCACCCTGCGCGCACTGCTCACCCTCCCCGTCGCCGACATCACGGTGGAGGAGGCGGGCCTGGACGAGGCCTTCCTCGACCTCTATCGTGACCGCCCGCCCGAAGCGTCCCCCGAAGCCCGGCCCTCACTCCGGCCCGAATCCCCTCCCGAACCCCCGCCCGGAAACCCGCCATGAACGCCCGCCTGCCCCTCCTCTGGCTGGCCCTCCACCGCAGACGGCGGATGCTCATCGCCGTCCTGATCGGCATGGTGGCCTTCGAGGCGCTCATCGTCGTCGTGACGAACACGATCCCGCCGGAGCAGCTCTTCTCGGGCGGCAGGTCGCCGCCCTCGGCGTACCGGGCGTTTAGCGGCTCCAGCGGGGACGTCTCGATCGCCAGCTACCCGGGGCTGCTCGGCGCGGGGCTGACCCATCCGTTCTGGATCGCCCTCCAACTGACCGTGATCGGCTCGCTCGCGGCGGCCGCCGTCGCCGCCGACGTGGAATCGGGCACGATCGAGCTCGTCATGGTCCGGCCGGTCACCCGCACCCGGCTGCTCGCCGAGCGCGCCGCCGCCCTCCTCCTGGCCTCCGCCGCCGTGACCGCCGCGGCCACCCTGACCGTCGCGGCGGGCGTGGCGCTCTCCCCGAAGATCCACGCGCAGGTCGGCCTCAGAGGTGTGTTCGCCGCCGGGATCATGGGATACGCCTTCACCCTCTGCGTCACGGGCCCCGCGCTCGCCGTGTCCGCCGCGGTGGGGCGCCGGGCCCTGGTCCTGGGCGCGGTCGTCGCGATCGGCGCGGTCGGCTTCGCCGTCAACTTCATCGCCCTGGCCTGGGAGCCCGCCGCGCCGCTGCGGTACGTCAGCCCGTTCCACTACTACACGCCGGGCGACGCCCTCGCCCAAGGCGCGGTCCTCTGGTCGCGCGCGGCCGTCCTGGCGGGCGCGGGCGCGGCCGGTCTCCTCGCCGCACAGGTGCTCCTGCGCCGCCGCGACCTCACCCGGTGACGGCGACGGTGACGAGCGTGACCGGGCGCCCCTGCGCATGGGCCGGTCGGTCCCGTATCGGGACGGTCCGTTCGGCCCTCCCGGGCGGCCCCGTGGGGCACTTCGTAGGGCGGGACGAAAGCGGAAGAGTGGGCCACGGAGACCGCGACGGAGACGAAGGCAGGGACGAAGGCAGAGACTGAATGGAGGCGGAGGGGGAGGCGGCGACGGAGGCAGCGGCAGTGACGGCGAGAGGCCCCCAGACCAGGAGCAGAACGATGACCGCAGACAAGGCGGAACGCAGGCACCGCCGGTTCCCCGACTTCAACGACTGGTTCGACCGCGAGTTCCCGGGGCTGCCCGGCTGGCGCCCCGCCACGGCCGCCCACTCCATCCCGGTGGAGGTCACCAACTCCGGCGGCGTGTACATGCTGCGGGCCGAGCTGCCGGGCCTGGACCCCGACGACATCGGCATCACGGTCGACGACAACCTGATCACCGTCAGCGGCGAGCACGCCGAGAGCGAGGAGGACAAGGAGCACTCGGAGTTCCGGTACGGAGCCTTCCGCAGGACCGTGCGCCTGCCGGCCACGATCCCCGTAGGGGACGTCGACGCCTCGTACGCGGACGGCATCCTCACGGTGCGGGTCCCGATGCCGGACGCGGAAAGCGGGACCGTGCACACGATCCCGGTGCGGCGCGCCGACGCACGAGGCGCCGAGACCCGACCCCCGGACATCCGGTGAGCGAGTCGTTCCCACCCGGAGGTGCGCCATGTCCCACCACGAGCCGTCCCCCGGCGGCCGCACCGCCCTGGTCGTCGTCCTGCTGATGGCCCTGATCTGCGGCGCCGTCGCAGCCGGGCTGCTGTGGACGTCCGGGTCCAGGGCCGACCGGGCCCTGGCGGCCCATCGCCACCAGGTGACGGCGACGACGACGGCCCTGGCCAAGGAACTGCCCGTGGCCACGAGGTACGGCTCGCACCCGCAGGCCGTCGCACCGGCGGTCTGGGGCTACCCCGGCCACGTCCGGAGGACCGGCAGCGTCCCCGTCCCGGCCGGTTCGCCGAGCGGGCGCACCGTCACCATCTGGGTGGACGACAACGGCGTCCAGGCCCGGCCCCCGGGCAGCTCGGCGGACCGCGCGGTCGTCGCCCTCTCCGGCGGAACGGCCACAGCGGCGGCCGTCGGCGCCGTGGGGGCGGGCGCGCTGCTTCTCGTACGGAAGACGGTCGAGGCCCATGGTCTCGCGGCGTGGGAACGCGAGTGGGAACAGGTGGAGCCGGTGTGGTCGGGGCGGCTGCGGAGGGGCAGCGGCCAGGGCACGGAGGACGACTGATGGGCACGGAGGACGACTGACGGGAAACGACGACGACTGACGGGAAACGGCGTCGACTGACGGGAAACGGCGTCGTCAAGAGGTCTCCGGCGCCTTGGGAAGGGTCTTGCGCAGACGGTCGAGGAAGGCCCGGGCCGCGGGGCTCGCCGGCCCGTCGGCCCGCCAGGCCACGGCGATACGGGCGCGCATGCCGGGGCGGACGATGCGCAGCGTGCGGAGCTCCCCGCCGTGGCCGGCCTCGTCCTCCCCCGAGGGCAGCACGGCGACGCCGAGGCCCCGGGCGGCGAGCTGCTTGAGGGTGTGAGGAGCCGCCGCCTCGAACATGACCCGAGGTCGGAATCCCGCCCGCGTACACCCACGTTCGAGCGCCTCGCGTACGCCGGTGCCGTGGGGGAGGCAGATCAGCGGGCGGTCGCGGAGAGCGTCAAGGGGGATGTCGGGGATACCGGGGATGTCCCCGACGAGGGAACCAGGGGAATCCTCGATGCCGCCCTCCACGTCATCGTGATCGTCATCGAGAAGCGGGTCTCCGGGAGCGACAGCGGCCACCAGTGGTACGTCGATCACGATGTGGAAGGCCGCTCCCGGCGGCGGCACGTCTTCCGCCGTCCCGAGGACGGCGATGTCGAGCTCACCGGCCAGGAGGGCGGCCCGCATCCGCTCTGTGGTGTCCTCGGTGAGCGCGACCTCCACCGCCGGGTGGTCCCGGTGGAAGTCCGCGAGGAAGGCGGCGACGTCGAAGGCGTGCCCCGTGGCGCCGGAGACCAGGCCGAGCGTGACCCGGCCGCGCAGCAGTCCCGTGTACGCGTCCACCGTCTCCCGCACCGCGTCCGCCGCGGCCAGAGCGGCGCGGGCGTACGGGAGGACCGCCCGGCCCACCTCGGTCGGTGTCACCGAACGGCCGGAGCGGTCGAGCAGGGGCTGCCCCAGCTCCTTCTCCAGTTGGCGGATCTGGGCGCTGAGGCCGGGCTGCGCCAGGTGCAGCCGTGCCGCGGCGCGGGTGAAGCCGCCCTCGTCGACGACCGACACGAAGTAGCGCAACTGCCGAAGCTCCATAACCAACAATTCTAGATCGCAGCATAAGTATCTATTGGAACTATCGACCGGTGGGCCGCACGCTGGAGCGCATGGAAACCGTGAACGCCCGCAAGCGGAAGAACACCGAGGTCAGGGACGCCATCGCGGCGGAGCGTCGCGAACTGGCGGACCTGTTCGACACCCTGTCGCCCGAGCAGTGGGACGAGCCGAGCCTGTGCGCGGGGTGGCGGGTCCGCGAGGTCGTGGCCCATATGTCGATGGGGTTCCGGCTGTCCCTGCCCCGGACGCTCGCCGAGCTGGTCAGGGCGCGTGGGAATCTGCACCGTATGACCGACCGGGTGGCCCGCAGGGACGCGGCCGCGCACTCCGCCGGTGCGCTCGCCGGCTTCCTGCGGGACAACGCGCGTCACCCGTGGACCCCGCCGGTCGGAGGGTTCGCGGCGGCGCTCGGCCACGACGTGGTGCACGGCCTGGACGTCACCGTCGCTCTCGGCCTCGACCGGCGCGTCCCCGAAGACCGGCTGCGCATCCTGCTGGACGAGATCCGGCCCAGCGGCCTGAGGTTCTTCGGCGTCGATCTCGACGGGGTGCGGCTGTGCGCCGAGGACCTCGACTGGGCGTACGGCTCGGGCGCCCCCCTGTCCGGTACCGCCCAGGACCTCCTCCTGCTGGCGTACGGCCGCAGGCTCCCGGCGGGCCGGCTCCGGGGGGAGCCCGGCAGCCGTTTCACGCACCCCGCCGAGGACCTGTGAACCCCGTGCGGGGCGGGATCAGAAGGGCTTGGTCGGCAGGTACTTGCCGTCCAGGGTGATGACGGCGCGCTCGCCGCCCTCGGGGTCGGCGACCTTCTTCACGTCCAGCTTGAAGTTGATCGCGGAGATGATGCCGTCCCCGAACTGCTCGTGGACCAGGGCCTTGAGGGTCGTGCCGTAGACCTGGAGCATCTCGTAGAAGCGGTAGATCGTCGGATCGGTGGGGATGCCGCCGGGGATCGAGCCGCGCGTCGGGACGGTCCGCAGCAGCAGCGCGGCGTCCTCGTCCAGGCCGAGGAGCTCGGCGACGGCCTTCGCCGAGGGCTCCGGCAGCGCGTGCTGGCCGAGGACGGCGGCGGTGACGAACGCGACGGACAGACCGGCGACGTCGGCGATCTCCTGCCAGGACAGGTCCTTACGGGTCTTGGCGTCGACGGCGGCGATGGCGAGGGCCTGGCGGGCGGTGGGGTCGAACTGTGCGTGCAGCATGGTGGTGTTTTTCTTCTTTCTCTGCTTGGTGAAGCCGCTGGAGGGGGTCGGGAGAATCAGGTTTCGGGGGGGGCGGGGACGGGCCGTCAGGCCGCGTCCCCGGCTACGGGTACGGCTACGGGTACGGCCGAGGCGGCGGTGGTCCCGGTGGCGGTCAGCTCCTCCACGCGCCCGGTGCCGATGTCGTAGACCCAGCCGCGCAGGGTGAGCCGGTGCTCGGCGAGCGCGCGGGCGACCGACGGGTGGGTGGCGAGGTTCGCCAGTTGCGCGAGGACGTTCTGGCGTACCAGGGCGGGTACGTCACCGGCGGCGGTACGGGCCTGGGAGGCGTCGGCGTGCCGCAGCCAGGCGGCGACGGCCGGGGCGCCGCTCAGGTCGTGCCCCTGGGCGAGCGCGGTCATCGCGCCGCAGGCGGAGTGGCCGCAGACGACGATGTCCCGCACGCCCAGCGCGGCGACGGCGTACTCGATGCTCGCCGCGACGCCGTCCGCGCCGGGGGTGTGGGCGGGCACGAGGTTCCCGGCGGTGCGGATGACGAACAGGTCGCCCGGCTCGGTGCCGGTGATCAGTTCGGGGACGACGCGGGCGTCGGAGCAGCTGATGAACAGGGTGTCTGGCGTGTGGTGGGTGGCGAGGCGGGCGAAGAGCTCCGCCTTGGCCGGGAAGACGTCCCGCTGGAAACGGGCGACGCCCTCGGCGAGGTCTTGCATGGGTCACTCCCTTCGGTAGCTCGCCGGCCCACTCGGTGCCGGCGAGATCCACCCTGCATGACCTGCCGCTATAGAGTCCAAGACTTGCTACCGATAAGACCTAGTGATGTGATCTATGGCGGCATTTACACTCGTCCACATGGCAGCCACTCCGGAACTACGTCACCTGCGCTATCTGCTCGCCGTCGCCGAGCACGGCAACTTCACCCGGGCGGCGGAGGAGCTGCACATCTCGCAGCCCACGCTGTCGCAGCAGGTCAGACAGCTGGAGCGCACCCTCGGTGTGCAGCTCCTCGACCGCACGGGGCGCACGGTGCGGCTGACCGACGCAGGTGCGGCCTACGCCGGGCACGCCCGGCGCGCGCTGCGCGACCTGGCCGCCGCCGAACGCGCCGTCCGCGACGTCCAGGACCTCTCCAGCGGACACCTGCGCCTGGGCGTCACGCCCACCTTCACGGCGTACCTGGCCGGCCCGCTCGCCGCCGAGCTGTACGCCCGCCACCCCGGCATCGCCCTGACCCTGACCGAGACGACCCAGGACCGCATCGAAGCGGCCCTGCTGGCCGACGAACTCGACCTGGGCATCGCCTTCGCCGGCCCACACGCGCCCGGCATCACGGCCACCCCTCTGTTCACCGAGACCCTGGGCCTGGTCACCGCCGCGGCCCCAGCCCCGACACCCGATCACCCACTACAGGCCAAAACCCTCTCGAACCTCCAACTTGCCCTCCTGACAAACGACTTCGCCACTCGAACGCACATCGACACCTACTTCGCCGCCCATCGCGTAACCCCCCGCATCGCTGTGGAGGCCAACTCCATCCAGGCCCTCACTGAAATCGTCCGCCGCAGCCCACTGGCCACCGTCCTCCCCGACGCCATCACCCACGACCACCCCCACCTCACCCCCGTCCCCCTGGACCCCCCTCTCCCCACCCGCACCGTCACCCTCCTGCACCGACAAAACGCCTACCGCACCACCGCCACCCACGCCTTCACCCAACTCACCCACGCCCTCGTCGAAACACGCGGCTACGAGAAGCCGCCGCAGCCGCCGAATCAGTGACCCCGCCCGTGGCCTGAGAGCCCTGGCCGAGGCGACGAACCTGGCGCAGGCGGCGCAGGCCGGCTCGCGGCTTGCCGACGGTGGAATCGTGCACAGTCGCTGCGCCGCCGTGATCCCTGCGGCTGTAGCTGCGACTCCGCTGCTTCTGGAGATGGCGTGGCAGGGTCATCCGGGGGCCCTGTCGTACGCTCCGCATGCCGGGTACGCGCGGGTGACGTCTCCTGATGGCATAGCGGTTCCCCTTCGCTGTGCCATCGCCCACCACCTGCGGACCCGCAGTGACTTTCTCGCCGGGTTGGGCGAACGGGGCGAGTCGTTGCTGGCCGACGCGGCCACGCACTGGCGCTTCGAGATGCGCGAGTGTGTCGCCGACGGCGGCGGCACAACAGCATTCGGCATCTTGGCGGGCCGCCTCCCCGGCGGCTGGCGTTCAGCGGAAGCGCATCTCGCGGGTGCCGCCACCGCACTGAGCGAAGTGCCCCTCGACTACCCGCCCGTGGATGGCTCTCCTACAGCATGCCTGCGGGTGACCACCCGCCATCGGGTCGAACTGCGGCCGGGAGCCGTGCTCCTTCCGTCGAAGTGCGGAGTCCGCGTGCACTGACTCTCCCCCACTGGGCATCGGTCAACACGCCCGATACAACGACGGGCTTCCCCCGCCCGCAACGACCTCAGAGCCCGGCCATGGACTTGTCGAGCACTCCACCCAGCGCACCGTAGACGCTGCAGCGAACCGAGTGCCCCGCCCTGCGGCGGAGCCCGAACCCCACGATGAACGACAACGTGAAGAGCCCACCGAGGGCCAGTCGGGAGCTTGCGCGGTGATCCGTAAGAAACCGCCTAGTTGAGCCCATGCCCACGCCCATGTGCAACCAATTGGTTGCACATGGGCTCTTGTGCGTGCAACCTTGGGGTAGCGCATCCGGATGAGATGAGGTTGCAGTGATTCCCAACGCGATCGAACGTGCCGTCCTGATCAACGCCTCCAGGGAACGTGTCTGGGCTGTGCTCAGCGAGCCCGCCTTCCTTGGCCGCTGGTTCGGTAGTGGAGAACCGGTCAAGATCGACCTGCGCCCGGGCGGCATTCTGGTTTTCGATCACGGCGTCCATGGCGTCATTCCCGCCCGCATTCAGACGGTCGAGCCGCTGCGTGTCCTGTCCTGGCGGTGGTCCCAAGGTGCCCCGGGGGAGGAGCCGGATGACTCCAATGCCACTCTGGTCGAGTTCACCCTGGCCGAGGACGACTCCACCGGAGGAACCCGGCTCACCATGGTCGAAAGCGGTTTCGCGTACCTCGGGCTGTCCGCCGACGAGGTTGCCGAACGGCACCGCGCCAATGGTCGGAACTGGCCCGGCAAGTTGGACCAACTGCGTGCGGACTGTGAGCAGACCGCGGCATGAGTCGTGATCGCACCGGCGAGGGTGAACAGGTGCCCGAGGACGTCCTGGTGGCGTTGGCCGACCCGATTCGCCGGGAGATCCTGGGCGTGCTTGCCCGCGAGACCGGTGTGACGTCGACATCCCTGGCGGCGGTCCTTCCCGTCAGCCGCCAGGCGGTGGCCAAGCACTTGGCCGTCCTCGACCGCGCCGGACTGGTGCGGGCCCACCGGGCCGGGCGCGAGGTCCGGTACGAAGCCGACCTGCGACCGCTGAGGCGGACGACCCTCTGGATGGACTCTCTCGCCACCCAGTGGGAACACCGCCTCCACGCGATCAAGGATCTGGCGGAGGGGGCCGATGGGCCCTGAAGCCGTGCCCTCGTCCGCTCGCGGCGACTTGTCTTCCTAGCCTGACAGCAGCGGAAGTCGGTGGTCCATCACCTGGCGCCGACGCCGGCGGTGGTCGGTGATCCAGTCGTCCGGTGGGACGAGCGGGACGACTACGGTGACCATGGGAGTAGTTCAGTGTCATCGGGGAGGCGCTGTTGAGTGAGTGACCATGCGGATTGACTTGTTTCAGGCCGGAGCGGTCAGTACGGCTCCTCCGCCCGTGCCGTGAGCTCGCACCGTACGTCCACCACTCCCTCGACCGCGCGGGCCAGGCGCGCCGCGACGGGGATCAGGGCGCTGTCGCGGACCGGGCCGGACAGGGTCGCGACGCCCGCTTCGACGTGGACGTCGATGCGGTGGGCGGAGAGGGGGAACAGGGGCTCGACGACGTCGTGGCGGATCTCGGTCGCCAGGTCCTCGTCCGGGCGGAGGAAGACCTTCAGCAGGTCCGACCGGCTCACGATGCCCTGGATGGTGCCGTGGGGGTCCACGACCGGGAGGCGTTTGACGCCGTGGACGGTCATGAGGCGGGCGGCGGCGGGCAGGGACGCGTCGGGGGCGACGGTCACCGGTGGCGAGGTCATCAGGTCCCCGGCCCGGCGGGAGCCGGCCTTCGCGGTGGCGTCCAGGTGCCGCATCTGCTCGACCAGGCCCAGGCGGTGGTCGTGGAACTCCTCCTTGAGCAGCAGGTCCGCCTCGGAGACGACACCGACCACCCGGCCCTCTCCCTCGACCACCGGCACCGCCGTCACCTTCCAGCGCCGCATGACGGTGACGATCTCCTTGAAGTCCGCGCCGGCGAGGACGGCGACGACCCGTCGGGTCATCACGTCGGCGACGGTGTACTGCTGCGAGGTCATGGTTCTCTGTTCCCTCTTCTCTCTCCTCAGCGGACCAGGACGGCCTCACCCGAACGCGGCACGACCGCCGTCCAGCCCAGCTCACGGTCGATGCGGTCGCGCAGCGCCTGGGAAGCCTCCGGTTCACCATGGACGAGGTACGTGGTGTGCGGGGGAGGGGCGCCGCGCAGCCAGTCCACGATCTGCCCGGCGTCGGCGTGCGCCGAGAAGTGCGGGACGTCGGCGACCTCGGCGCGCACCGGCACGTACTCGCCGAACATCTTCAGCGTCCGGACCCCGTCCACCAGGTCCCGCGCCCGCGTCCCCGCGGCGGCGAAGCCGACCACGACCACCGCGTTGCGCGGGTCGGGGAGCAGCCGGCGCAGATGGTGCAGTACCCGCCCGCCGGTGGCCATCCCGGCTGACGAGACGATGACGGCGGGCCCCCGCGAGTGGTTGATGTCGATGGACTCCTGGACGGTACGGGCGGCCAGGAACGGCTCCGGACTGAGCGCCGCCTCCCCCCGGGCCAGGATTTCGGGACGCAGCTCCGGCGACCGCTCGCGTACGGCGTCCCGGTACACGTCCAGGGCGGCCAGGGCCATCGGGCTGTCCACGTACACGGGGACCGACCGGGGCAGCACGCCCGTCTCGCGCAGCCGGCTCAGCTCGTGCAGGACGACCTCGGTGCGGTCGATCGCGAACGCCGGGATCACGACCGTGCCGCCACGGGCAACGGTCCGTTCCACGACGGCGCCGAACGCGGACCGCGCGGACGCCTGGTCGTGGCGCCGGTCCCCGTACGTCGACTCCACGAGCAGCACGTCCGCGCCGGAGAACGGTTCCGGCGGCAGCAGCAGCGGGTGACCGGGCCGCCCCAGGTCTCCCGAGACGGCCAGGGTGTGCCCGTCCTCCAGCGTGAGGCGGGCCCACGCCGATCCGAGGATGTGCCCGGCGTGACGCAGCGTCAGCCGCGTGCCCGCCGTGATCTCCACCTCGGCGCCGACCGGGACCGGGTCGAAGAACGCCAGGGTCTTCTCCACGTCGGAGTCGTCGTAGAGCGGCTTGGCCGGCCGGTGCTTCGACCAGCCGTGCTCGTCGGCGTGCCGGGCCGCCTCCATCTGGAGCCGCGCGCTGTCGCGCAGCACGATCGCGGCCAGCCGCGCGGTGGGGGCGCTCATGAGGATCGGGCCCCGGAAGCCCTGCCGCACCAGGCGCGGCAGATAGCCGCAGTGGTCCAGATGCGCGTGCGTGACGACCACGGCGTCGATGTCGGCGGCGTCCCGCCCGAACCGTTCCCAGTTACGGCGCCTCAGCCGCGCGAAGCCCTGGAACAGGCCGCAGTCCAGCAGGATCCGGGCCCGGTCGCTCTCGACCAGGAACTTGCTTCCGGTGACCGTCCCCACGCCCCCCAGGAAGCTGAGCAGGGCGGGGCGGGGGGTGGGGCCAGGGCTAGGACTAGGGCTGGGGCTAGGGGCGTGCGGGGCTGCCTCGGACATGGTCGTCCTCCTTGTGGTGGGTGCCGGTCCGGCCCGGCCGGGTGGCTCACGCGATGTCGAGCACCTCCGCGACGGGCCGCCGGGGCGTGGCGCGGCCACGGGGCCCGTATCCCAGGCGGAACACCATGTGGACGAAGCCCATCGTGGAAGCCGGATCCCGGGCGAGGGAGCGTAGTTCGGGCCACTCCAGGGGCTGCGACATGAGCGACGTGGACAGCCCGTCGAGGGTGGCCCTGAGCAGGATCCGCTGCATCGCCTGGCCGGCCATCAGCCACTCCCGAGGGGTGTCACCCGCCGTACCGAGGAGGGCGATCTGGGGCTTCTTCTCGAACGAGGCCGAGGCGCGGGCGGCGACCCGCCGCGCGGTGTCGAAGTCCCGGACGGGGGAGGTCACGTCGTACTGGCGCGGTCCGAAGGCGTACGAGGGGATGCCCTCGCTCATCCCCTCGCTCATCCCCTCGCTCATCCCCTCGCTCATCCCCTCGCTCATCCCCTCGCTCGTCCCGTCCAGCGTCGTGCCGTCCCCGGCCTTCCCCGTACGGGTCCACGCGGCGACCTCCTCCCGTACCGACGCGTTCGCGGCCTCGAACAGCTCGGAGGCGTGGACCAGGCCCAGGACCGCGTCGGTGTGCCACGCGCCGGGTACGACGAGCCGGCAGCCCTCCCGGACGGCCTCGGCGCTCAGCCCGTCGAGGAGCTCGGCGGGGATCCGTTCCTCGGTGAACGGGAAGCGGCTGGTGTGCCGCTCCCACAGCGCGGGGCGCAGCACGGCCAGGTCCCGGTCCTCGTCCCGGCCCTCGGCGGTGGGTCCCTGGAGGCGTACGTCGGCGAGGTGCCAGGGGTCTCCGGGCTCCGGCAGCAGCCGTACGTCGGCGTGCAGCCCGTGGTCGGCGGCGGCCACCCGCAGGCTGAACAGGGCGGCACCGCAGCCGAGATGGAGGGCGCGGTGGGCGGGGTCCTCGCGTGGCAGGGCGCGCGCCGGGTCGCCGTACAGCTCCACGGTGTCCGTCCCAGACCGGTGGACGAACCTCCAGGGCTGCGCGTTGTGCATCGAGGGCGCGGTGACGGCGTCCTCGACGAGAGCCGTCAGCAGCGGGCGGGTCAGGGGAGCGGTGGTGGACACGGTTCGTCCGTCCTGTCCTGTGTGAGGGGTGCCCCTGGAAATCGGGTCACCACGGGCTGTCGTGCATGTCCTGCGTGTG
This sequence comes from Streptomyces sp. NPDC094032, assembly GCF_040303965.1. Lineage (NCBI taxonomy): Bacteria > Bacillati > Actinomycetota > Actinomycetes > Kitasatosporales > Streptomycetaceae > Streptomyces > Streptomyces sp. NPDC094032. The sequence goes on along the minus strand of NZ_JBEOUE010000011.1, from coordinate 47,822 downwards.
CCGCACGTCCTGCGTGGCTCGGGCGGCGGCGCCGGGGAAGGTGTCGTCCTCGGGGGTGGACAGCCGGTCCACGACGGCGACGACACCGTCCACCCGCTCGGCCAGCCTCACCAGCACCCGGGCCCGGCTCCGCCGCCGTACCCGCCCTTCCAGGGTCACCACACCGTCCACGACGTGCACGTCCACCGCGTCCCGGGGCAGGCCCATGGCCTCCGCCAGGACGTCCTCCCGTATGCGGTGCCGGATCTCCGCGTCCGGGCGGAGGAAGACGCACAGCAGATCGCGGCGGGTCACGATGCCCACCAGCCGTTCCTCCTCGTCGACGACGGGCAGGCGCTCCACCCCTCGGCGCACCATCAGCCGGGCCGCGTCGGCGGCCGTCTCTTCGGCGTGCACGGTGACGGCCGGGGCGGTCATGAGCTCCCGCGCGTCCGTCCGGCGGCGGGCCAGGAGGTCGGATTCGGAGACGACGCCGATGACGTGCTCGTCTTCGTCGAGGACGGGCAGCCCGCTGATGTCGTGCTCGGCGAGCAGCTTCGCCACGTGCTTGAAGGGCGTCGAGGGGACGGCGGAGATCACGTCGTCGGTCATCAGGCCGCCGACCTTGATGTGCTTCATCACCGCGCCTCCTGTTCGCGTCGCCCTGTCCCTCCCCGCTCCACCACCGTCCACCGCGCGCCGACGCGGCACGAGGGGCCGAATGGTCCCGCCTCCGGCCCGACCGGACCCGACCGGCCCCCTCCGGACCCACCGCACCCACCGGAACGGCAGGGACCTTTGGCCCCGCCCTTGCCCCCAGCGGCCCTCCGGCCGCGCGAAGGCCGGATGCCACGGTGGGAGCAGGCCCACGGATACGGACACGGACACGGACACGGACACGGACCGCCCGAGGAGGAGCCATGGACGGAAGCGACGGGAGGCAGGAGCGGAACGGCGCGGGCAGGGCAGGAGGGGCAGAAAGTGCGGACCGGGCGGGCAGCACGGACACGAGAGCCGGGAAGGCTGGAAGGGTGTACGAGCCCCCCACACCCCCCACACCCCCCGTCCCCGCCCCTGCCCCCACCCCCGGCCGGATCGTCGTCGGCGTCGACGGCTCGCCCTCCTCGCGTACGGCCGTGCGGTGGGCCGCCGCCGAGGCGGTGCTGCGGGGTGCCGGTCTCTGTCTCGTTCACGCGACGGACACCGACGCGGCGGCCGGGTTCCTCTCCCGCGCGGAGGCCGACCGCTGCCGCCGGACCGGACAGGAGCTGCTCGACGCCGCCGTCGAGGAGGTGGCGGCGCTCCACCCCGGCCTCGCGGTCGTCACGGAGCTCGGTACCGGCCCGCCCGCCGCCGGGCTCCGTACCGCCGCCGGTCTGAGCGGCACGATCGTCGTCGGGCACCGGGGCGCCGGCGGGTTCTCCTCGCTCCTGCTCGGCTCGGTCGGCCTCGACGTCGCCGCGAGCGCCACCAGACCGGTGGTCGTGGTGCGCGGCTCCGCCGACCCCGCCGAGGCGGCCGCCGTCCTCGTCGCCGTCCGTGACGGGAACGACCTGGGCTGCGCCCGGGAGGCGGCCCGCGAGGCCCGGCTGCGCGAGGTGCCCCTGCGGCTCCTGCACGTATGGGCCCTGGCCTCGTACGACGGCGTACGGACGGCGCTGCGCGACGGTACGGGGAACGGTGTCCGCGAGCACGTGCGCGTGCCGAACGAGGTCGCCGAGCGCCTGCACGGGGAGTTCCCGGACGTCACCCTGCTCGCCGACGGCGAGAAGAGCCACAGCGTGCCCGGCGCCCTCGTCGACGCGTCCCGCCACGTCGGCCTCCTCGTCGCGGGCGGGCGGCGCGCGCCCGGGTACCTCGGCCCGACCATCGGGCGCACCACGCTCGGCCTGCTCCAGCACGCCCACTGCCCCGTGGAGCTGATCCCCCGGAGCGGGCCGGGGCACGGGACCACCGCCTGAGGGGGGCGGGGACCGGGCCGCCCGGATACGGTGAAGGGGGGCCGGGCGCGTGCCATCGCGCGTGCGGTACGGCCGGAGGGCGGGGGCCGGAAGCCGGAGGCGGCGATGGGGCGTGACGACCCGGAGCGGGCCCACAGCGGGCTCCCTCGACTGCGGCTGGACGAGCTGCTCGACGAGCTCCAGGTGCGCATCGACGAGGTGCGGGGCACCCGGGACCGGCTCAACGGGCTGCTCGAAGCCGTCATGTCCGTCGGCCGGGAACTGGACCTGCCCCAGGTGCTGCGCGGCATCGTGGAGGCCGCCGTGACCCTCGTGGACGCCGAGTACGGCGCGCTGGGCGTCATCGGCGAGGACCGGCGGCTCTCGGAGTTCCTGCCCGTCGGCATCGACGACGAGCGGCGCGAGCGGATCGGCGCCCTCCCGTCCGGTCACGGTCTGCTCGGCGAGCTGATCCGCAACCCCAAGCCGCTGCGCCTCGGCGAGCTCTCCGAGCATCCCGCCTCGTACGGGTTCCCCGCCCACCATCCGCCGATGCGCTCGTTCCTCGGGGTGCCCCTGCGGGTCCGCGACGAGGTGTTCGGCAACCTCTACCTGACCGAGAAGCGGGGCGGCGCCGACTTCGACGCGGAGGACGAGGCCGTCGTCACGACGCTGGCGGTCGCCGCCGGCATCGCCATCGAGAACGCCCGCCTGTACGAGGAGGGGCGGCTGCGGCAGCGCTGGCTGACCGCGAGCTCCGCGCTGACCAGCGCCCTGCTGTCCGGTGCGGCGGAGACCGAGGTCCTCGACGGCATGCTGGAGCAGGCGGTGGACATCGCGGGCGCCGAGATGGGCGTGTTCTACCTGGTGGGGCCGGGCGGCGAGCTGCGCGGCTCGCTGGCCCGCGGCGAGGGCGCCGACGAGCACCGGGGCGTCGTGCTGCCCAGCAGCGAGGGCACCCTGGCGGCGGCGGCCCTCGCCGAGGACGGTCTGGTCACGGTGGCGGACGTCGAGCGCGACGAGCGGGTGACGGTGCAGCCGGAGCGGTGGAAGGGCTTCGGCCCCGCGGTGGCCGTCACGGTCGGTACGAAGGAACGCCTGAGCGGTGTGCTGATCCTGGCGCGGAGCAGGGGCCGGCCGCCGTTCACCGGAGCCGAGATCGCCGCCCTCCCCGGATTCGCCGACCAGGCGGCCCTCGCCCTCGAACTGGCCGACCGCCGCCGCGACTCCGAGCAGGTCAGCCTCCTGGAGGACCGCGACCGGATCGCCCGTGACCTGCACGACCTGGCGATCCAGCGGCTCTTCGCGACGGGGATGACCCTGCAGAGCGCCCGCCGGCTCGTCGAGCACCCGGAGGCCTCGGACCGGCTGAACCGGGCGATCGACGACCTCGACGCCACCATCAAGATCATCCGGGCGACCATTTTCGGCCTCCGCGAGCACCCGCCTCCGGGAACGGCGCCCAAGCTGAGGAACCGTATCGTCAAGGCGGTCGACTCGGCCGCCTCCACCCTCGGCTTCGCCCCCGCCCTGCGCATGGAGGGCCTGCTCGACACGGATGTGCCGCCCGAGGCCGCCGACGAGGTCGTCGCGGTCATCGGCGAGGCGCTCACCAACGTGGCCCGGCACGCGGGCGCCCGGCGCGTGGAGGTGGCGGTCGTCGCCGAGGACGGCGTCCTGGCGGTGGCCGTGAGCGACGACGGCGTGGGCATCGCCCCGGGCGGCGCCCGCAGCGGCCTGCGGAACCTGGCCGAGCGGGCGGAACGCCTGGACGGCGACCTGTCGGTTGCCGCCCGCCCGGAGCCGCCGGGCGGCACGGTCCTGGAGTGGCGGATCCCGCTGCGTACGGACCTGGGGAGCGGGGACTAGGAGCGACCGCGGCCGAGGGCGCCGCTTCCGTCACCCCCTCCTCCGTCACCCCTCCGCCGCAGCCTCCGAACGTACGCACGTCAACTGCGCACCCTCCAATTCACCTCCCCATGTGGCGCAGGCTCGTCACGAGGCGGTCGTATCCGGTCAGCGCCCAAGGTGCGTGAGGGAGCGGTGTGGCCAGGGTGGGGGACGGGGTGCGGTGGAGGGGGCGGGGAGGAGCGGCAGGGCTGTGGCGTCGGGGCCCGCGCGCGCAAACCTCCAGGTCCGCGGTGGCCGGGACGCCTTCGCCGCGACTGTACGTGACCCTGGGCCCTGCGCTGAGCTACGGAGCGCTCCCGATCCCCGCCGCCCGTGGTGCGCGGGGCGCGGGGCAACGGTCCACCGTCGACAGAATGGAGACGTCAGCATGAGCACACCTCCGCCCGTCCCGTTGCGGGTCGCCCTCGTCAACGGCAGCTTCGAGCAGCCGTCCGTCCCCGACATGGCGTTCCTGCCGGACGCCTCCCAGACGCAGGCCCCGCGGAACGTCCCGGGCTGGCTCACGACCGCCACGGACCACATGATCGAGTTGTGGCACTCCGGCTTCAACGGGGTGCCGTCGGCGGACGGCGAGCAGTTCGCCGAGCTCAACGCCAACCAGGTCTCGACGCTCTACCAGGACCTGCCGACCACCCCCGGCACCAAGCTGTACTGGCGGCTCTACCACCGCGGCCGGCAGGGCCAGGACACGATGGCCCTGGACATCGGGGCGCCGGGCGGCGTGGTCGAGCAGCGCAGGTTCACCGACGGCAACACGGCGTGGGGCTACTACACCGGGACCTACACCGTCCCGGCCGGGCAGACCACCACCCGCTTCGCCTTCCGCTCCGTCTCGGCCGCCGGCGGCAACCAGGGGATCGGCAACTTCCTCGACGGGATCTTCTTCGGCACCGCACCGTACGTGGTGCTCACCAAGAGAGCGTTCCCGGCGGGCCCGCTGGACGTCGGTGACGTCGTCACGTACCGGATCACCGCGAAGAACGAGGGCGGTGGCGCCGCCGATCGGCTCACCCTGACCGACGTGGTGCCCGCGGGCACCACGTACGTGCCCGGTTCCCTGCGGGTGATCGACGGTCCGAACAGCGGGGTGAAGACCGACCGGGCCGGGGACGACCAGGCCTCCTACGACGCCGCGGCGGGCGCGGTCGTCTTCCGGCTCGGCACCGACGCCTCCGCCACGCAGGGCGGGAGCCTTGCCAACACCGCGGCCCTGCCGGGCGGCACGACCGTCGAGTACCGCGTGGTGCTCGGCCTGGAGACGGCCGGGACGCACGTCACCAACACGGCGACCGCCACCTACGAGAACCGGCTCGGCCCCACGCCCCAGTCGCTCACGGCCACCTCCGACGAGGCCGTCACGGAGGTCCGGCCGGCCGCCGACCTGGACGTGACGAAGGCGGCGGACGACACCACCGTGACCGTCGGGCAGACGGTGAGCTACCGCGTGACCGTCCACAACGCCGGCCCCAGCCCGGCGACCGGCGTCACCGTGACCGACCGGCTCCCGAGCGGCCTCGCGTTCCTTTCCGCGGAGGCGTCGCGAGGGGCGTACGACGCCGGGACCGGACTGTGGACGGTCGGCGACCTGGCCGTCGGGGCCCGGGCGACGCTCACCCTGAGGGCGAAGGCGACCAAGACTGGCCTGGTCACGAACACCGCGTCGGTCACCGCCGTCGAGAAGGACCCGGACCCGTCCGACAACACCGACTCGGTACGCGTCTGCGTCGAACCGGCGCCGGCCTGCTGCGACCCCTGCGTGCCGCGCGGCTAGCCGCTCCACGGGCCTGAGCGCGCGGCGCGCGGTCAGGCCTCCCGGTGCTCGTGCTCGTGCTCGTGCTCGTGCTCGTGTTCGTGGGCCTGGGCGGCGATCACGGCCGCCTGGACCCGGCGCTCGACGCCCAGCTTGCCCAGGAGCCGTGAGATGTGGTTCTTGACCGTCTTCTCGGACAGATAGAGCCGCTTGGCGATCTGCCGGTTGGTGAGACCCTCGCCGATCAGGTCGAGCACGGACCGTTCCCGCTCGGACAGCACGGCCAGTCGCTCGTCCTCGGGGGGCTTCGCCGTCTCGGGGGCCCGGAGCGAGCGCATCAGGCGGGCGGTGGTCGCCGGGTCGAGCATCGACTGGCCGGTGGCCACGGTCCGTACCGCGGCCACCAGGTCCGAGCCCTTGATCTGCTTCAGCACGTAACCGGCCGCGCCCGCCATGATCGCGTCGATGAGGGCGTCCTCGTCGTCGAACGAGGTCAGCATCAGACAGGCCAGGTCGGGCAGGCGGGAGCGGAGCTCGCGGCACACGGAGATCCCGTCGCCGTCGGGCAGGCGCACGTCCAGCACGGCGACGTCCGGCCGCAGCGCGGGCCCCCTGGCCAGCGCCTGCTCCGCCGTCGACGCCTCGCCGACCACCACCATGTCGGCCTCGTCGTCGACCAGGTCGCGCAGCCCCCGGCGGACCACCTCGTGGTCGTCCACGAGGAAGACCCGGGTGACGGCGGGGGAGACCTCGGCCATGCCTGGATTGTCCCAGTTTCCGCCCGCGAATGAGGCGGTAGTGCGACAACTAGGGTTTCCATATCCCGATCCGGAAACTATAGTTGTCGCATGACGGTCTCTGAGATCCCCCCGGAAGAGCAGACAGAACTTGAGAAGGCGCTGTACGACGCCTTGAATCCGCTCGCCTCGGCGATCCGCTCCCGGCAGACCGGGCTGTCCGTGGAGCGGATGTGGGACGCGGATCCCGTCGACGTGGCCCTGTCCGTCCTGGCCGCGTGGAAGGTGATGGACGCCGAGGTCCGGCGGCTGACCGCGCACGCGGCGGCGACCGCGGGCTCCTACGGCGCCAATTACGAGCAGATGGGGGCCGTCTGGGGCATCACCCGACAGGGCGCCCGCAAGAAGTGGCCCGACGCCATCAGCCGCCCGGCGCCCGCGACACCGGGCCGGAGCACGCTCGCGCTGTTCGGGGGCGCCGCCGAACTGCTCCAGGCGCCTTCCGGTGACTGGAGCTGGACGGGCGTGGGCGCTGACGGGACATCCGTCGCGGCCGCCGAGGGGACGGGCTACGCGACCGTGGAAGAAGCGGCGGCCCATGCGGGCGGCTTCCTCAGAGAACACGCCCTCGACGCCGACGAGCGCTCCTAGCGCCGGGCGACGTTCCTCGTCCGCCGGCTCAGCGGCGCTTGATCCCCTCCTGGGCGTTCGGGGCCAGGGCCGGCTCGGTCAGCGGGGCGTCGCCGAGGGCGCGGTCGACGGCGGCCAGCAGGTCGGGGGAGAGCTCGACCCCGGAGGCGGCGGCGTTGGCGTGGACCTGCTCGGGGCGGGAGGCGCCGGTGATGGCGGAGGCGACCTCCGGACGGCGCAGGACCCAGGCCAGGGCGAGGGTGGGCAGGGAGAGCCCGGCCTCCTCGGCGATCGGGACCAGGCGCTGGACGGCGTCGAGGTTCGCCTCGGTGTAGACGAGGTCGCGGGCGCCGGCCATCGCGTCGTTGGCGAAGCGGCTGCCCTCGGGGACGGGCTGCCCGGGGAGGTACTTGCCGGTCAGGACGCCCTGGGCGAGCGGGGACCAGACGATGTTGGAGATGCGGTGGGCCTCGGTGAGGTCGAAGAGCCCGGCCTCGGGCGCCTGCCAGAGCATGGAGTACTGCGGCTGGGAGGAGACGAAGAGCTCGGGTCCCGCGAGGTCGATCGCCGCCTGGATCTGCTCGTTCGTCCACTCGCTGAAGCCGAGGTAGCGGGCCTTGCCCTGCTCGACGACCTTCTGGAACGCCTCGATCGTCTCCTCGATCGGTACGGACGGGTCGAAGCTGTGCGCCTGGTAGAGATCCACGTGATCGGTCCGCAGCCGGGTGAGGGAGGCGTCGATCTGCTTCGCGATCTGTGCGGCGGACAGCCCCCTGTCGGCCGGGTCGTCCGACATGGCCCCCACACCTTGGTGGCCAGGACGTAGGAGTCACGAGGATGCGCCGAAAGCACCTCGCCCCAGGCTTCCTCCGCCGCCCCCCGGCCGTACACATTGGCCGTGTCGAAGAAGTTGATCCCGGCGTCGAACGCCGCCTCCGTACAGGCCCGGGTCGCGTCCGCCTCGACGCCGCCGGAGTAGGTGAGCCAGGAACCGAGCGAGATCTCGGAGACCTCCAGGCCCGAGTCGCCCAGCTTGCGGAACCGCATGGGGTACTTCCTTTCGCAACGGAAGAAACGCACACATCCTCAAGCGCCCAACCTAGGCGGTGCCTTGCGAGGGATCAGGTATTCGCGCGAGCCGGGCTCGTGCGAGGCACCGGCGTCTGCCCGAGGGCGATGAGGAGGAGCCCGGCGAGCAGCAGCGCGTTCCCACCGAAGAAGCGGACCTCCCAGGAGACGCCCGGCAGGTTCCAGAAGTAGAGGAGACCCTGAAGCGACAGGGACGCGCCGACGAGGACGGCACCGAGCCCGTGCCGCCGAGGCCTGGTGACCCGCCGCCGCGCCACGGGCAGGACCCACCCCACCCGAAGCGTCACGACCCCCGCTCCGATCGCGAGAAGCCCCAGGAACACGTTCACTCCCACCAGCCACACCATGCGTCTCTCCACTCCGATCGACCAGAACCCCGGAACGGGAACACGACCCCGCTCCGACGACACCCCATCGTCACCGACCCGTCGACCACCCGACCATGCCGATACCCGGCAGCGTCCGGGCCTTCCCGCTGCCGTCCGTGCTCTGCACGATGGTTTCGGCGTACGGGCATGGGCAACGTCCATGCGACCGTGTTTCAAAGCCGCGTACTGGGTGCTGCGGCGGTGCTCGGCCAGCAGCGTCAAGCAGAGAGGGGCGCAAGTGAAGACACGTCAGAGGGGCCGTGGCGTGCCAGAGCCGCATGCCCCCTGGAACGAGGTCGTGCCAGGTCTGTGGATGGGCGGTCACCACTGGACCGATGCCTCGGGTGAAATTCGTCCGGCGGTCGTTGGTGACGAGTTCGGCCTGGTCATCAGCCTGTACACCCGCCCCGGTCACGGACCCGCCCCGGGCATCGACCACCTGGTCGCCGAGATTCCTGACGGTCCGCTCGTCGCCGCACAGATCCGCACGGTCCAGCAGCTCGCCCGCACCGCAGCCAGGGCTGTCCAGGACGGGCACACGGTTCTGGTTCGTTGCAACGCCGGCTACAACCGCTCCGGCCTTGTCATCGCGCAGACGCTCGTCGACCTCGGTCACGAAGTGCCGACGGCCATCGACGTCGTCCGACAGAAACGATCCCCGTCGGCCTTGAACAACAGGCTCTTCGAGGAGTACCTCAACGCCGGCCTCGGCGTCGCCTGTCTGCTCGCGGACCTGGACACGCTCACCTGACCCGAGCAACCTTCTGGGCGCCGGACGAGTCTGTGGAGGAAACGGAGTTCGTGGAGAGTGGGGCGTGGTGGACGAGTTGCTGGTGAAGGCAGTGGCGTGGGCTGCTCGTGGGGTGGGGCTGGCTCTCGACTACGTCAATCTGCGCGCCGGCGTCGATGGATTCCGCCGGGATGCCCGGCGGAAGCACCGCTGATGGTCCCGGTCATGGAACCCGCCTCCGCTCGGCCGGTGCCTGCCCGCACGTTCTACAGTGCGGGGCAGCGCGTCGCGCTCATCGTTGGGGGCAGCGTGTTCGCCCTCATGGGAGCCCTGGCGTGGTTCAACGACGTCGACGCCGTCGGCATGGTGCTGTACACCGTGGCCGCCGCGATGGGTGTCTGGCTAGCCGTCCGTGGTGGCATGGTCGGAGTGAGGGTCGACGCGAAGGGTGTCACCGAGCGGGGGCTCGGGCGCTCGCGTACCGTCGGGTGGTGTTCGGTGCGTGATGTCGTCGCCGCTGGTCAGGGTGCCGGGCCGCTCGCGACCAGCTTCCCCGTGCTCGTGCTCGACGACGGCGCCGAGCTCTCGTTGCAGGCCGTCGCGACCTACTCGTCCTCCACCGCCCAGGAATATCTGCGCTACATCACCACCGCGCGCGCCGCTCACCGCGCTGCCTGCCGGAACTGCTCCGCCTGACGCGAGCTGGAGCGAGGCTACCGCGTCCGCGTGAACGAGCGCCGGTACGTGCGTGGGGGGACGCCGCGGCGGCGGACGAAATGGTCGCGGAGGACGGAGGCGCTGCCGTAGCCGACGCGGCGGGCTATCTCCTCCACCGGGAGGTCCGTGGTCTCCAGGAGCTCCTCCGCGCCGCTCAGGCGCAGTTCGCGCAGCCAGGCGTGCGGGGTCGTGCCCGTGGCGGCGGTGAAGCGGCGGGCGAAGGAGCGCTTGCTCATCATGGCGCGCCGGGCCAGCTCCGCGACCGGCATCGGCTCGTGCAGATGGGCCCGGGCCCAGCCGAGGACCTCGGCGAGCCGCTCGTCCTCGCCGTCCTCGGGGACGGGCGCCGCCAGGAACTGCGCCTGCCCGCCGTCGCGGTGCGAGGGCAGCACCATGTCCCGCGACACCGCGTTGGCGAGGGCGGCACCGTGCTCCCGCCGCAGCAGGTGCAGACACAGGTCGAACCCGGCCGCCGCCCCCGCGCCCGTGACGATCCGCCCCTCGTCCACGTACAGGGCGTCCGGTTCGACGTCGACCAGCGGGTGCCGGCTCGCCAGCAGGTCGGCGAACCGCCAGTGCGTGGTGGCCCGGTGGCCGTCCAACAGCCCCGCCGCGGCCAGCGCGAACGTGCCGACGCAGTGCGCCGCCACCACCGCGCCCCGCTCGTACGCCGCCGACAGCGCCTCCAGCACGGCGGGCCCCGGCGGCGTGCGGAACCCGGCCCCGGGCAGCGCGATCACGAGATCCGCGGCCGCCAGCCGGTCCAGGCCGCCCGCGACCGTCAACGGCACTCCGAAGTCGGTCGGCACCGGCCGGTCGGGGCGGTCCGCGCACAGCGTGAAGTCGAAGCCCGGGACGTCCTTCCCGTGCGGACCGAACACCTCGGCCACGATGCCGACGGCCAACATGCCGACGCCGGGCGGGGCATAGGCGGCGACGGTACGGAACGGGGGCATCCGCGCAGTCTGGCACAGGGGGCGCGGGGCGGCGCCGAGAGCTTTGGCAGATTTCCTGCGGTCAGTGGCATCCGTGCCACTCGTGGGCGTTCCGTGTGGTCGGAATGATCGTGGTCATGACGAACAGCACGCAGATCACCCCCGCCGCGCTCCCCACCCCCGCCCCCAACGAGGCCGCCACCCTCTCCCGTACCGCCGTCTACACCGTCCTCACCACCGGCTACACCCTCTCCACCGGACCCGGCGTCGCCGCCACCGTCTCCTACGTCTCCGACGGCGACCGGCATGTCGTCGTCGACCCCGGCATGGTCGCGAGCCGCGACCGGATCCTCGGCCCGCTCGCCCGGCTCGGGCTCGGGCCCGACGACATCACCGACGTCGTGCTCAGCCACCACCACCCGGACAACACCATGAACGTGGGCCTGTTCGGGCGGGCCCGGGTGCACGATCACAAGGCGATCTACGCGGCCGACCAGTGGACCGACCGGGACGCCGAGGGGCATGAGATCAGCCCGGCCCTCCGGCTGATCCGCACCCCGGGCCACAGCCCCGAGGACATCACCCTCCTCGCGGGCACCGCCGACGGCGTCGTGGCCTTCGTCGGCGACCTGTGGTGGCGCCCCAACGGCCCCGTCGAGGACCCGGTCGCCCCCGACCACGACCTCCTGCGCAGCTCCCGCCTGCGCGTCCTGGCCGCCACCGACGTGATCGTCCCCGGCCACGGCGCCCCGTTCGCGGCCGACGAGAGCGCCCCGCTCTGAACGGCCCCGCTGCGAAGGTTTGACAGACTGACGCGGTTCCGATCACCAGGAACACCCGAACCAGCCCGAGGAGCCGTGCCGTTGAGCGTCACCATCGCAGGACAGATAGACATCGCGGGCCCGGTGGGCAAGCTGCTCCACCGCCGCCCGCTCTGGAACGGCACGGTCATGCAGTCGTTCGGCATCGACCCCGTGTCCGGTGACATCTTCGTGCTCCAGGTCATGGAGGACAGGGTCCAACTGCCCGGCGAGTCCGCGCCCGTTCCGTACGACACCCGCAAGACCAACGGCGACCTGTGCCTCACCCGCCTCACCGAAGCCGGTGAGCTGTCCGGGCACATGTACCTGCGCGGCTTCGGCCACGGTGTCAGCCTCGGCGTGGAGAACCGCGACGGGACCATCTGGCTCTGGACCGAGACCGCGTCCCTTCCCAACTCGAAGAACGAGGGCTACGGCAGCGCCGTCACCAGCTTCACCTACGCCGACGGGGACGTCGTCACCTACGGCACCACCCGGCACACCACGCCGTACACGCCCGACCCGGCGGCCCGCTTCATCACCCCCACCATCGACCGCGGCACGGGCGAACTCGTCCTTCGCTTCTCCCTGAACGGGACCCACTGGCAGCGCTACGACCTCGCCAAGGCCGCGGCCGGAGTGTGGGAGCCGGTCCAGCGGCTCACCCCCGCCCTGCCGAGCGCCGTGTTCCAGGGCTATGCCTCCCACGCCGGCGTCCTGTACACGCTCCAGGGCGAGGCCTACTCGGCCACCAACCCGCTGCCGGGCAACACGTACCTCACCGCCTTCGACTGGGCCACCGGCAACCTGCTCGACCGGCAGTTCAGCGTGGCGGCGCCCGGCCTGGAGTACCGCGAGCCCGAGGGCATGGCCGTCTCCGTCCGCGGCGGCGTCCCGCAGCTCCACTTCGGCTTCGCCTGCGAGGACCCCGGCCCGCGCACCTGCACCATCGTGACGCTCTCCGGGGCCCCCGAGACCGACGGCGTCAAGGTGCTCACCGACTGGCAGCCGATCACCCTCGCGGCCGGGGTGAGCGTCGACCAGAACGCCCCCCGGGGCCGCCTGATCAGCATCGCGGGCACCACCACGCTCCAGCTGAGCGGCGGGGTCAAGGGCAGCTTCGACGCCGACACGGTCATCGGGCACCTGCCCGACTCCCTCACCCCGAGCGTGACCGCCCGCGCCAACGTGCCGCGCAACAACGACGGCGGCTACTGCGTCGCCCGCGTCGAGGCCGGGACCGACCGCGAACTGCGCCTGTTCGGCGGGCGTACGGGCAACGCCATCACCTGGGCCCAGCTCGACAGCTTCAGCGCCGCCTGGCGCTAGAGCCGGGCCAGGCCGTCACCCAGGCCCAGCCCCGCCACTCAGCCCCGCCGTCCCGCCCGCCCCGCCCCGTCACCCACAGGAGCACTCACATGTCCCAGACCTCCCAGAACCGCCGCAGTATCCTCGGCGCCGCCCTCGCCCTGCCCGCCGCGCTCACCGTCGGCGGGCTCGTCACCGCCGCCCCCGCGGCCGCCGCCCCCGGTGGCGTCGAGGCCGGCGAGTGGACCGATCTCGTCCTGGAGCCCACCGTCACCGCGACCGCCGGGGCGACCCCGCAGGTCCGCCTCGTCACGATCGCGGGCACCACCTTCCTCCAGGCCCGCGGCCAGGTCACCGGCTCCTTCACCGCAGACATGAAGATCGCCACGCTGCCGGCCGCCCTCGCCCGCCCGACCTGGTACGTGCGCGCCACCGCGCCCCGCAACAACAGCCAGGGCATCAACTCCTGCCGCTTCGAGATCAACCCGGCGGGCTCGGTCACGGTCTACGGCGGCAACGCGGGCAACCCGATCACCTGGGTCCAGTTCGACTCCGTCCAGGCGATCTGGCGCTGACCCGTCGACCCCGGGGGCCGGCCCGCCTAGCCTGAATCCATGCGAGCCACCGGTACGACTCCGGGCGCCGACCCCGGACTCTTCGGCCCCCGGTCGGTCACCTGGCAGCTGCACGGCGACCCCGTGATGTGGATCGGCGGGGTGCGCGCCCTGTACCTCCAGGCGCTGCACCCCGCCGCCATCCGCGGCGTGATGGCCCACAGCGACTTCCGCGAGGACGCCTGGGGCCGCCTGCTGCGCACCGCCCGCTTCGTCGGCACGCTCAGCTACGGCACCACGGAGGCGGCCGAGGCCGCCGGGGCCCGGGTGCGGAAGATCCACCGGCTGCTCGGCGTGGACGCCCCCGAGCTGCTGCTCTGGGTGCACTGCGCCGAGATCGACTCGTACCTCCACGTCGTACGCCGCTCCGGCATCCCCCTCACCGACGCCCAGGCCGACCGGTACGTGGACGAGCAGCGCGTCGCCGCCCGGCTCGTGGGGCTCGACCCGGACACCGTGCCCGGGACGGTCGACGGGCTACGGCGCTACTTCGACGGCGTCCGCCCCGCGCTGGCCGCGGGCGAGGACGCGCGGGTGGTCGACGACTTCCTGCGCGCGCCGCCCGTCACGCCCGCGCTCGTGCCCGCGCGCGAGGCGGTCTGGCGGCGCGTGGCAGCACTCGCGTACGACTCCCTGCCTCCGTACGCCCATGAGCTGTACGGGCGGCCCGCGCCGCCCCCGGAGACCGTCACGCACCGGCTCACCGCCACGGCCAATCTGCTGCGCTGCCTGCCGGACAGGCTCCGCTGGCGGCTGCCCCCGCGGCACATCCTGCGGGCGATGGAGCGGCTCGGCGAGGACACCCGACCCGCGCCGTACAGTCTGCGCGCCGAGGCCGCCATACTGGACCGGCCGGGCCCGGAGGGGCACGGCCACGGGGCAAACGGGGGCGACAGCACGCGATGGCGGAGACCAGGCTGATCCAGGGCCGGTACCGGCTGCACGAGGTGATCGGCCGCGGCGGCATGGGCGAGGTCTGGCGGGCGACCGACGAGGCGCTCGGCCGGCGCGTCGCGGTCAAGTGCCTCCGGCCGCTCGGCCCGCAGCGCGACCCGGCGGCGCTCACGGTGCTGCGCGAGCGCTTCCGCCGCGAGGCGCGGGTCGCCGCCGCGCTCCAGCACCGGGGGATCACCGTCGTGCACGACTTCGGCGAGTCCGACGGCGTGCTCTTCCTCGTCATGGAGCTGCTCGACGGGCGCAATCTGAGCCAGCTGCTCGGCGACAACGGCAAGGACCCGCTCCCCGTCGACGAGGTCGTCGAGATCGCCGGGCAGGTCGCCGACGCGCTCGCCTACACCCACCGCCAGGGCGTGGTGCACCGCGACCTGAAGCCCGCCAACATCGTGCGGCTCGGCGACGGGGCCGTGAAGATCTGCGACTTCGGGATAGCGCGATTCGCCGCCGAGACGGGCATCACCTCGCGCCTCACCGGCACCGGCATCGCCATGGGCACCCCGCACTACATGTCGCCCGAACAGATCGGCGGCGGAGGCGAGATCGACCACCGCAGCGACCTGTACTCGCTGGGCTGTGTGCTGTACGAGATCGCCACCGGCGTCCCGCCCTTCGACCTGGAGGACACCTGGGCCGTCCTGGTCGGCCACCGGGACACCACGCCCGCGCCCCTGCGCAGTCACCGCCCCGAACTGCCGGCCGCCCTCGACCTGCTTGTCCTCGACCTGCTGGCCAAGGCACCGGAGGCCCGCCCGTCGGACGCCACCGAGATCCGCGCCCGGCTCGCCCCGGGCCGCACCGCCCCGCCCCCGCCGCGCGCCCTCCCCGGCTGGGCGGGCGGGATCACCACCGGCCGCCGGGCGACCACCACCTTCGTGGCGGCGCCCACGGCCGCGTACGACCCGGCGTCGGCGCTGACGGGGGAGTGGACCCGGGCCACCACGGCGATGCCCGGACCGCTGGGGAGCCCGGCGACGGGCACGGTCGTGCCCCCGCGCCCGCACCTTCCCGGGGCCGTGTCCGCGTCCGCGTCCGTCGAGAGTCCGCCCCCGGCCTCCGCGCAGACCTCCGCCCCCGGCCACGACCACAGCACCCTGCCGGGCACCGGCCCCCTCCCCTTCCCCCTGCCCGCCTCCGCCCCCGCCCCCGTCCCCGCGTCCGAGCTCCTCGCCGTCCTCGCCGGGCGGCACCGCGCCGGGCTCGGGCTCGGGCGGCTCGGGCGCTGGGACGAGGCCGCCGAGGTGCACCGGACGGTGGTACGGGACCGGGGCCGGGTCCTGGGCGCCGACCACCCCGACACTCTGGCCAGCCGCTACGAACTGGCCTTCGCCCTCGCCCGCTCGGCCCGTCACGCCGACGCGCTGCGCGAGTTCGGCGGGGTCTCCGAGGGGCGCGCCCGCACCCTCGGCACCGACCACGCCGACACCCTCGCCGCGCGCCAGGAGACGGCGTACGTCCTCGGCGGGCTCGGCCGCCACGCCGAGGCGCACTCCGTGTACGCGGCGGTGCTCGACGCGCGCGAGCGCACCATGGGCCAGGAGCACCCCGACACCCTGCGCTGCCGGCACAACCTGGCCTTCACGCTCGGCCGTCTCGGCCGGCTGCCGGAGGCGTACGCGACGGCCCGCGAGGTCGCCGACGCCCGCGCCCGGCTCCTGGGCGCCGCCCACCCCGACACGCTCGCCACCCGGCACGAGGTGGCCCACCTCCTCGGCCGGCTCGGGCGCTGGGCGGACGCGCTGACCCAGTACCGCGAGGTGGCCGACGCCCGTGCCGCCGCTCTCGGCGCGGACCACGCCGACACGCTCGCCGCCCGTTACGAGGCGGGCATCTGCCTCGGGCGGCTCGGGCGCGCGGAGGAGGCCGCCGGGCTCTACCGGGAGCTCGCCGGGGCCCGCGCCCGGGCGGTCGGGCCCGAGCACCCGGAGACGCTGCGGGCCCGGCACGGCCTCGGCGTGAGCCTGGGCCGGCTCGGCCGGTGGGAGGAGGCCCTGGCCGAGGCCCGCGCGGTGTGCGGGCTGCGCGCCCAGGTGCTGGGGCCCGACCATCCCGACACGCTCGTCAGCCGCCGCGAGATCGCCATCGGCCTGGGCTGGCTGGGCCGCCACGACGAGGCCCTGGACGAGTACCGCCACGTCGCGGAGACCCGCACCCGCACCCTGGGCGCCGCCCACCCCGACACCCTCGCGGCCCGCGCGGACGAGGCCCATTGCCGGGAGCGCGGGGACCGCAGGGGGCGCGGCGACCACCGGTAGCGCAGAGGGCGGTCACCGGCGGCCGCCCTCTGTTCGCACCGCCCCCGGAGGTGCTAGCAAGGGGCATGACCGCACAGCGCTCGTACGACGCCGTCATCGTGGGCGGCGGGCACAACGGCCTCGTCGCCGCCGCCTACCTCGCCCGCGCGGGACGCCGCGTCCTCGTCCTCGAACGGCTCGGCTCCACGGGCGGGGCCGCCGTCTCCACCCGGCCGTTCGCCGGGGTGGACGTCCGCCTGTCCCGCTACTCGTACCTCGTCTCGCTCCTGCCGGAGAAGATCGTCCGTGAGCTCGGGCTGCGCTTCGCCGTCCGGAAGCGGTCCGTCTCCTCGTACACCCCGTACGGCGACTCCGGTCTGCTCGTCGGCGGCGACGGGGACCGCACCCGGGCCTCCTTCGCGGCGCTCACCGGCTCGGACCGGGAGTACGAGGCGTGGCGCGCGTTCTACGGGCGCACGGAGCGGGCCGCGCGGCGGATCTTCCCGACGCTCACCGAGCCGCTGCCCGACCGGGCGGGGCTGCGCGCCCGGGTCGACGACGACGCGACCTGGGAGATGCTCTTCGAGCAGCCGATCGGCGCCGCCGTGGAGCGGGCCTTCGCGGACGACCTGGTGCGCGGGGTGGTCCTCACCGACGCCCTGATCGGCACCTTCGCCGACGCCCACGACCCCTCCCTCCTCCAGAACCGCTGCTTCCTCTACCACGTCATCGGCGGCGGCACCGGCGACTGGGACGTGCCCGTCGGCGGCATGGGCGCCCTCACCGACGCCCTCGCCGACGCGGCCCGTTCGGCCGGGGCCACGATCCTCACGGGGCACGAGGCCACCCGGATCGACACCGACGGCGCCCGCGCCGAGGTCTCGTACCGCACCGCCGACGGCGAGGGCGTCGTCGGGGCCGGGCACGTCCTCGTGAACGCCTCCCCGCAGGCCCTCGCCGCGCTCCTCGGCGACCCGGCCCCGCCACCGGCCGAGGGCGCCCAGCTCAAGGTCAACATGGTGCTCACCCGGCTTCCGAGGCTCCGCGACCGCGCCGTCGACCCCCGCGAGGCGTTCGCCGGCACCTTCCACATCGCCGAGGGCTACCGGCAGTTGGCGACCGCGTACGCCGAGGCCGCGAGCGGCCGGCTGCCCGCCGCCCCGCCCGCCGAGATCTACTGCCACACCCTGACGGACCCGAGCATCCTCGGCCCGGAGGCCGCCGCCCGCGGCTACCAGACGCTCACCCTGTTCGGACTCCACGCGCCCGCCCGGCTGTTCGCGGCCGATCCCGACGGCGCCCGCGAGACGCTCCTGAAGGCCACCCTGGACCAGCTCGACGCCTGCCTCGACGAGCCGCTCGCCGACTGCCTGGCCCGCGACGCCGACGGCCGCCCCTGCATCGAGGCGAAGAGCCCGCTCGACCTCGAACGGGAGCTGCGGCTGCCCGGCGGGCACATCTTCCACCGCGATCTCTCCTTCCCGTACGGGGTGGAGGGCGACGGCCGCTGGGGGGTGGAGACCGCGCACGCCAACGTCCTGCTGTGCGGCGCGGGCGCGGTCCGCGGCGGCGGGGTGAGCGGGGTGCCAGGACACAACGCGGCGATGGCGGTACTGGAGGGGCCGGGGGGTCGCGCGGGCGCGCGGGGTTGACGCGGAGGCGGCCTCCACCGGCGGCGTGAAGCTGATCTGCGAGTGCGCTTAAGAAATCCTCGATGGACCATGGGCTCCAGGTACGGAAGATTCTCTTCCAGGGATCTTGGGTGCTTCGCCGCGCCCGGACCCGCACATCACAGGACGCGTACGTCGGGAGCCGTGACATTGAAGGCGCTGGTCAAGCAGAAGGCGGAGCCGGGACTCTGGCTCATGGACGTTCCCGAGCCCGAGATCGGTCCGGGTGACGTACTGATCAAGGTCAAGCGGACCGGGATCTGCGGGACCGACCTGCACATCCGCTCCTGGGACGGCTGGGCGCAGAAGACCATCGCCACGCCGCTGACCCTCGGGCACGAGTTCGTCGGCGAGGTCGTCGAGACCGGCCGCGACGTCGCGGACATCGCCGTCGGCGACCTGGTCAGCGGCGAGGGCCACCTGGTCTGCGGCAAGTGCCGCAACTGTCTGGCCGGCCGCCGTCACCTGTGCCGCGCCACCGTCGGCCTCGGCGTCGGCCGGGACGGCGCGTTCGCCGAGTACGTGGCCCTGCCCGCGTCCAACGTCTGGGTGCACCGCGTCGACGTCGACCTCGACGTGGCCGCGATCTTCGACCCCTTCGGCAACGCCGTCCACACCGCGCTGTCCTTCCCGCTCGTGGGCGAGGACGTGCTGGTCACCGGCGCGGGCCCGATCGGCATCATGGCCGCCGCGGTCGCCAAGCACGCCGGCGCGCGCCATGTGGTCATCACCGACGTGAGCGAGGAGCGCCTCGCCCTGGCCCGCAAGACGGGCGTCTCGCTCGCCCTGAACGTCGCCGAGCAGACCATCGCCGACGGCCAGCGCATCCTCGGCCTCAAGGAGGGCTTCGACGTCGGCCTGGAGATGTCCGGCAACCCGCGCGCGATGCGCGACATGGTCGCCAACATGACCAACGGCGGCAAGATCGCCATGCTCGGGCTGCCCAGCGAGGACTTCTCCGTCGACTGGGCGAAGATCGTCACGTCCATGATCACCATCAAGGGGATCTACGGCCGCGAGATGTTCGAGACCTGGTACGCCATGTCCGTGCTGCTGGAGGGCGGTCTGGACCTCGCCCCGGTGATCACCGGCCGCTACGCCTACACCGACTTCGAGGCCGCGTTCGACGACGCCGCCTCCGGCAAGGGCGGCAAGATCATCCTCGACTGGACCGTCTGACCCCGGACCGACGTCCTCCCGTAGACCTTCAGGAGCTGCACTCCATGTTCGATTCCGTACGCGACGACCTCCTCGCCACCCTCGAAGAGATCAAGCAGGCCGGCCTCCACAAGCCCGAGCGGGTCATCGGCACCCCCCAGAACGCGACCGTCGCGGTCACCTCGGGCGGCCGCCCCGGCGAGGTGCTCAACTTCTGCGCCAACAACTACCTGGGCCTCGCCGACCACCCCGAGGTGATCGCCGCCGCCCACGAGGCGCTGGACCGCTGGGGCTACGGCATGGCCTCCGTCCGCTTCATCTGCGGCACCCAGGAGGTGCACAAGGAGCTGGAGGCGCGGCTGTCCTCCTTCCTGGGCCAGGAGGACACGATCCTCTACTCGTCCTGCTTCGACGCCAACGGCGGCGTCTTCGAGACGATCCTCGGCCCCGAGGACGCCGTCATCTCCGACGCCCTCAACCACGCCTCGATCATCGACGGCATCCGCCTCTCCAAGGCCCGCCGCTTCCGTTACGCCAACCGCGACATGGCCGACCTGGAGCAGCAGCTGAAGGCGGCGGACGAGGGCGGCGCGCGGCGCAAGCTGATCGTCACCGACGGCGTCTTCTCCATGGACGGCTACGTCGCCCCGCTCGACGAGATCTGCGACCTGGCCGAGCGCTACGACGCCATGGTCATGGTCGACGACTCGCACGCCGTCGGCTTCGTCGGCCCCGGCGGCCGCGGCACCCCCGAGCTGCACGGCGTGATGGACCGCGTCGACATCATCACCGGCACCCTCGGCAAGGCACTCGGCGGCGCCTCCGGCGGCTACGTCGCGGCCCGCGCCGAGATCGTCGCCCTGCTGCGCCAGCGTTCGCGCCCGTACCTGTTCTCCAACACCCTCGCCCCGGTCATCGCCGCCGCCTCCCTCAAGGTCCTCGACCTGCTGGAGTCCGCCGGAGACCTGCGCGAGCGCCTCAACGCCAACACGGCGCTGTTCCGCTCCCGTATGACCGAGGCGGGCTTCGACATCCTCCCCGGCGACCACGCCATCGCCCCGGTCATGATCGGCGACGCCGCCGAGGCGGGCCGGATGGCCGAGCTCCTCCTGGAGCGCGGGGTGTACGTGATCGGCTTCTCGTACCCGGTCGTACCGCAGGGCGCCGCCCGTATCCGCGTGCAGCTGTCGGCCGCCCACTCCACGGACGACGTGCACCGCGCGGTGGACGCGTTCGTCGAGGCCCGGGACGCCCTGCGAAACTAGGGGCATGATCGAAGCGCGGCGGCTGCACATCCTCCGGGCGGTGGCCGACCACCGTACCGTCACGGCGGCTGCCGCCGCGCTCTACCTCACCCCCTCCGCGGTCTCCCAGCAGCTCGCCGCCCTGGAGCAGGAGACCGGCCACCGGCTGGTGGACCGCAACGCCCGGGGCGCCCGGCTCACCCCGGCCGGCGAGATCCTGCTGAGCCACGCCAACGCCGTCCTGGCCCAGCTGGAACGGGCCGAGGCCGAGCTCGCCGCGTACGGCTCTGGCGAGGCCGGTACGGTGACGGTGGCCGCGTTCGCCACCGGCATCGGCCTGGTCGTCGCCCCCGCCATCGGCTCCCTCGCCGCCACCTCGCCCGGCATCCGGGTCCGGGTCCAGGACGCCGAGGGCGACGAGAGCCTGCTGATGGTCCTGGACCGGCAGGTGGACGTGGCGGTCGCCGTCGAGTACCGCGGCGCGCCCGGCGAGGACGACGCCCGCCTGACCCGCGTCCCGCTCTACGCGGAACCCTTCGACGCGGTCCTCCCCCCGCTCCACCCGCTCGCCGGCCACGATCTGATCGCCCTCGCCGACCTGGCCAAGGCCTCCTGGATCGGCCAGTCCGCCGGCAACCCCTGCCACGACGTCACCGTCCTGGCCTGCGAATACGCCGGCTTCGCCCCGGCCTTCGCGCATGTCTCCGACGACTTCCGCGCGGTCGTCGCCCTCGCCGCGGCGGGCGCGGGCGTCGCCCTGGTCCCCCGCTCGGCCCTGCGCGGCACCGACCTCACCGGCGTGGTCGTCCGCCCGGTGGACGGCGTGGCCCCCACCCGCCGCGTCTTCGCCGCGGTCCGCCGGGGCGCCGAGGACCACCCGCTGATCCACCCGGTGCTCATGGCCCTGCGCGAGGCGGCGGGGCGGCCGTAGGCCTGATCCGGCGCGCGGGCCGGACCCGCTCTAGTCCTCCGCCCGCACCCACCCCGCCGCCTCGATCCGCGCCCCGTCCGCCGGGCGCGCCTCGTCGAAGAGGGGGCGCCCGGAGGTGTCCAGGAGGCGGAGGGTGTCCACGTACACGCCCCGGCCGACGTAGCGGCGGTCCGTCGTGTAGCGCCAGCGGAGGTGGACGGGGGGCTGCGGCGTGGCGAGGTCCGCTGTGACGGTGTGCCAGGTGCGGCCGGACCAGCCGGTCGCCGTGCCCGTGGGGTGGGGGCCGGCCGTGGTGGTGAAGGGCAGGGGGTGCCAGGTGGTGCCGCCGTCGGGGGAGGTCTCCAGGTGGGCGGCGTCGGTGCCGGGCTCGGTGTCCCACCAGAGCGCGCAGGTGAGGCGGGCGGCGCCCGGGACGGCGGGCAGGGTGAGGGTGGCGGTGGTGTCGCTCGCCATGCCGGAGAACCACGCCGTGCGCCCGCGCGCCGGGCGGACCGGTACGGCGCGCGCCAGGTGGTCGGCGGCGGCGACGCGCGGGGCGGAGCCGGAGCGCCAGGTGCGCACGGGGTGGACGGAGTTGCCGAGGACGATGAGGAAGGAGTCCGTGGTGGGGTCCAGGACCAGACTGGTGCCCGTGAAGCCGGTGTGGCCCGCGGTGCGCGGGGTGGCCAGCGCGCCCATGTACCAGTGCTGGTAGAGCTCGAAGCCGAGGCCGTGCTCGTCGCCGGGGAACGCGGTGTTGAAGTCCGTGAACATCAGCTCCACCGATGCCGGGGAGAGGATGCGCGCGTCGCCGTACGCCCCGCCGTTGAGCAGGGTGCGGGCGAGGACGGCGAGGTCCCAGGCGGTGGAGAACACCCCGGCGTGACCGGCGACCCCGCCCATGCCGTACGCGTTCTCGTCGTGGACCTCGCCCCACACCATCCCGCGGTCGAGCCCGGACCAGGGCGCCCGGGCGTCCTCCGTGGCGGCGATCGAGGGGCGCCAGGAGAGCGGGGGATTGAAACGAGTGCGGTGCATCCCGAGTGGAGCGGTGATCTCGGTTTGGAGCAGTGCGTCCAGAGTGTGACCGGTGATCTCCTCCAGGATGAGCTGGAGCGTGATCAGGTTGAGGTCGGAGTAGAGATAGACCGTGCCCGGCGGATTCGCCGGCACCTCGTTCCACAGCAGCCGCAGCCGCCCCTCCCGCGTCGGCTCCTTGTAGAGCGGGATCCAGGCGCGGAAGCCGGAGGTGTGGGTCAGCAGCTGACGGACCGTGATGTCCCGCTTCCCGCCGCCCCCGAACTCCGGGAGGTACGCCGTGACCCGCTCCTCCAGGACCAGCGCGCCCCGCTCGATCTGCCGCACCGCCAGGATCGAGGTGAACAGCTTGGAGACCGAGGCCAGGTCGAAGACGGTGTCCTCGGCCATCGGGATCTGCCGGTCGGCCGGCAGCTCGACGCCGGTGTCGGTCTTCTCGTCGTACGCCGCATAGCGCACCGCCATCCCGATCGGCCGGTGCAGCGCGACCGTCCCGCCCCGCCCGGCCAGCAGCACCGCGCCCGCGTACCAGGGGTGCTTGGGGGAGGGGCGGAGGTACGACTCGGCGTCGGTGACCAGCCGGTCCAGGTGGTCGGGGAGGAGCCCGGCGCGTTCGGCGGAGCCGTGCCGCAGGGTGGTGCGCCGGGCGCGACCGGCCTCGGGGCCCCCGTCGCCCGCACCCCCGTCGCCCACGCCCCAGCCGCCCGACCCCGGGCCGGGCGTGGCCGACGCCCCCGGCACCGTACCGATCATCAGCGCACCTCCCAGGGCGAGGGCTCCGCCGCCGAACGCGCGACGGCTCGGACCCCGGCTCCCTCGACTCGACTCCTCCGTCATGCCCACCCTCTCCTACCGCACCCTGAAAGAAAACTTCGGCCACTCCGGCAAGATCTGAAACTTTCCTACCGGAGGTGGGGCGCGCACGGGAAGGACGCGGCATCCCAAAGAATCTGACACTGCATCAGAAAATCTCTTCCCTCGGCGGGACCACTGCGGCATCCTGCCGCCCATGCAGACGGAGCTGAGTCGCACCCTGGGGATCGAGCACGCCATCTTCGGCTTCACGCCCTTCCCCGCGGTGGCCGCCGCCATCACCAGAGCCGGCGGGTTCGGCGTCCTCGGCGCGGTCCGCTACACCGCCCCCGAGGACCTCGCCCGCGATCTCGACTGGATGCAGGAGCACACCGACGGGCTGCCCTACGGCCTCGACGTCGTCATGCCCGCGAAGAAGGTCGACGGGGTCAGCGAGGCCGACGTCGAGGCGATGATCCCCGAGGGGCATCGCGCGTTCGTCCGCGACACCCTCGCCAAACACGGCGTCCCCGAACTCGCCGAGGGCGAGGCCTCCGGCTGGCGCATCACCGGCTGGATGGAACAGGTCGCCCGCAGCCAGCTGGACGTCGCCTTCGACTACCCCATCAAACTCCTGGCCAACGCCCTCGGCTCGCCGCCCGCCGACGTCGTCGAGCGCGCCCACTCCCACGGCGTCCTCGTCGCCGCCCTCGCCGGCAGCGCCCGGCACGCCCGCCACCACGCCGACGCCGGCATCGACGTCGTCGTCGCCCAGGGGTACGAGGCGGGCGGCCACACCGGCGAGATCGCCTCCATGGTCCTCACCCCCGAGGTCGTCGAGGCCGTCTCCCCGCTGCCCGTCCTCGCCGCCGGCGGCATCGGCAGCGGCGAGCAGATCGCCGCCGGGCTCGCCCTCGGCGCCCAGGGCGTCTGGCTCGGCTCCCTCTGGCTCACCACCACCGAGGCCGAGATGCACTCCCGCGCCCTCACCGCCAAGCTGCTCGCCGCGGGCTCCGGCGACACCGTCCGCTCCCGCGCCCTGACCGGCAAGCCCGCCCGCCAGCTCCGTACCGAGTGGACCGACGCCTGGGACGACCCCGCCGGACCCGGCACGCTGCCCATGCCGCTCCAGGGGCTGCTCGTCGCCGAGGCCGTCTCCCGGATCCAGAAGTACGAGGTGGCGCCGCTGCTCGGCACGCCCGTCGGCCAGATCGTCGGCCGGATGAACACCGAGCGCAGCGTCCAGCAGGTCTTCGACGAGCTGACCAGCGGCTTCGAGAAGGCCATCGACCGGATCAACCGCATCGCCGGAAGGAGCGCGCAGTGACGGAGATGCCGAACGGATTTTGGTCCCAGGCCGCCGCCGAACCCGATCGCACGGTCCTGATCGCCCCCGACGGCGAGAAATGGACCGCGGGACGCCTGCTCGCCGACGCCAACCGGCTCGTCCACGGGCTGCGCGCGGCCGGGATGGAGCGCGGCGACGCCTTCGCCGTCGTCCTGCCCAACGGGGTCCCCTTCCTCACCGCCTACCTCGCCGCCGCCCAGGCCGGCTTCTACCTCGTGCCGGTCAACCACCACCTGGTCGGCCCCGAGATCGCCTGGATCGTCTCCGACTCCGGCGCCAAGGTCCTGATCGCCCACGAGCGCTTCGCCGAGGCCGCCGGCCAGGCCGCCGACGAGGCGGGGCTGCCCGCGAGCCACCGGTACGGGGTCGGCGAGCTCCCCGGCTTCCGCCCGTACGCCGAACTCCTCGACGGGCGGCCCGAGTCGGCGCCCGCCGACCGCACCCTCGGCTGGGTGATGAACTACACCTCGGGCACCACCGGAAGGCCCCGCGGCATCCGCCGCCCGCTGCCCGGCAAGCTGCCCGAGGAGACCTACCTCGGCGGCTTCCTCGGCATCTTCGGCATCCGCCCCTTCGACGGCAACGTCCACCTGGTCTGCTCGCCGCTCTACCACACGGCCGTGCTCCAGTTCGCGGGCGCCGCCCTGCACATCGGGCACCCGCTCGTCCTCATGGACAAGTGGACCCCCGAGGAGATGCTGCGGCTCATCGACGCCCACCGCTGCACCCACACCCACATGGTGCCCACCCAGTTCCACCGGCTGCTCGCGCTGCCCGAGGAGACCAGGAACCGCTACGACGTCTCCTCCATGCGGCACGCCATCCACGGCGCCGCGCCCTGCCCCGATCACGTCAAGCGGGCGATGATCGCCTGGTGGGGCCAGTGCGTCGAGGAGTACTACGCGGCCAGCGAGGGCGGCGGCGCCTTCGCGACCGCCGAGGACTGGCTGAAGAAGCCCGGCACCGTCGGCCGGGCCTGGCCGATCAGCGAACTCGCGATCTTCGACGACGACGGCGTCAGGCTGCCGCCGGGGCAGCTCGGCACCGTCTACATGAAGATGAGCACCGGCGCCTTCCGCTACCACGGCGACGAGGCCAAGACGGCGTCGAGCCGCATCGGGGACTTCTTCACCGTCGGCGACCTCGGCGTCCTCGACGAGGACGGCTACCTCTTCCTCCGCGACCGCAAGATCGACATGATCATCTCGGGCGGTGTGAACATCTACCCCGCCGAGATCGAGGCCGCGCTCCTCGCCCACCCGGCCGTCGCCGACGCCGCCGCCTTCGGCATCCCGCACGCCGACTGGGGCGAGGAGGTCAAGGCGGTCGTCGAGGCGGCGGAGGGCCACGAGCCGGGACCGGAGCTCGCCGCCGAGATCCTGGCCCACTGCGAGAGCCGTCTCGCCGGATACAAACGTCCCAAGTCCGTGGACTTCATCACGGTCATGCCCCGCGATCCCAACGGCAAGCTGTACAAGCGCCGGCTCCGCGATCCGTACTGGGAGGGCCACGACCGCGCGCTGTGACGGAGCCTGACCTCCTGTCAGATGTGCGAGCACGCGGCGCACGGAGGACGATCCTCCCTTTATGGCAGGATTCAGGGCATGAGTTCGAGCACGGCAGCACTGACACGACAATGGACCACCTGGGGGCCGATCGTCGCCGCGGTGGGTCTCGCCCTCGGCTGGGGACGCGACCTGCCCGGCTTCGCGGTGGCCCTCATCACGGCCTGCCTCTTCGCCGCGGTGCTCGCCGCCGTCCACCACGCCGAGGTGATCGCCCACCGGGTCGGCGAGCCCTACGGGTCACTCGTCCTCGCGGTCGCCGTCACCGTCATCGAGGTCGGACTGATCGTCGCCCTGATGGCCGGCGGCGGCGAGAAGACCTCCACGTACGCCCGGGACACGGTCTTCGCCGCCGTGATGATCACCTGCAACGGCATCGTCGGCGTGTCGCTGCTGGTCGGCGCGCTGCGCAACCGCGTCGCCGTCTTCAACGCCGAGGGATCCGGCGGCGCGCTCGCCACCGTCTGCACCCTCGCGACGATGACGCTGGTCCTGCCGACCTTCACCACCAGCCAGCCCGGCCCGGAGTTCTCCTCCGCCCAGCTGGCCTTCGCCGCCGTCTCCTCGCTCTGCCTGTACGCGGTGTTCGTCGGCGTGCAGACGGTCCGGCACCGCGACTACTTCCTGCCGGTGCCCAGGCCCGGCCAGGACGGCAAGGAGTCCGAGGACGACCACGCCGACCCGCCGAGCTCCCGCGAGATGTGGATCAGCCTCGGACTGCTCGTGGTCGCCCTCGTCGCCGTCGTCGGCAACGCCAAACTGATCTCGCCCACCATCGAGGACGGCGTCCAGTCCGCCGGCCTGCCGAAGGCCGTCGTGGGCGTCGTCATCGCCATGATGGTGCTGCTCCCCGAGACCCTCGCCGCCGTGCGCGCGGCCCGCCGGGACCGGATGCAGACCAGCCTGAACCTGGCCTACGGCTCCGCCATCGCCAGCATCGGCCTGACCATCCCGGCCATCGCGCTGGCCTCCATCTGGCTCTCCGGCCCCCTCGTCCTCGGCCTGGGCCCCCTCCACATGGTGCTGCTCGTGCTCACCGCCGTGGTGAGCGGTCTGACCGTGGTGCCCGGACGGGCCACGCTGCTCCAGGGCGGCGTCCATCTCTCGATCTTCGCCGCCTTCGTGTTCCTGTCGTTCAGTCCCTGACGACCACGATCCTCAGCTCCGGCGAGCGCAGGATGTCCCGCTCGCAGAAGCGGGAGGTCACCCAGCGCTCGCCGGAGTACAGCGCCGTCTGGTCGCTGTAGTGCGGCGAGCGCGGGTTCGAGGACTGGGAGTACGTCAGCAGGGTGCGGGCCACCGGGCAGCGCCCGCCGTCCCAGCCCACCGCCTGGACATGGCTGGTGCCGTGCGCGACTTCTGTGTAACCGCCGCCCGCCGGATTCCACACGGGCTCCGTCTTGTTCCAGACGCCCAGCGACTCGGTGCCGCCGCCCACCGGGATCCGCACCCCGTTCCGTACCACGAACTGGTGCTGTCCCAGCGGCGCGTCCAGGGCGATCCCCGCCGTCCGCAGCTCGGCCACCGCGTCCGTGAGCGCCTTGGCGAAGGCGGGCGTGGCGGTGTTCAGGGTGTTCGGGGTGGCGACCGGATCGGCCGCCGAGAACGGCACCTTCCACTGCTCGGCCTGCGGAGCCGTGGCGGTGAACCTCCGCCAGAAGCGGTCGAAGAGCAGCGCGCCCCGGCTGCCCGCGTCCATCGTGCGGTCCCAGGCGCCGAGCACCCGGCACGGCTCCGGGTCGTCGGGCAGGACCGCCGCGCAGGCCCGCGCCATGTCGGCCGCCGCCAGATCGCCGGCGGGCGCGCGGTCCGCGAACTGCTGGCGCTGGAGGTCGGCCACGGTCAGACCGCCGCGCTCCGCCATGGCCGCCACGTCCTCGACGGCGCCTCGGGTGCGCAGCGAGCGCGGGGTCCCGACGGTCCCGAAGATCCGCTCGTAGCCGGTGACCGGACGCTCGGCGTTGGCCAGCCAGGCGCTGTCGTTGGAGTTCTCCACGTACGGGGCGTCCCGCAGCACCGGCATCCGCGCGGGCCCGAAGACCCCGGGCTGCACCGCGTCCGGGTCCGAGCCGAGCGCGCAGTCGGCGCGCGAACCGTCGAGGACCGCCACCCCGGAGGCCGGGTAGGTGGCGCGGCCGAGCGGGGTGGAGCAGCGCTGGGCCAGCTCGTCGGTGATCCTCGGCAGCAGTTGCGCCTGGGTGAACAGGGTGTGGCCCGAGGAGTCCGCGGCGATCGTGTTCACCCACGGCAGGCCCTGTGTGCGCCGCAGCGTGTCGGCCAGGCCCTGAGTGGAGCGGGACCGGGCGAAGCCGAGCGCGGTGTCGGAGGCGCGCAGATTGGCCGCGTTGGGGTCGTTGAGGGCGAAGGCCGTCGTCGCCGTCCACGGGAGCGGCAGTTGCGGGCCGAGCCCGGAGACGACCGGCCCGTACCGGGTCCACCACTGGGTACGGGTGACGGGGGCGCCGTCCTTGACCGGGACCGTGACCGTGCGCGGCGTCATCCGCTCGGGCCTGCCGTCCACCAGGTACGCGGTGGGGTCGGCCGGGTCGAGGGTGAGCTGGTGCAGGCTGAGCGGCACGCCGGTGGCGACGGTGTGGCTCCAGGCCACCTTGTCGTTGAAGCCGATGCTGACCGGGACGGTGCCGAGCAGGGAGGCGCCGGAGACATTGAGCTCGCCGGGGATCGTCTGCTGGGACTGCCAGAAGCGCCGGCCGCCCTGCCAGGGGTAGTGCGGGTTGCCGAGCAGCAGCCCGCGCCCGTTCGCCGTGGTGGAGCCCTGGAAGGCGACGGCGTTCGAGCCCATGGTGGCGTTCTCGGCCGCGAACAGGGCACGGGCCGCCTCGGCCGTGTGCTCCGGGTCCGGGGTGGCGGAGGCGGTGGCCCCCACGACGGCCCCAGCGGTGGCTCCAGCGGTGGCCCCCGCGACGGCCCCCGCGACGGCCCCCGGCGCGGCGGCGGGCGGCTTGGCGGCGGTGATGCCGTCCGCCGCACGTCCCTGGCCGCCGAGCACGGAGACCGCCCAGCCGCGCCGCGCCACGTCGAGCTCCGTGACCGGACGGACCCAGTCGGCGCCGGCGCAGGCCGGGTCGGTGACCCGGTTCTTGCGCAGCCACGCGTTGTACCCGGCGGCCCAGCCGCGCATCAGTTCCCGGGACTGCCGGCTGGGACCGGCCGGCGCGGGTGTGGCGAGCAGCGCCTCGACGGTGCCCGCGTCCTTGGCGCCCTGGAAGAACAGGTCGCTGGAGAGGTTCCGCGCCGCCGACGAAAGGGACCCGTCGGGCGCGCCGTCGGCGCCGAAGAAGCGCGAGCGCTCGCCCGCCACGGTCACGAAGCCGTCGGCGAGGACGCAGACCTGGTCCGCGGCCTGCGCCCAGCCGGTGCCGAAGCCGAGGTTCGCGTAGTCCTTGGCCACGATGTGCGGGATGCCGTACTCGGTGTAGCGGATGACGGCCGACAGGCCCCGGTCCGAGGGGTGGTGGCCCCGGTCGTCGCTGTCGGCGACGGCCGCGGCGGGCAGCGAGGCGGTGACGGTGGCGAACGCCGCGCCGACCAGCGCCAGGCGTCTCAACCGGGCGGGGAACAAAGTGCGGAAGTGCAAGGTGCCTCCCAACGGGCGTGAACAGCATGCGGGTTGGGCCATGCACTCAGCTGAGCGCTTGCTTTGTCAACATCCTGTTCGGTATCCGGGTACTTGACCGAAGGCCGCGCCCCGCCCAGGATCTGCCTCCATGGAACGAGGACCCGACCGCGACCTGCTCACCCTCACCGTCGACGGCGTGCTGCGCGAGAGCGCCCGCCGCGTCCCCGACCGGACCGCGCTGCGCTACGCGGACCGGACCTGGACCTACGCCGCGCTCGACGCCGCCGTCTCCACGGCCGCCGCCGTCCTGCGGGACCCCGACGGCGCCGCCCTAGCGGCGGGCGACCGGGTGGCGACCTACGCCCACAACTCGGACGCCTATCTGATCGCGTTCCTCGCCTGCGCCCGGGCGGGCCTCGTCCATGTGCCGGTCAACCACCACCTCACCGGCGAGGACCTCGACTACGTCCTGCACCAGTCGGGCAGCGCGCTGGTGCTCGCCGACCCGGCGCTCGCCGGGCGCGTCCCTGAGGACTTCCCCGTACGGCCCCTACGGGACGCGCCGGACTCGCTGCTCGGGTGGCTCGCCGACCCGCGGCCGTACGACGCCGACCGCGACCCCGGCGACCTCGTACAGCTGCTCTACACCTCGGGCACCACCGCCCTGCCCAAGGGCGCGATGATGACGCACCGGGCCCTGGTCCACGAGTACGCCAGCGCGATCGACGCCCTCGATCTGGGCCCCGACGACCGGCCGGTGCACTCGCTGCCGCTCTACCACTCGGCGCAGATGCACGTGTTCCTGCTGCCCTACCTCGCCGTGGGCGCCGAGAACACCATCGTCGACGGACCCGACCCGGCGGTCCTGTTCGACCTGGTCGAATCCGGCCGCTGCGACAGCCTGTTCGCCCCGCCGACCGTCTGGATCGGGCTCGCCAACCACCCCGGCTTCGCCACCCGTGACCTCGCCGCCCTCGCCAAGGCCTACTACGGCGCCTCGATCATGCCCGTACCCGTCCTGGAGCGGCTCCGCGACCGGCTGCCCGGGCTGCGCTTCTACAACTGCTTCGGCCAGTCCGAGATCGGCCCGCTCGCCACCGTCCTCGGCCCCGACGAGCACGAGGGCCGGATGGACTCCTGCGGCCGCCCGGTCCGGCACGTCGAGGCGCGGGTCGTCGACGAGGAGGGCGAGGACGCACCCGACGGAACCCCCGGCGAAGTCGTCTACCGCTCACCGCAGTTGTGCAGCGGCTACTGGGACAAGCCCGAGGAGAGCGCGGCGGCGTTCCGCGGCGGCTGGTTCCACTCGGGCGACCTGGCCGTGCGCGACGCCGAGGGCTATCTCACCGTGGTCGACCGGGTGAAGGACGTCATCAACTCCGGGGGCGTCCTCGTCGCCTCCCGGCAGGTCGAGGACGTCCTCTACACGCACCCGTCGGTCGCCGAGACCGCCGTCGTCGGCCTCCCGGACGAGCGCTGGATCGAGGCCGTCACCGCCTTCGTCGTCCCGCGCGGCCAGGTCACCGAGGCCGAACTCCTCGCGCACGCGCGGGAGAGGCTCGCCCACTTCAAGGCACCCAAGAGGGTGCTGTTCGTGGACGAGCTGCCCCGCAACGCCAGCGGAAAGATCCTCAAGCGCGAGCTGCGCGACCGCTTCGGGGCCGCGTGACGGACGGACCGGCCGGCGTCAGCCCCCGCGGGTCTCCAGGACACAGAGGATGTTGCCCTCGCTGTCCTTGAACCAGGCACCCCGCATGTCGTCCGACTCGACCACGCCGTCGACCGTCTTGATGCCGGGCAGGTCGTAGTCCTCGAAGGCCACGCCCTTGGAGCGCAGCTCCTTCATCTCGGCATCGAGGTCGGCCACCTTCCAGCTCGCCAGGGTGTGCTGCGCCTGGCCGCCGTAGGGGGTCTCGTACAGGCCGATCATCGTCCCGCCGGTCTCCAGCATCACGTCCTGCGGCGAATCCTTGGTGACGGTGAGGCCGAGGGTCTCGGTGTAGAAGCGCTTCGCGCGGGCCATGTCGTTGACCGGAATGATCGCGGCTATGGGGGAGTCCGACAGCATCGCAACCACCTCCTCCCTCCAGGCTACGCGCCGTTCCGGAGGTCCACGATCCGCCTGATCTTCCCCACCGAGCGCTCCAGCGTCTCCGGGTCGACCACCTCCACGCCCACCGAGACCCCGATGCCGTCCTTGACCGCCGCCGCGATGGCGCGGGCCGCCTCCCGGCGCTGGTCGGGGGTGGCCTCGGGGCGCGCCTCGGCCCGTACGGTCAGGGCGTCGAGCCGCCCCTCGCGGGTGAGCCGGAGCTGGAAGTGGGGGGCGACGGCGGGGGTGCGCAGGACGATCTCCTCGATCTGGGTGGGGAAGAGATTGACCCCGCGCAGGATCACCATGTCGTCGCTGCGTCCGGTGATCTTCTCCATGCGGCGGAAGACCCGCGCGGTGCCCGGCAGCAGCCGGGTGAGGTCCCGGGTGCGGTAGCGGATCACCGGCATCGCCTCCTTGGTCAGGGAGGTGAAGACCAGCTCGCCCTCCTCCCCGTCCGGCAGCACCTCGCCGGTGATCGGGTCGACGACTTCCGGAAGAAAATGGTCCTCCCAGATGTGGAGGCCGTCCTTGGTCTCCACGCATTCCTGCGCCACGCCGGGGCCCATCACCTCCGAGAGCCCGTAGATGTCGACGGCGTCGAGGGCGAAGCGCTCCTCGATCTCCCGGCGCATCTCCTCGGTCCAGGGCTCCGCGCCGAAGATGCCGATCTTCAGCGAGGTGGTCCGCGGGTCGATGCCCTGGCGCTCGAACTCGTCGAGCAGGGTGAGCATGTACGAGGGCGTGACCATGATGATCTCGGGCCGGAAGTCCTGGATCAGCTGGACCTGGCGGGCGGTCATGCCGCCGGAGGCGGGGATCACCGTACAGCCGAGCCGCTCGGCCCCGTAGTGGGCGCCGAGGCCGCCGGTGAACAGGCCGTACCCGTAGGCCACGTGCACCTTGTGCCCGGGGCGGCCGCCGGCGGCGCGGATGGAGCGGGCGACGACGTCGGCCCAGGTGTCCAGGTCCCGCTCGGTGTAGCCGACCACGGTGGGCCGGCCGGTCGTCCCGCTGGAGGCGTGGATGCGGCGGATCCGCGACTGCTCCACGGCGAACATGCCGAAGGGGTAGTGCTCGCGCAGATCGGTCTTGGCGGTGAACGGGAAGCGGGCCAGGTCGGCGAGGGTGCGGCAGTCCTCGGGGCGCACCCCGGCCTGGTCGAAGGCCTGCCGGTAGAACGCCACGTTCTCGTAGGCGTGCCGCAGGGTCGCGCGCAGCCGTTCCAGCTGGAGCGCCTCCAGCTCGTCGCGTCCGAGTCGCTCGCCCGCGTCCAGCAGCTCGCTCATGTGCGCCACTCCCTCGCCCTCGCGTACCAACCGCCATCCGTAGTAAAACGGACGACCGATCATTCGGTTGATCTTCCGGGTTCAGTAAATCCGGCGGCCCCCGGGGGTTGGCAAGGGGTGCGGACGGATTTTCTCCACTCGCACCGGGGGCGTCTTCCCGCAGGTCACGGACGTCTGCCGAAGATCACACATTCGGGTGTGATTGTCCGCGAGAGCGCAGGAACGGTGCTGCGCCGGGGAAACCGGAACGGAAGATGATCCCCGTCCGGCTCACCCTCCCCACCCCCCGGACGAAATGGACCCCCATGCCTGTCCTGTGCCGTCCCGCCGTCGCCGTGCCCGAGCACACGATCACCCGGGAAGAGACCCTCGATCTGGCCCGCACCCTGCACGCGGGACACGAGCAGCTGCCGCTCGTGCTGCGCCTGATCGCGAACACCGGCGTCGCCCGACGGCATCTCGTGCAGCCCATCGAGCGCACCCTCGCCCACCCGGGCTTCGAGGCGCGCAACGCGACGTACGAGACCGAGGCCAAGGCCCGCGTCCCCGCCGTCGTCGCCGAGGCGCTCGCCAACGCCGGGCTCCAGGCGCGCGACATCGACGTCATCGTCTACGTCTCGTGCACCGGCTTCATGATGCCCTCGCTCACGGCCTGGATGATCAACAACCTGGGCTTCCGCAGCGACACCCGCCAGCTCCCCATCGCCCAGCTGGGCTGCGCGGCCGGCGGCGCGGCGATCAACCGGGCGCACGACTTCTGCGCCGCCTACCCCGGCGCCAACGCCCTGATCGTCGCCTGCGAGTTCTGCTCCCTGTGCTACCAGCCCACCGACCTCACCGTGGGCAACCTCCTCTCCAACGGCCTCTTCGGCGACGCCGTCGCCGCCGCCGTGATCCGCGGCTCCGGCGGCACCGGCGTCCTCCTGGAACGCAACGGCTCCCACCTCGTCCCCGACACCGAGGACTGGATCGCCTACCAGGTCCGCGAGACCGGCTTCCACTTCATGCTCGACAAACGGGTCCCCGGCACCATGGAGCAGCTCGCCCCCGCCCTCGTCGACCTCGCCGCCCGCTACGACCGGGACGCCGGCCGGCAGGACTTCTACATCATCCACGCCGGCGGCCCCCGCATCCTCGACGACCTCTGCAAGCACCTGGACGTAGTCCCCGACATGTTCCGCTTCAGCCGGGCCACCCTCACCGAGTACGGGAACATCGCCAGCGCCGTCGTCCTCGACGCCCTGCGCCGCCTCTTCGACGAGGGCGGGGCGGCACCCGGCGCCACCGGACTCATCGCCGGCTTCGGACCGGGCATCACCGCGGAGATCTCCCTCGGCAGCTGGACCCTCGACACCCCTCGCCCCACCCCCCTCGACCCCCCACTCGGCACGACAGCGGCGGTGACCCGATGACCACGACCACGACACCCCAACCTCCAGAGAGCACCGAGAGCACCGAGAGCACGGACGGCACGGACGGCGCGGACCCCCAGGTGCACTTCTGGGCCGTCCCCGACCTCACCGGGCTCGAATTCGACCCGCTCCTCGCCAAGTTGCTCCACGAGGACCCCGTCACCCGGGTACGCCTCCCCAACGGCGAGGGCCACGCCTGGCTCGTCACCCGCTACGAGGACGTCAAGTTCGTCTCCGTGGACCCCCGCTTCAGCCGCCAGGCCGTCTACGGGCGCCCCATCACCCGGGTCGCCCCCCACTTCATCCCCATGGAAGGCGCCGTCGGCTTCGCCGACCCGCCGGACCACACCCGCATGCGCCGGGTCGTCGCCCGCGCCTTCAGCGCCCGCGCCCTGCGCTCCCTGCGCGACCACGCCCAGGACGTCATGGACGGCCTCCTCGACCGCCTCGAACGGCACGGCCCGCCGGCCGACCTGATGGAGCTGGTCAACCGGCCCTTCCCGCTCGCCATGGTCAGCGAACTCATGGGCGTCCCCGAGGGCGACCAGCCCCTCCTGGCGAAGTGGACCGACTCCGTCCTCACGGCGGGCGCCGGACGCGAGGCCAGCGAGCGCGCCAAGGGCGAGATGGGCCGCTACTTCACCGAGCTCATCGGCCGCAGCCACGGCACCGGCAAGGAGACCCTCGCCGCCGTCCTCGCCGACGCCGTCGACGAGGCCACCCTGGACGAGCACGAGGCCGTCGGCCTCGCCGTCCTCATCCAGCTCGGCGGCGCCCACGCCGTCCGCAACAACAGCGCCAACATGGTCTACGCGCTGCTCACCCACCCCGGACACCTGGCCCGGCTGCGCGCCGAACCCGGGCTGCTGCCGCAGGCCGTCGACGAGCTGCTGCGCTACATCCCGCACCGCAACGCCGTCGGCCTCTCCCGGATCGCCATGGAGGACATCGAGGTCGGCGGCGTCCGCATCCCCGAGGGCGACCCGGTCTACGTCTCGTACCTCACCGCCAACCGCGACCCCTCGGTCTTCCCCGACCCGGACAAGCTGGACTTCGACCGGGGCTACAACCCGCATGTCGCCTTCGGCCACGGCCCGCACTACTGCCCGGGCTCCGCCCTCGCCCGCATCGAGTCCGAGATCCTCCTCGACTCCCTGTGGACCCGCTTCCCCGACCTGCGTCTCGCGGTCCCCGAGGAGGAGCTCCGCTGGCAGCGCGGCGCCCTCATCCGAGGCCCCGAGACCCTGCCGGTCACCTGGTGAGAGGACCCACCGCCCCATGACCGCGACCGCCATCGGAACGGGCGGCGGCCTCATCGTGCCGCCCGGCCACGGCAAGACCCTCACCACCGCAGCCCAGCGCGTCACCTTCAAGGTGACCGGCGAGCACACCCCGACCTCCTCCACCTTCGAGGTCCTGGTCCCGCCCGGCTTCGACGTCGGCGCGCACGCCCACGGCCACAGCGAGGAGCTCTTCTACATCCTGGAGGGCGAGCTCGACGTCCTCGCCTTCGAGCCGCTCGTACGCACCCGCGACAGCTGGCGGGACTGGGAGTCCGCCTCCGGACAGCGCGCCGTCCGGGCCACCGCAGGCACCCTGATCCTCGTGCCGCCCGGCTGCCCGCACGCCTTCGCCAACCCCACCGGGGAACCCGTACGCATGCTGTTCCAGGCCTCGCCGCCGCCCGACCACGAACGCTACTTCGAGGAACTCATGGACATCCTCGGCTCCGGCGGCCCCGTCGATCACGACGCGATCGAGCAGTTGCGGATCCGCTACGACATCGATCAGATCACCCCGCTCCGGCACGACGCCGGACGCCCGCGAAGAACGGCCGCCACGCCATGAACGCCTCCGACGCCGCCGACGCCTCCGAGAGACCCGACGGGGTCGTCCACGACTGGGTCCTGTCCCCGCTGCGCGACACCGTCTTCGACCCCCTCCCGCACCGGCTCCTCCATGAGGAGCCGGTCGCCCGGGTGCGCCTCCCGTACGGCGAGGGCCACGCCTGGCTCGTGACCCGCTACGAGGACGTCAAGCTGATCTCCTCCGACCCCCGGATGAGCCGCGCCCGCACCGTCGGCCGGCCCGTCACCAGCATGACCCCGCACACCCTCGCCCCGGCCGGCGGCGTCGGCCGGGCCGACCCGCCCGACCACACCCGGCTGCGCAAGCTGGTCGCCCCCACCTTCGGCCGCCGCCGGATGAGCGCCCTGCGCGAGCACACCGAGCGGATGGCCGGGACCCTCGCCCTGCGCACCCTGGAGACCGGCCCGCCCGCCGACCTCGCCGAGAGCTTCGTCGGCCCGCTCTCCGCCACCGTCATCGCCGAACTCCTCGGCGTCCCCGCCGCCGACCTGGACCGCGTCCAGGCCTGGCGGGCCGGGATCCTGTCGAACGCCACCACCGCCGCCGCGGGCGAAGCCGTCAAGAAGGAGATCGCCGGCTACTTCGCCGACCTCGCCCGGCACCGCGCCCGGCACCCCGGCGACGACCTGGTCAGCGAACTCGCCGCCGCCCGCGAGACCGGCGGCATCAGCACCCCCGAACTGGTGTCGATGGCCGTGATGCTCACCCTCAACGGGCTCGACGCCGTCCGGAACATCGTCTCCACCATGGTGTACGTCCTCCTCGTCCACCCCCGGCAGACGGCGAAGCTGCGCGAGGACCTGGACCGCCTGCCCCGGGCCGTCGACGAACTCCTCCGCTACATCCCCCAGCGCGACGGCGTCGGCATGCCCAGGATCGCCACCGCCGACATCGAGGTCGGCGGAGTCACCGTCCGCGAGGGGGAGGCGGTCTACGTCTTCTACCCGGCCGCCAACCGCGACCCGTCCGTCTACACCGACCCCGACCGGCTCGACCTCGACCGGGACGAGGCCCCGCACCTCGCCTTCGGCCACGGCGCCCACTACTGCGCGGGCGCCCAACTCGCCCGTATGGAGGCCGAGGTGATGCTCGGCACCCTGCTCACCCGCTTCCCCTCCCTCGCGCTCGCCGTCCCGGCCGAAGAGATCGCCTGGCGCGCCGGAACGGTCAACCGAGGACCCCGGACCCTGCCCGTGACCTGGTAATCCAGTGGCGCGCGAGCCGCCGCGGGTGTTGAGGTGGCGGCCATGGACATCACCGCACTGCGCACCCACTACGACCGCCAGCGCCGCATGGGCGCCCGCCCCGACGGCCCCGGCTGCCGGGTCGAACGGGACGGCCTCGTCGTCCGCCACGAAGGCCCCTCCTACGCCTGGAACGGCGTCCTGTGGTCCGGCCTCGGCCCCCAGGACGCCGACGCGGCCATCGCCGCCCAGATCGCCCACTTCCGCGCCGCCGGACAGTCCTTCGAATGGACGCTGTACGGCCACGACGGCCCCGCCGACCTCGCCGACCGGCTGCTCGCCGCCGGGTTCACCGCCGAGGAGCCCGAGACCCTGATGGTCGCCGAGGCCGCCGCCCTGCCCGCCTCGGTGGAGCTCCCGGACGGCGTCGAGCTCCGCCCGGTCACCGACGAGGCCGGGGTACGGATGATGGCCGAGGTGCACGAGCGGGCCTTCGGCACCGACAGCTCGCAGTACGTCAGCCGCATGCTCGACCAGCTCGCCGCCGCCCCCGACTCGGTCGCCGCGGTCGTCGCCCTCGCCGACGGCGTCCCCGTCAGCTCCGCCCGCCTCGACCTGCCCGAGGAGAGCGACTTCGCCGGTCTCTACGGCGGCGGCACCGCCCCGGAATGGCGGGGCAAGGGCCTCTACCGCGCCCTCGTCTCGCACCGCGCCCGCACCGCCATCGCCCGCGGCTACCGCTACGTCCAGGTCGACGCGGCTCCCACGAGCCGGCCCATCCTCAACCGCCTGGGCTTCGTCGAACTGACCACGATGACCCCGTACGTGTACGAGATCTGATACGTGTACGAGATCTGATACGTGTACGGGATCTGAGCGGACCGGGAGGCGTCAGCGGGACCAGTGCGCCGGGCGCTCGAAGCCCGCCGGCAGACGGGTGGCGGCATCGCCGCGCGCCGCGTTCAGCTGCGGCTGGGTGAGGAAGAGCGCGCCGGTCAGGTCCGCCCCCGACAGGTCGGCGTCCCGCAGGTCCGCGCCGATCAGGTCCGTGAGCGTCAGGTCCGCCCCCGACAGGTCGGCGGCGATGAGCAGCGCCCCGCGCAGATCGGCCCCGCGCAGCTTCGCCCCGCGCAGCCGGGCGCCGATCAGG
Source organism: Streptomyces sp. NPDC094032 (assembly GCF_040303965.1). NCBI lineage: Bacteria > Bacillati > Actinomycetota > Actinomycetes > Kitasatosporales > Streptomycetaceae > Streptomyces > Streptomyces sp. NPDC094032. The sequence continues at coordinate 8,825 of NZ_JBEOUE010000011.1, read as the reverse complement.
TCGGCCCCGCGACGGCTCTTCGGCTTGCCGCCGGCGGCCGCGCGGACCAGGGAGCTGCTCTTCAGGAGCAGGGGATTCACCTCGGCCCGCACCGGGCCGACGTCGAGCCCCTCAAGGTCGGCCGGGGCGCCCTCGGCCAGCGCGGTCACCCGGGCCAGCGCCCGGTCGAGCTCGCCGTGCAGGGTGCGGGTCGCGGCCAGGGCGCGGGCCTCGGCCAGGTAGCGCAGCAGCTCGTGCAGCTGGCGCACGACAGGGAAGACCTCGTACATCTGCCGCGCGGTCTCCGGGGCCTCGCGCCAGGAGACGCCGCCGAAGGTCACCTGGGAGACCCGCTGACCGGCGCCGAAGCAGTCGTACACGGTGCAGCCGCGGAAACCGGTGTCCCGCAGCCGGGTGTGGATGCCGCAGCGGAAGTCCTCCTGGAGGTTCCGGCACGGGTCGCCCGAGGACTTGTCCACGGCGAAGTCCGCCGACTTGGCGAAGGGGAGGGCCACACAGCACAGCCCGAAGCAGTTCGCGCAGTCGCCGCGCAGCTCGGCCTGACGGGTCTCGGACACGGGGAAACGGCTTCCTTCGCAGGTGGGGCGGACATCCCACCGTATCGCGCTGTCGGTGAACACGGTTGCCGCGACCGGGCCCGCGTGGACATGATCGGCCGCATGCCTCGACAGCCGCACGTGTTCACGACGTACGACGGAACCGAACTCGCCTACCGCACAGAGGGCCGGGGCGAACCCCTGGTCGTCCTGCCCGGCGGCCCCATGCGCGACCCGGTCTACCTCGGCGACCTCGGGGGACTGCCCGCCCACCGCACCCTGATCGTGCTCCACGCGCGCGGCACCGGGGACAGCCAGGTCCCCGCCGACCCGGCGACGTCCCGCTGCGACCGGCAGGTCGCCGACGTCGAGGCGCTCCGCGCCCACCTGGGGCTCGACCGGATCGACCTGCTCGGCCACTCCGCGGGCGGCAACCTGGCCACCCTGTACGCGGCCGCGCACCCCGAACGCGTGCGCTCGCTCGTCCTGGTCACCCCTGGCACCCGCGCCGTCGGGGTCGAGACCAGCGACGAGGAGTGGGACGCGGCCGCCGAGGTATTCGCCGACCGCCCCTGGTACCCGGAGGCGCGCGCGGCCCTGGACGCGACCGACGGGACGACCCCGATGGAGCGGGTCGCCGAACTGGCCATGCCCTTCGCGTACGGCCGCTGGGACGAGGCCGCGCGGGCCCACGCCGCCGGGGTGCGCACCGAGATGAACTGGGCCGCGGCCGCCGCCTACTACGGGCCCGGCGCCTTCACCCCCGAGGCCACCCGGGACGCCCTGCGCGCGGTGACCGCCCCGGTGCTCGTCCTCGCCGGCGGCCACGACAGCGGCCCCACCCCCGCCAAGTCCGCCGAGCTGGCCGCCTGCTTCCCGAACGCCGAGCTGGTCGTCCAGGCGGCCGCCGGGCACTTCCCCTGGGTGGACGACCCCGGCGCCTTCCTCCGCCCGGTCGCGGCCTTCCTCGACCCGGGGGTGCGTACGGTCATCGTCGACGGGGTCCGCCTCGCCTACCGGGTGAGCGGCCCCGAGGGCGCCCCGCCCGTGGTCCTGGTGCACGGCCGCGGCGGCGACTCCACCGAGTGGACGCGGATCGCGGCCGAGCTCGCGGCCGACCGCCGGGTGTACGCGCTCGACCTGCGCGGCCACGGGCTGAGCGACCACCCGGGGGAGTACGGCTTCGCCGCGCTCCGCGACGAGATCGGCGGCTTCCTGAAGGCGCTCGGCCTCGCCGGGGCCACCGTCGTCGGGCACTCGATGGGCGGGGCGGCGGCCTGTCTGCTCGCCCAGCGCGAGCCGGCCCTGATCGGACGGCTCGTCCTGGAGGACGCCCCGGTCTTCTTCCCCGTCCTCCCGCCGCGCGGCCCCTCGGGCCTCCAGGAGGAGCCGGTCGCCTTCGACTGGGCGGTGCTCGACGCGACCAACGCCGACCTGAACGACCCGGACCCGGCCTGGCGCGAGGAGCTGGCGGCGATCACCGCGCCCACCCTGATCGTGGGCGGCGGCCCGACCAGCCATCTGCCGCAGTCGCACCTCGCCTGGATGGCCGAGCGGGTCCCGGACGCCCGGCTGGTCACGATCGAGGCCGGGCACCTGGTGCACAGTGCCCGGCCCCGCGAATTCCTCACCGCACTACGGGAGTTCGGCGTGTGAGCGGTCAGGTCCCGTCGGTGGCGGCATCGGCGTCCACCGCCACCGAGCGCGCCCAGCGGTAGTCCGCCTTGCCGCTGGGCGAGCGCTGGATCCGGTCGGCGAGCACGAGCTGGCGCGGCACCTTGTACCCGGCCAGGCGGGTGCGGCAGTGGGCCTGGACGGCCGCCAGGTCCAGCGGGGCGACCCCGGCGCGCAACTGGACCACGGCGGCCACGTGGTTGCCCCAGCGGGCGTCGGGCACTCCGGCGACCAGCGCGTCGTACACGTCCGGATGGGACTTGAGCGCCTGCTCGACCTCCTCCGGATAGACCTTCTCGCCGCCGGTGTTGATGCACTGCGAGCCCCGGCCGAGGACGGTGACGATGCCCTCCTCGTCGACGGTGGCCATGTCGCCGAGCAGCACCCAGCGCTCCTCGCCCTTTTGGAAGAAGGTCTCGGCGGTCTTGGCGGGGTCGTTGTAGTAGCCGAGCGGCACGTGTCCGCGCTGGGCGAGCCGGCCGATCTCGCCGACGCCGACGATCTCGTGCGTGGCCGGGTCGACGACCTGGGTGCGCTCGTTGACGTGCAGCCGGAAGCCCTTCTCGGGCCCGGAGTCGTCGGTGGCCCGCCCGTTGGAACCGGACTCCGAGGAGCCGAAGTTGTTGAGCAGCAGCACGTTCGGCGCGAGGGCCTGGAACTGGGCGCGGACGGTGTCGGACATGATGGCGCCCGAGGAGGAGAGGCTGAAGAGCGCCGACAGGTCAGTGCCCTTGAGCGGTCCGGTGAGGGCGTCGACCAGCGGGCGCAGCATCGCGTCGCCGACCAGCGAGACGCTGGACACCTTCTCCTTCTCGATGGTCCGCAGCACCTCCTCGGGCACGTACTTGCGGTGGATCACCACCCGCTGCCCGTAGTTGAAGGCGACGAACGAGGTGAGCGTCGAGGTGCCGTGCATCAGCGGGGGAGTCGGGAAGAAGGTGATCCCGGCGCCGCCCGCGGCGACCCGATCGGCCAGTTCCTCGGGCCGCTTCACGGGCTCGCCGGACGGGTCGCCGCCGAAGAGCCCCGCGAAGAACAGGTCCTCCTGGCGCCACATCACGCCCTTGGGCATGCCGGTGGTGCCGCCGGTGTAGATGATGAAGAGGTCGTCGGCCGAGCGGGGGCCGAAGCCGCGCCCGGGCGACGCGGCCGCCTCCGCCTCCGTGAAGTCCACGCAGTCGAGCGCCGGCGCGCCCTCGGGCGGGGTCCCCACCCGCACGAGGTGCCGCAGCTTCTCCGTCTGCGGCAGCGCGGCCGCCACCCGCTCGGTGAACTCCGCGTCGAAGACGAGCGCGGCCAGATCGGCGTCCCGGTAGAGGTAGACCAACTCCTCTTCCACGTACCGGTAGTTGACGTTCACCGGCACGATCCGGGCCTTGAGGCAGGCGAGCACGGTCTGGAGGTACTCGATGCCGTTGTACAGGTGGATGCCGAGCTGTTCGCCCGGCCGCAGGCCCGCGTCGATCAGGTGATGGGCGATGCGGTTGGCGGCGGCGTCGAGTCCGGCGTAGGTCAGCCGGCGCTCGGCCCCGGTGCCGGGGTGATCCACGTAGACCAGCGCCTCGCGGTCCGGGACCACGTCGACGACCGATTCGAACAGGTCGGCAAGGTTGTACTCCACCGTTCCTCCTGATCCCGGGACCCGACGGTCACTGGCGCGGTCATCAGAGCACCGAAGCGCGGAGGTGGGAAGGGGGTGCGCAGAAGAATCTGACTGGGTGTCAGAAAACTATTGAACTGGACCCGTCACTCCTGCAACCTGTTCCAGAACTGGAGACGGGAGACGCCCATGGGCGGCAGCACCGAGCACCTCACCGTGCGGCGCGAAGGCGCCACGCTCGTACTCACCCTCAATCGGCCCGAGGCCAAGAACGCCCTCTCGCTGCCGATGCTGGTCGGCCTCTACGACGGCTGGCTGGAAGCCGACGCCGACGACACGATCCGCTCCGTCGTCCTCACCGGCGCAGGCGGCAGCTTCTGCGCCGGCATGGACCTCAAGGCCCTGGCCGGAAAGGGCATGGAGGGCGAGGCCTACCGGGACCGCATGACCGCCGATCCCGACCTGCACTGGAAGGCGATGCTGCGCCACCATCGCCCCCGCAAACCCGTGATCGCCGCCGTCGAGGGCCACTGCGTCGCGGGCGGCACCGAGATCCTTCAGGGCACCGACATCCGCGTCGCGGGACGGTCCGCCACCTTCGGCCTCTTCGAGGTCCGCCGCGGCCTCTTCCCGATCGGCGGCTCCACGGTCCGCCTGCCCCGGCAGATCCCGCGCACCCACGCCCTGGAGATGCTCCTCACCGGCCGCCCCTACTCCGCCGAGGAGGCCCAGCGGATCGGCCTCATCGGCAGCGTCGTCCCCGACGGCACGGCCCTCGAAGCGGCCCTGGAGATCGCCGAACGCATCAACGCGTGCGGACCGCTGGCCGTCGAGGCCGTCAAGGCCTCCGTCTACGAGACGGCGGAGATGACGGAGGAGGAGGGCCTGGCCGCCGAACTCAAGCGCGGCTGGCCGATCTTCGCCACCGCGGACGCCAAGGAGGGGGCGAAGGCCTTCGCGGAGAAGCGCGCGCCGGTCTACCGGCGCGAGTGAGAACGCCGGGACCCGCAGGCCCACCGCGCCCCACCCACCAAGGAGCCGCCCCATGACAGCCACCCCCGGGACACTCTCGGCGCCCCTCGTCGTCGAGTTCCCCTTCACCCGCTCCCTCGGCCCCGTGCAGTCCGCCTTCCTCACCGGCTTGCGCGAACGCACCCTGCTGGGCGTGCGCACCGAGGCGGGCCGGATCCTCGTACCGCCCGTCGAGTACGACCCGGAGACCGCGGCCGAACTCCACGAACTCGTCGAAGTCCCCACCACAGGCACCGTCACCACCTGGGCCTGGAATGAGCACCCCCGCCCCGGACAGCCCCTGGCGACCCCCTTCGCCTGGGTCCTGGTCCGCCCCGACGGCGCCGACACGGCCCTCCTCCACGCCCTAGACGCGCCAGGCCCCGAGGCAGTCCACACCGGGATGCGGGTCCGCGTCCGCTGGGCCGCCGACCGCCACGGCGCCCTCACCGACATCGCCTGCTTCGAGCCGCACGAGGCCACGGAACCGACCGGCGAGGCGGCACCCCACACCGACACCTTCGCCGACCCCGTCACGGGCATCGTCGCCCCCGCCCGCCTCGACTACACGTACAGCCCCGGCCGCGCCCAGACCCGCTACCTCCAGGGCCTCGCCGAACGCCGCACCGTTGGCGAACGCTGCCCGTCCTGCGCCAAGGTGTACGTCCCGCCGCGAGGCGCCTGCCCCACCTGCGGCGTCGCCACCACCGACCGAGTCGAGGTCGGCCCGCGCGGCACGGTCACCACGTACTGCATCGTGAACATCAAGGCCAAGAACCTCGACATCGAAGTCCCCTACGTCTACGCCCACATCGCGCTCGACGGCGCCGGACTCGCCCTCCACGGCCGGATCGGCGGCATCCCCTACGACCAGGTCCGCATGGGCCTGCGCGTCGAACCGGTGTGGAGCGAGGGCGGCCGCTACCCCGACCACTACCGCCCCACCGGGGAGCCGGACGCCGACTACGACACGTACAAGGAGCTGCTGTGAGCCGAGACGTGGCGATCGTCGCCTTCGCCCAGACCGACCACACCCGGCGCACCGACGAGGTCTCCGAAGTCGAGATGGTCATGCCGGTCCTGCACGACGTGCTGCGGCAGACCGGCCTGAAGACCTCCGACATCGGCTTCACCTGCTCGGGCTCCTCCGACTACCTGGCCGGCCGCGCCTTCTCCTTCACCATGGCCCTGGACGGCGTCGGCGCCTGGCCGCCGATCTCCGAGTCGCACGTCGAGATGGACGGCGCCTGGGCCCTGTACGAGGCCTGGGTGAAGCTGCTCACCGGCGAGGCCGACACGGCGCTCGTCTACGCGTACGGCAAATCCTCGCCCGGCTCCGTGCGCGACGTCCTGACCCGCCAGCTCGACCCGTACTACGTGGCACCCCTGTGGCCCGACTCCGTCGCCCTCGCCGCCCTCCAGGCCCGCGCCCTCATCGACGCCGGGGACACCGACGAACCCGCGCTCGCCAGGATCGCCACCCGCAGCCGCGAGGACGCCACCGCCAACCCGCACGCCCAGCTGCCCGGGGCCCGCCCCCAGGGCGAGTACGTCGTCGCACCCCTGCGCACCGGCGACTGCCCGCCCATCGGCGACGGCGCCGCGGCGGTGATCCTGGCCGCCGGGGACCGGGCCCGCGAACTGTGCGCGCGGCCCGCCTGGATCACCGGCATGGACCACCGCATCGAGGCCCACTCCCTCGGGGTACGCGACCTCACCGACTCGCCCTCCACCCGGCTCGCCGCCGAACGGGCGGGCGCCTTCGACCCGGCCCGCCCGCCCCTCGACACGGCCGAACTCCACGCGCCCTTCACCTCCCAGGAGGTCGTCCTGCGCAAGGCCCTCGGCCTCGGGGACGAGGTCCGGGTCAACCCGTCGGGCGGCCCGCTCGCCGCCAACCCCGTGATGGCCGCGGGCCTCATCCGCCTCGGCGAGGCCGCCGCCCGCATCCACCGCGGCGCCTCGCACCGCGCCCTCGCCCACGCCACCTCCGGGCCCTGCCTCCAGCAGAACCTGGTCGCCGTCCTGGAAGGGGACTCGCATGAGTAAGGAGCCCGTGGCCGTCGTCGGCATCGGCCAGACCAAGCACGTGGCCGCCCGCCGGGACGTCTCCCTCGCCGGACTGGTCCGGGAGGCCGCCCTGCGCGCCCTGGCGGACGCCGAACTGACCTGGTCGGACATCGACGCGGTCGTCATCGGCAAGGCCCCCGACTTCTTCGAGGGCGTCATGATGCCGGAGCTCTACCTAGCCGACGCCCTCGGCGCCGTGGGCAAGCCGATGCTCCGCGTCCACACCGCGGGCTCGGTCGGCGGCTCCACCGCCCTGGTCGCGGCCAACCTCGTAGCGGCTCGCGTCCACGGCACCGTCCTGACCCTGGCCTTCGAAAAGCAGTCCGAGTCCAACGCCATGTGGGGCCTGTCCCTCCCCGTCCCCTTCCAGCAGCCACTCCTCGCCGGCGCCGGCGGCTTCTTCGCCCCGCACGTACGCGCCTACATGCGCCGCACCGGCGCCCCCGACACGATCGGCTCCCTCGTCGCGTACAAGGACCGCCGCAACGCGCTCAAGAACCCCTACGCGCACCTCCACGAGCACGACATCACGCTGGAGAAGGTCCAGGCGTCCCCCATGCTGTGGGACCCGATCCGCTACTCGGAGACCTGCCCGTCCTCCGACGGCGCCTGCGCGATGATCCTCACCGACCGGGCGGGCGCGGCCCGTTCGCCCCGCCCGCCGGCCTGGGTGCACGGCGGCGCGATGCGCAGCGAGCCGACCCTCTTCGCGGGCAAGGACTTCGTCTCCCCACAAGCCGGCAGGGACTGCGCGGCCGACGTCTACCGCCAGGCCGGCATCACCGACCCGCGCCGCGAGATCGACGCGGTGGAGATGTACGTGCCGTTCTCCTGGTACGAGCCGATGTGGCTGGAGAACCTGGGCTTCGCCGAGGAGGGCGAAGGCTGGAAACTCACGGAAGCGGGCGCGACAGAACTGGACGGCGACCTCCCGGTCAACCCATCCGGCGGCGTCCTCTCCACCAACCCCATCGGAGCGTCCGGCATGATCCGCTTCGCCGAGGCGGCCCTACAGGTCCGAGGCCAGGCGGGCGAACACCAGATAGAAGGCGCGACCAGAGCCCTGGGCCACGCCTACGGAGGCGGCGCCCAGTTCTTCTCGATGTGGCTGGTGGGAGGGGCGCGACCCACCACCTGACAGGATCGTCCTAACCTGGCGATCATGAGTGCAGAGCGCGACCTGACCCGGCTGGTGGCCGGGATGCGACCGGAGCTCCACCCCGGCCGCTATGTCTTCACCACCGTGGACGGCCCCGCGCCCGCGGGCGTCGCCCCGGTGGCCACCGTGGCCGAACGTGAGGGGCTGACGATGGTCGTACGCCAGGAGGACGCCGACGCGGCCTCGCTGGCGTACGACTACGTGGCGGGCTGGATCACCCTGCGCGTCCACTCGGCCCTGGACGCGGTGGGCCTGACCGCGGCGGTGGCGCGCGAGCTCGCCGAAGCGGGCCTGAGCTGCAACGTGGTGGCAGGCTTCCACCACGACCACCTGTTCGTGGAACACGCCCGGGCACACGAGGCCCTGGCCACCCTGAACGACCTGTCGGAACGCGCGGGGACCTCGTTCACATGATCCTCACAATCCCCCTCCCGGAGGGCGCGTCCCGGCGTACGCTGAGGTTTTCGCGGGGCCACCACCCCGGCCGCATCCGAAGTGCGCCGGGTATGCGCCCCCAGCGTGGGGGTGGACGATGGCAGCACACACCGGCAGGCCCGGAGGCCGAGCCCTGTTCGAACGCGAAGCCGAACTGGCAGCGGCGGAAGAGGCCTTGAACCTCCTGACAGGCCAAGAACCGACAAGGCCACCCCTCCGGCTCGTACGGGAGGCCGAAGACGGCGAGGAGGGTGCCGGGGGCGGAGCGGGGGTGGGGGTGTCCGGACGTGGCGGCGCCCGTAACGAGCGAAGCGAAGTGAAGGTCGCAGTCCGGACACCC
>NZ_JBEOUE010000010.1:0-239664 GCF_040303965.1 Streptomyces sp. NPDC094032 | reverse complement strand
CGAAGGCCGGAGGCCGCCCACCGGCCTTCCCGCGCCGCTTGCGGTTGGCCACCTGGTCGGCAGGCTCCGGGACCGTGCAGCGGATCCCGCGCTTTCGCAGGTAGGCCCGGTTGGCGCGGGAGGAATACGCCTTGTCACCCCGCACCCGAAGAGGTCGGACACGGGGACGACCGGGCCCGGTGCGGGGCACTCGGATGCCTTCCAGAACGGCAGCGAACTGGGGGCTGTCGCCGCGCTGTCCGGCGGTGACCAGCAGGGACAGCGGCCGTTGGCCTTGTTCGCAGGCCAGGTGGATCTTCGTAGTGAAACCGCCGCGGGACCGACCCAGGCCGAGGTCGTCGGGTTCGACATCGAGGCCGCCCGGCGGCTCGTTCTGAGCATGTCCGTCGCGGCGGGCACCTGCGGCGTGATGATGGGCCCGGCAGATCGCGGAGTCCACGTTGACCTCCCACGTAATCAGCCCTGCCGCGTCCTCCCGGGCCTGCAGCCCGGTCAGCAGCACAGTCCAGATGCCGTCACGCTGCCAGCGGCGGAAGAGTCCGTAGACCGTCTGCCACGGCCCGTACTCGTGCGGCAGATCCCTCCACGGAGCACCGGTCCGAACCCGCCACCGAATCCCATCGACCAGCCTCCGCCGACCCACCGCCGGCCTGCCCCGCATCGCCACCGGCAGCATCGGCCCCAGCACGGCCCACTGCTCGTCAGAAAGATCCCCTCGCCCCACACCGCGATCATCACGACACAGCGCGAGCGGCGAAGCCCACTTTCAAAACACGGCCTAGTCCGTCTCCGGAAGTCGCTGGACGGGCCGGCCCCCGGTGCGGCAGCATCGGGGGCATGATCGACGGAATCGAGTACACCTCCGCCCGGTGAGCGCCGAGGAAGAGCGCCCGCCGCTCGCCTCCAGGCCCTCCCATCCCTCCCTCTACGCGTACGCCCGCGCCCGGCTCGACGCCGAGCCGGAGGGGCGACTGCCCACGGACCCCTATCCGCCCCCGGACGACGCCGGGGCTCCTCGCGGTACCGCCCCGCTGCGGCACAGCGATGGCGTCGCCGCCGTCCAGGAGGCCCTGGGCCCGCTCCTCGGCCCACCCGGCAGCGACCCCGGCGCCACCGCCGAGGCGGTACGGCACCGCCTCGCCGAACTCCCGGTCAGGGGCCGGACGGTGACCTACGCGGTCGACCACATGCACCTGACCGACGAGCCCGCCGCCCGCGCGCTCGGCCGCCATCTGGTCCGTACGGCACCCGACCTCGCATCCGCCCACGTCGGCCTCGCGCTCCTGGACCGGCTCGGAGAGGCCGCCGACGTGCCGTACCTACGGGTGCTCGGCCTGGTGCACGGACTCACCCGGCCCGCGGTGCGCGCCCTCCAGCCGCTGGACCCCCGGGCCGCCGCCCTGCTGCACCTCATCTGCCACACCGAACGGCCCTGCCTCCGGGTCCTCGCGGACGCGTTCGCCTCCGGCAACCGGCGTGCCGCGACGACCGCGCTGATCGAGGACCCGGTCGGCATCGACACCGTCTCCCCCGCCCAGGCCCGGCTGCTCGCCGAGGCGGCGGACCTGGCGGGTCTGCTGCGCGGCGGGCGGATCGACCCCCGGCTCCTCGTCCAGGCGGGCCGGCTGCTCGTCCGGATGGCGGGCGAACGCGACCACGACACCCAGATCCTGCTGTACGGCGACGCGGTGGAGGTCTGCGAGACCGTGGTGCGGCGGGTCGGCGAGCTCCCGCCGACGGCCGCCCGCGCGGCGGTCCTCGTCCCGCTCGCCCGGGCCCTGGACAACGGCCCCTGCTCCCTCCTGCCCTGGCGGGAGGGGCAGCGCGAACAGCTCCTCGACGCGCTCGGGGCGCTGCTCGCCTCACCCGACCGGGCCGTGTTCCAAAGGCGTGAAGCCCCGATCTGAAAGACCGTCAGCAAAGCCCTGTCGCGGCTCTGGGAACCTCGCACCCCCGGCGCTACCCTCCGCGCATGATTCCGACGGTGGTGTGGGGAACCGGAAATGTCGGGCGCGCGGCCATCCGTGCCGTCGCGGCCCACCCGGAGCTCGAACTCTCGGCCGTCCTCGTCGCCAACCCGGACAAGGTCGGCCGGGACGCCGGCCGGCTGGCCGGGCTCGGGCACGACCTGGGCGTCACGGCCCGGGACGACGTCGAGGCGGTCCTCGCGCAGGCACCGGGCGCCGTGGTGTACGCGGCCTCCGGCGACATGCGCCCCGACGAGGCGCTCGCCGATGTCGTACGGGCGGTGCGGGCGGGCGCGGTGGTGGTGACGCCCGCGCTGTACCCGCTGTACGACCAGCGGGGCGCGCCCGACGAGTTCCGCGAGCCGGTGCTCGCGGCGGTGAAGGAGGGCGGCGGCTCGCTGTTCGCCTCCGGGGTCGACCCGGGCTGGGGCAACGACGTGCTGCCGCTGCTGGTCAGCGGGCTCGGCAGCACGGTGGAGGCGATCCGCTGCCAGGAGATCTTCGACTACTCGACGTACGAGCAGGAGGAGTCGGTCCGCTATCTCGTCGGCATGGGGCAGCCCATGGAGTACGAGCCGCCGATGCTGCTGCCCTCGGTGCCGACGATGGTGTGGGGCGGCCAACTGCGGCTGATGGCCCGGGCGCTGGGGGTCCAGCTCGACGAGATCCGCGAGACGCTCCAGCGGCGCCCCCTGGAGGCGACGGTGCGGACCCGGACGATGGGCGAGTTCGCGGCCGGTACGCAGGGCGCGGTCCGCTTCGAGGTGCAGGGCATCGTCGACGGCGAGCCGCGGCTTGTCATCGAGCACGTGACCCGGATCCACCCGGACTGCGCCCCGGACTGGCCGGTGCCGCCGGACGGTTCGGGGGCGCACCGGGTGATCGTCGAGGGCAGGCCCCGGATCGAGGTCACGGTCGAGGCGACGGACGAGGGCGAGAACCGGTCCGCGGGCGGCAACGCCACCGCCGTGGGCCGTCTCGTGGGGGCGATCGACTGGCTCGTGGCGGCCGAGCCGGGGCTGTACGACGCGCTGGACGTGCCGCTCAGGCCGGCGGTCGGACGACTGGGAAGGAGACTGCGGTGATCATCGACATTCCCGAGGGGCAGGAGCCGATCGGGTACGTGTGGGGCGACATGGTGCCCGGGATCGGGATGGCGGCGGCGAACTTCTCGCTGTCGGTGTACGCCCATACGACGCTCGGGCTGCGCGAGTTCGAGGCGGCGCGGCTGCGGATCGCGCAGATCAACGGGTGCCGGTTCTGTCTGGACTGGCGGACCGACCGGGACGGGGAGAAGGTCGAGGACGCGTTCCCCGAGGCGCTTCTGGCCTGGCGGACCACGGAGGCCTTCGACGAGCGCACCCGGCTCGCCGCCGAGTACGCCGAGCGGTACGCGCTGGACCATCACCATCTGGACGACGAGTTCTGGGCGCGGATGACCGGCGCGTACAGCCAGGTCGAGATCGTGGAGCTGACGATGAGCCTGGGCTCGTGGCTGGCCTTCGGGCGGCTCAACCGGGTGCTCGGCCTCGACTCGGTGTGCGTGCTGCCCACCCACTGAACGCCGAGGGGGCCGGCCGGGCGTCGCGCCCGGCCGGCCCCCTCGCGTTCCGCCCCGTCAGAGATCGGTGGCGATGATGTTCTCGATGTTGCGTTCGGCGAGCGCGGTGATGGTGACGAAGGGGTTGACGGTGGTGCTGCCCGGGATGAGGGCGCCGTCGATGACGTACAGACCGTCGTAGCCGAGCAGGCGGCCGTAGTTGTCGGTGGCCTCGCCGAGGACGGCGCCGCCGAGCGGGTGGTACGTGAGGTGGTCGCCCCAGATCTTGTAGGCGCCGAAGAGGTCGGTGCGGTAGATCGTCCCCTCCTTGGCGTTGATCTTGTCGAAGATGGTCTTCGCCGCGTCGATGGAGGTCTGCTTCCAGGACCGGTCCCAGTCGAGGTCGACGCGCCCGGTGGCCGCGTTCCAGCTGAACGTGCCGCGGTGCGGGGTCTTGGTGATGGAGAGGTAGAAGGAGGCGTAGGTCTCGATCCCGGTGGGCAGGGGGGCGACCTCGGCGAAGGCGCCGCCGGCGTCCCAGTTGTCGATGCCGGCCGTGGGCATCGAGGACTGGAGTTTCCCGGTCGGGTCCCACATGTGGTTGGCGCGGCCGCACATGACGTTGCCGTTGTCGCCCCAGTTCTTGCCGACCCGGTCGCTGAGGGCGGGCAGGGCACCGGTGGCCTTCAGCTTGGTGAGCAGCTTGCTGGTGCCCACGCTGCCGGCGGCGAAGAACACCCGGTCGGCGGTGACGCTCTTGGTCTGGACGACGGCGCCCGCGTTGTCGATCCGCTCCATGACGACGGTGTAGCCGCCCTCGGCCGCCGGGGTGACGGTGGTGACCCGGTGCAGCGGGGAGATGTACACCCGGCCGGTCTCGGCTGCCCGGGCCAGATAGGACTTCTGGAGGCTCTTCTTGCCGTGGTTGTTGCCGTAGATGACTTCGCCCGTGAGCGCGGACTTGGGGACGGTGCCGATGGCCTCCTGCTTCATGTAGTCCCAGTCGTAGACGTTGGGCACGAAGACGAAGGGGAAGCCGGAGCGCTCGGCGTGCTTGCGGCCGACGCGCGCGTACTGGTAGCAGTCGGCGCTCTCCCACCACGACCGGTCGACCTCGGTGACGCCGAGTCCGGCGTTGGCGCGCGGGTAGTAGGTGCCGTACATCTCGGCCGGGTCGACGGTGGGGAGGATGCCGGGGAAGAGCTCCCGGCGCGGGGTGACGGCCATGCCGCCGTTGACGAGCGAGCCGCCGCCGACACCTCGGCCCTGGTAGACGGTGATGCCCGCGAAGTCCTCGGCGTCGAGGATGCCCGTGTAGCAGGGGACGTCCTTGTCGAGCGGGAAGCCCAGGAAGTTGCTGAGGGGCTGCTTGGTCCGGGTGCGCAGCCAGTAGGAACGGTAGTCCGGCTTGGTGGTGTTGGCGAAGATGTTTCCGTCGGGTCCCGCCGTGTCCCAGGCCATCCCCATTTCGACCATGTGGACGTCGATTCCGGCGAGCGCGAGTCTGAGCGCGGCGACGGATCCTCCGTAGCCGGTGCCGACGACGAGGACGGGGACGTGGGCGCCGGACGGGATCGGCGCCGATACGGAGGCGACCTCGGCCGCGCTCGCCGGTGTCGCGGCACTCGCCGCCGCGACCTGTCCGGCGAGGGCGAGACCACCGAGAAGGGAACCGGTTCCACTGACGAACCGACGACGGCTGATGCCTCCGGAAGGGGAGGCCGGAACGGGTGTGTCACTCACGTGATGTTCCTCACTCTTGAGCGAATGGGAACATGTTCTACTGGCGAGTTCCCGGGAAGTCACGAGAAACCGCCGGGTAACTTACGGCCGGAAACCGCCCCCGTGATCACGGTCCGGTAAAAAACACCACCCCGCCGACCCGAACACGAATACGGGACTGATACATCTTCACTTCTGGTCGTCGCTCTGCCGCCTGTACGGGCGCGGGGACGGCACCCGGGGGGATTCCACGCATGCCGGGCCCGGCGTCAGCACGCCACGCCCGGCGAACTGCCTCGTCACCTCTCCTTCCCGGGCTGCTCCCTGCCCGCGCGGCCGCGCGACGCGGAACGTGAAAGGGAGCGTGTGCATGGGCCGAACCGCCCGTGAGAAGGCATTCAGATGGGGTGCGGCCACCGTCGCCGCCCTGGCCGTCGCCGCGGCCACCGTCCCGGCCACCGCCGTCGCGGCGCCGGTCGCGGACAAGCCGGGCCCGCAGCGGATCGGCGCCACGCCGAAGGTCCCGCAGGGCGCCGTCCGCACGGCCGACCCGGCCCCCGGCAAGGCGCTCGAACTGAGCGTCGTCCTGGAGCCCCGGGACCCGGCCGCGCTCCAGCGCTTCGTCACCGAGGTCTCCACGCCGGGATCCCCGCGCTACCGCCAGTACCTCGGTACGGGCGAGTTCGCGAAGGTCTTCGGCGCCGAGCCGGCGGCGGTCGAGCGCGTGCGCGCCGAGCTGGAGGCGAAGGGCCTGACCGTCGGCGCGCTGGAGGCCGACGGCCTCACGCTGCCGGTGACGACGACCGTCGCCAAGGCGGGCAAGGCGTTCAGCACCGAGTTCGACGGCTACCGCCTGGCGGACGGCACCTCCGGTCTCGTCAACACCACCGCCCCCGCCGTCGACGGCCGGGTCGCGGACGAGGTCCGCACGGTCGTCGGCCTGAGCACCCTGGGGTCGTACAAGCCGCGCAACACCGGCGCCAAGGGCCAGGCCCGCAAGAAGACGGCGGACGCGGCGGACGCGGCCCCGACCGGCCGTCAGCCGCGGCTGACCGGGACCACCCCGGCGATGTGCGCCGACGTCTCGGATCTCTACGCCTCGGACCCGCCGGCGCACGACACCAAGGACTACTGGGCGCCGCGCTCGCTGGCCGCGCAGTACAACATGGCGAACCAGCCCAACGTGCAGACCGGCACCACCATCGCGGTCTACTCGCTGGAGAACTACGACCCGCGGGACAACGCCGAGTTCCAGCGCTGCTTCCGCACCAAGGTGCCGGTCACTTCGGTGAAGGTCAACGGCGGTCCGACCGAGGCCATCACCCCGACCAACGAGGTCGGCCTGGAGACGGCGCTGGACGTCCAGACCATCATCGGTCAGGCCCCGCAGTCCAAGATCCTCGTCTACCAGGGCCCGAACACCTGGAACGACGGCACGGCCGTCTACCGCCAGATCGTCAACGAGAACCGCGCCAAGGTCGTCTCGGTGAGCTGGGGCCTGTGCGAGATGAACACCCCGACGTCCACGCAGGACGCCGAGAACCTCATCTTCCAGCAGGCCGCCGCCCAGGGGCAGACGGTCGTCGTCGCCTCCGGTGACAGCGGCTCGACCGGGTGCTTCGTCCCGGACGACAACGGCAACCCCACTCCGGGAAAGCTGAACCAGGACAAGCTGGTCGCCGACTTCCCGTCCGTCTCGCCGTACGTCCTGAGCGTCGGCGGCACCACGATGCGGGACTCCGTCTCCGCGCAGACCACCTGGGTGGGCTCGGGCGGCGGCGTCTCCCGGCGCTTCACCGTGCCCGCCGGCGGCTTCCAGTCCGGCATCACCGGCGCCGGCTACACCAACGCCTGCGCCACGGCCTCGGGCACCTGCCGTCAGGTCCCGGACGTCGCGGGCCTCGCCGACTACAACACGGGCTACCCGGTCGCCTACGGCGCCGGCCAGTACTGGAACATCATCGGCGGCACCAGTGGCGCCGCCCCGGTGTGGGCCGCGCTGATCGGCCAGGCCAACCAGGACCTCGCGTGCCAGGCCAACGGCTCCGTCGGCTACGTCCAGCCGGCCCTGTACAAGCTGCCGTCGACCGCCTTCCGCGACGTCACCACCGGCCACAACAACGTGACGCAGTCCGGCAACTCCGCCGGCCTCTACCAGGCCGGCGCGGGCTACGACCTCGCCACCGGTCTCGGCACGCCGAACGGGCGTGAGATCGTCGCCGGCCTGTGCAAGGCCGTCGCGCCCTCCCCCGCCGCCAGGTTCAACGCGCTCACCCCGGCCCGTGTCCTCGACACGCGGTACGGCATCGGCCGCACCGGCACCGCCCCGGTCGCCGCGAACGGCACCGTCAAGCTGAAGGTGACCGGCGTCGGCGGCGTCCCGACGACGGGCGTGACCTCCGTGGTCATGAACGTCACGGCCGTCTCCCCGAGCGCGGCCGGCTTCCTCATCGCGTACCCGAGCGGCACCACCCGCCCGTCCTCGTCGAACATGAACTGGCTGAAGGGCCAGATCGTCCCGAACCTGGTGACCGTCCCGGTCGGCAAGGACGGCACGGTCTCCCTGTACAACGCCGGTGGCGGCACGACGCACTTCATCGCCGACATCTCGGGCTACTTCTCCACGGCGCCCGGCGGCGGCACCTACCTGCCGACCGGCCCGGCCCGCATCCTCGACACCCGCACCGGAGTGGGCCGCGCCGGCACCGCCCCGGTCGCCGGCAAGGGCACCGTCTCGCTGGCGGTCGCCGGCAACGGCGGCGTCCCGGCCACGGGTGCCACCGCCGTGGTGCTCAACGTGACGGCGACCGCGCCGAAGTCGACCGGTCACCTCATCGCGTACCCCGGCGGCGCGACCCGCCCGACCGCGTCGAACATCAACTGGCTGACCGGTGAGACCCGGCCGAACATGGTCGTCCTGCCGATCGGCCCCGACGGCACGGTGAACCTGTACAACGCCGGCTCCGGCACCGTGCACTTCATCGCCGACGTCTTCGGCTACTACACGGCGGGCGCCGAGGGCGCGTCCTTCCACTCGGCCGGTCCGGCGCGTCTGCTCGACACCCGGTACGCCCTGGGCGCGGCCACGACCAACCCGATGAAGGGCGGCGTCACCCAGGTCCTGGACCTGAACGACGGCCACACCCTCCAGAACGCCAAGGCGGTGGTGCTCAACGTCACCGTCACCGCCCCGACCGCGGGCGGCTTCCTGACGGTCTGGCCGGACGGCACCGCGCTGCCCAACGCGTCCAACATCAACTGGACCACCGGTCAGACGGTGGCCAACCTCGTGACCGTCCCCGTCGTCAACGGAAAGATCGACTTCCGTCCGAACACCGGGACCGCGCACGTCATCGCCGACCTGTTCGGCTACTACTCCTGATTCCGGGAGCCCTCGGGCCCCGTCCCCCGCGCGCGAGCGCGGAGGGCGGGGCCCTTCCCGTTCCCGGACAGCGCCGCCACCAGGACACCCGCGAGGGCCGCCCAGGCCAGCGCGCCGGGTCCGGCGGCCCGCCAGCCGGCCCCGGCGAGCAGCAGGCCCGCCACGAGCCCGGCGGCCAGCGCGCGCCGGTCCCGGGTGAACGCGAGGACGCGGCGGGCGGTGCCGGGGGCGCGCAGCTCCAGCACGGCCAGGCGGCAGACCAGCGCGGCCGCGGCGACCGCCGCCGTCAGGATCGTCAGGGTCACGCCCCCATGGTCTCCCGTCAGGCGCCGCCCCGCCCCTCCTCAGGCCGCGAGGAAGGCCTCGATGGCGTCGGCGAGGGCCTTCGGGGTCTCCTCGGGGGCGTAGTGCCCGGCGTCGGGCAGCACTTCGAGGCGGGCGTTGGGGTACCAGCGCAGCCAGGTGGCCTCCATCGCCTCCTTGCCGAGCGCCGGGTCGTGGGCGCCGACGACGAGGAGGACGGGCGCCGGGTTGTCGCGGACCCGCTCGTGGAAGTCGGTGCGGGACCAGGAGTCCAGGTAGGCGCGGAAGGCGGCCGCCGAGGAGCGCCGCACGGAGCGGTCGACGAGGCCGCCGAGCCAGTCGTCGCCGTACCGGCCGCCGGTGGTGTTGTCGATGATGGCGCGGCGGTTGCCGTGGTTCTCGGCGGCCCCGGCGAAGAGCTCCCAGGTGTCCGGGTCGAGCGGGAAGCCGGCCGCGGAGACCGGGGAGATCCCGATGATCGAGCGGACCCGCTCGGGCGCGTCGAGCAGCATCAGCTGGGCCGCCTTGCCGCCCATGGAGTGGCCGATGACCGAGAAGGAGTCCCAGCCGAGGTCGTCGGCGACGGCGAGGGCGTCCGCCGCGACCTCCTCCATGGTGTACGCACCGTCGGCGTCGATCGCCTCCCCGTAACCGCGGCAGTCGAGGAAGGCGTACGATCCGGCGCCGTCGTCGAGCTCGGCCCGCAGCGGAGCGAAGCTGGTCCGGTCGCCGAACCAGTTGTGCAGCACGAGCGCGCGGTGCGGACCGCTGCCCTGTACGTCGTACGGAAGAACCCGGCCGGTCATCAAGCCCCCTGGTCACGAGGTGGTGGAGCTGCGCGCCCGCCGCGGCAGCCGAGGACCGAGTCTGGCGAGGCCCGGCGAGCCGGGTCAATGGGCCCGGCGGGCGGTTCACACGTTCGCACCTCCGGATGCGTGGGCCGTCCGGGCCGGAGCATCCTGGCTGTGTGACGACGTACGGCGCGGCCGGTCCCGCCCCGTCGGCCGATTCCGGCCCCCCGTCCGGGGGCGCCGGTGTCGACGGGCCGGTGCCGGACGCCCTCGCGCTGGTCCTCACGGAGGCCGCGCTGCGGGCCGTGGAGGCGGTCGGCGGGTACGCGGGCGGGGTGTACCTCCAGTCGGGGACGCCGGGGCTGCTGCGGCTCGCGATGCTGGCGGGGCTGCCAGGACCGCTGTTCCGCCCGTGGTGGCGGATGCACGTGAACCGGCCGTTCCCGGTGGCGGAGGCCCACCGGTCCGGGCAGGCGGTGCACCTGGGGGACGTGGAGGAGGCGATGCGCCTCTTCCCGCAGCTGGTGGCGAGCCTCCCGTTCCCCTTCGCCTCGCTGTACGCGCCGGTCGTCGGCGGCCGGGAGCGGTACGGGGTCCTGGTGGTGCTGCGGGCGCCGACCCCGGGCGTGCCGGTGGCCGCGCGGGACCGGAGCCGGATGCTCCAGGAGGCGCGGCTGCTGGGGACGGAGCTGGCGGCCCTCGAAGCGGCCGGGACGCGGGTGGAGTGGGGCGGCGCGCCGGTCTGCGTCCAGCTGCCGACCAGGACCTCGCCGCCGGTGCGGATCGGCTACTTCGACTGGAACCTGGACACCGGGACGGTCACGGCCGACGCGGGTCTGCGGGCGATCCTGGGCGAGACGACCCCGTTCCCCTGGACCGTCGACGCGCTGACCTCCCGGCTCATGCCGGAGGACTCGTACGCGCTGTGGGCGCTGGCCCGGCAGGCGGCGGATTCGGGTGGCCCGGCGGCCCGCAGGATCCGGCTGAAGGGTCCGGACGGCGGGCTGCACCTGCTGGAGGTGACCGCGCGCCCGGTGTCGGGCGGCAGGATCGGGAAGGTCCTGACCGGCTCGCTGGTCGACCTCGGGACCGGGCTCGTGGGCTCGGACGCGACCGACCGGCTGCCCCGCGCGATCCTGGCCATCGACCGGCTGGGCCGGATCACGTATCTGAACGACCGTACCGAGGCGCTGCTCGGCATGCCGCGCCGTGCCCTGGCCGGGCGTCCGCTGTGGGACGCCCTGCCCTGGTTCTCGCATCCGTACCACGAGGAGCAGTTGCGCGGGGCGCTGCTCTCGGACCGGCCGACGCACTTCCTGGCCCACCCGGGGCGCGGCGAGTGGCTGTCGGTCTCGCTCTACCCGGGGCACGACGGCGTCACGATGGTCCTGGTCCCGGAGAGCGACCCGGCCCACCGGTCCGCGGTCGCCGAGGCCGAGGCCTCCGACGGGCTCGCCTCCCCCGAGGGGCGGGCCGCCGCGCTCTACCGTCCGGTGGCGCTGGCCATCGCGCTGTCGGAGGCGGTGACGGCCCGCCAGGTGTCGGCGGTGGTCACCGAGGAGCTGCTGCCGGCCTTCGGCGGCCGGCAGCTGGCGATCTACCTGCTGAGCGAGCGGCATCTGTATCTGGCCTGGGAGACGGGTTTCCCGCCGGGGTTCCTGGAACCCTTCGACGGGGTACGCCTTGACGCGCGGATGCCCGGCGTGGAGACGCTGACGACGGGCCGGCCGCTGTTCTTCGAGTCGATGGAGCAACTGGGCGCCGCCTATCCGGGGCTGCCGCTGGACGCGCACACGGGGGCGCGGGCGTTCCTGCCGCTGATCGCCTCGGGGCGGCCGGTGGGCTCGTGCATCCTCGGCTTCGACCGGCCCCGGGGCTTCACCGCCGAGGAGCGGACGGTGCTCACGGCCCTGGCCGGCCTGATGGCCCAGGCGCTCGAACGGGCCCAGCGCTACGACTCCGAGTCCGCGCTCGCCCGGGGTCTTCAGGACGCCCTGCTCCCCCACCGGCTGCCGACGCACGAGGGCGTGGACACGGTCGGCCGCTATCTCCCGGGCACGGAGGGCATGGACGTGGGCGGCGACTGGTACGACGTGATCGAGACGGGCCATGGGCACCTGGCCCTGGTCATCGGCGACGTCCAGGGCCACGGGGTGGCCGCCGCCGCCACCATGGGGCAGCTGCGCAGCGCGGTACGGGCGTTCGCCCTGGGCGGGCACCGGCCGCAGGACGTGGTGCGGGGCACCAACCGGCTCCTGATCGACCTGGACCCGGGCCAGTTCGCCAGCTGCTGCTATGTGGTGCTCGACGCGGAGACGGGCGATGTGCAGGCGACCCGGGCCGGCCACCCGCAGCCGCTGCTGCGGCGGGCCGACGGCAGCACCGAGGTGGTGGAGCTGGCGCGCGGTGTGGTGCTGGGCGTGGACAGCACCGCTGCCTATCCGGTGACGCGGTTGCGTCTGGAACCGGGCGAGGTGCTCGCGCTGTTCACGGACGGTCTGGTGGAGCGCCCGGGCACCGACATCGACGAGGGCATCGAGCGGCTGCGCCGTACGTTCGCCTCCACGGGCACGGCCCCGCTCCCGGACACGGCGGACCGGCTGATCCGCGAGGCCCGCCAGTCCACCGACCGCCCGGACGACATCGCCCTCCTCCTGGCGGCCCGCTGGAGATCGGAGGAGGAGCACTCCTGACGGGCGCCCGCGCGGTGCCGGTCCCCGGCCGTCACCCGGCCGTCACCCGGTCGGGCGTGCGGCACTGGTCGCGCGGGCGGTGCGCGGCGAGGCTGGGCACACCGGGGGAACCGTGTCAGGCCGTCCGAGGAGGACATGTGCAGCAGGACAAGCAGCCGGAGTACGGGCCCGTCGTCTTCCGGGACCGTTCCGCCGGGTTCGCCTTTCTGACCCGTTCGACGGCGAGCAGCGACCAGACCATCGAGTGGGACGACGGCAACACGTACCCCGTGGTGGACGTCGAGATCTCCTCCGAGAGCCACCCCTTCTACACCGGCAAGGCGCGGACCGTGGACAGCGAGGGCCGGATCGCGAAGTTCGAGCGCCGTTACGGCGAGGAGGGCTGAACCCTCGCGCTGCGCCCTCGCCCGACGTGCCCGGAGGGCGTTGTCAGTGCCGCCTCGTAGGGTGATCGGCACCGGTGGGGAGCCGGGCCGACGAGAGATGACGAGGGGCGAGGGGCCATGCGGGAGCTGTTCCTGACGGAGGCGCGCGGGTATGTGCGCTGGATCGATCTGCCCGGCGGCGGACCGGCGCGGGTGTTCGTCCACGGCCTCGGGTGCACGGGCGGCTCCGACTTCGCGCACATCGCCGCCCACCCGGCGCTCGCCGGCCGCCGCTCCCTCCTGGTGGACCTGCTGGGGTACGGGCTGAGCGACCGGCCGCGCGCCTTCGACTACCGCATGGAGTCGCAGGCGGCGGCGGTCGCCCGGATCCTCGACCACGAGGGACTGACCGGCGTCGAGCTGGTCGGGCACTCGATGGGCGGCGCCGTCGCCGTCCATCTGGCGGCCTCCCGCCCGGATCTGGTGGACCGTCTGGTGCTGGCCGAGCCCAACCTGTACCCGGGCGGGGGCGCCTTCTCCTCCCCCGTCGCGGCACAGGACGAGGAGACCTTCGTCCGCGAGGGCTTCGCCGCGATGCTGGCCGCCCAGGACCGGGCGGACTACGCGGCGCGGCTCCGGCTCGCCGATCCCCTCGCCGTGCACCGCAGCGCGGTGGCGCTGGTGGAGAGTTCGGTCCCGTCGCCGGGCGAGCTCCTGGTGGCCCTCCGGCGCCCCAGGACCTACCTGGTCGGCTCGCACAGCCTGCCGGACGCCGAGGCCGAGAAGGTCGCCGGCCTGGGCATACCCGTTATCGAGGTCCCGGAGGCCGGTCACAACATGATGATCGACAACCCGGACGGCTTCGCCCGGGCCGTCGCCCGCGCCCTCAGCTGAGCGGCCGGAAGAACGCGCGCAGCTCCGCGGCGACCTGGTCGGGTTCCTCGTACGCCATGAAGTGACCGCCCCGGCCCGGGGTGCTCCAGTGCCTCAGGTCGCGGAAGACCCGCTCGGCGAGGCTGCGGGGGTAGTCGGCGTAGGCCGGTTCGTGGCTGAGGGTGACGGCCGCGGGGACCTGGACGGGCGGCACGGTGCGGTTGTGGTGGTAGTCGTAGTACTGCCGGAAGGAGGAGCCGATCGTGCCCGTGGCCCAGTAGAGGGTGGCGACGGTGAGCAGGGTCTCGCGGTCCCAGCGCTTCTCCAGGTCGCCGCCGCAGTCGCTCCAGTCGCGGTACTTGTCGGCGATCCAGGCGAGCAGCCCGGCCGGCGAGTCCCGAAGGGCGGCCGCGAGGGTGTCGGGCCGGGTGCACATGATCTCGCTGTAGCCCTGGTCCCGCTCCTCGTAGGCGTCGAGGGCGTCCAGGTAGACGCGCTCCCGCGCGGTCGGCGGCTGGGCAGCGAAGTCCGCGGAGACGACGGCGGAGGTGATGTGCACCCCCGCGACGGCCTCCGGGTGCCGTGCGCCGAGCCACTGGGTGACGCCGCCCCCGATGTCGCCGCCGAAGGCGCCGTAGCGCCGGTAGCCGAGGGTCCCGGTCATCAGGGTGTGCCAGGTCTCGGCGACGCCCCGGCGGGTGAACGGGCCGTCGGGCAGGTCCGAGTAGAGGAAGCCCGGCAGGGACGGGACGACGACGTCGACGGCGTCGGCGGGGTCGCCGCCGTACGCGGCCGGGTCGGCGAGCCGTTCGGCGAGCGGCAGCATCTCCACGAAGCTGCTGGGCCAGCCGTGGGTGAGGACCAACGGCAGCGGAGCGGGCCCCTCGGGGGCGGCTCCGCGCTGGGCGCGCAGCTGGACGAAGTGCACGGCGCGGCCGTCGATGTCGGCGCGGAACTGCGGGAAGGCGTTCAGCCGGGCCTCCGCCCCGGCCCAGTCGAAGCCGTCGGCCCAGTGGGCGACGAGCTCGCGCAGCCAGCCGGGGTCGGTGCCGGCGGCCCAGTAGGAGGAGTCGGACGGCTCGGTGAAGAGCGTGCGGGTGAGTCGGGCGCGCAGATCGCGCAGGACGTCCTCGGACACGGAGATCCGGAAGGGGGTGACGGTCATGGTTCCTTCGCTGGGGAGTGCTCGACGGTACGGGCGCTCCCGGCGCGGGTCAGCGTGACGCGGCGGCGGGGAGGGCCCGTGCGGGGTACTGCTCGTGCATGTGGGGCTCACCTCCCGATACGGCGTGTGCGCGATGCGGCGTCCGCCGCGGACCGTGCTGCGTTCCGAACCTACCCGTCGAAGCGGCGCGGCGCATCCCGATACCCGGCCGCGCGCCTCGCGCACGACGCACGACCGCCCCCGGGCCAGGGGCACGGGGGCGGGTCGGTGGACTGCTCGGCCTGGGCCGTGCCGTCGGGTCAGGCCTTGACGATGCCGGACGCGGCGACCGCGATCTTCGCCTTGGTGGCGCCGGACTGCGAGCCGAGGCCCTCGATCTTCTTCACGAGGTCGCTGCCCTCGACGACCTCGCCGAAGACGACGTGCTTGCCGTCGAGCCAGTCGGTCACGATCGTGGTGATGAAGAACTGCGAGCCGTTGGTGTTCTTGCCCGCGTTCGCCATCGACAGCAGGAACGGGCGGTCGTGCTTGAGGGTGAAGTTCTCGTCCGCGAACTTCTCGCCGTAGATGCTCTTGCCGCCGGTGCCGTTGCCGTTGGTGAAGTCACCGCCCTGGAGCATGAAGGAGGGGATGACGCGGTGGAACGGGGAGCCCGCGTAGCCGAAGCCGTGCTCGCCGGTGGCCAGCTCACGGAAGTTGCGCGCCGTCTTCGGGACGACGTCGTCGAACAGCTTGAAGACGATCCGGCCGGCCGGCTCGTCGTTGATGGTGATGTCGAAGTAAACGTTCTCGCTCATGAGGACATCCTGTCATTCCCCGCGCACTCCTCGCGCACGGGCCACCCCCGGTCGGGTGGCGGGCGCGCCCGTCAGACGAGGTCGCCGGCCTCCGGGGCCTGCACGGCTCCGTCGGCGCCCTGGACGGTGTCCTCCAGGAGGGAGTCGATCGCCGTGTCGTCCTGGAGGATCTGGTCCTCCTGGAGGAGGCCGGTGACGGTGTCGGTGGGGATGTGCTCCGCGGCGTCGGCGTGCGGGGCCGGGGAGACGAGGGCGGTGACGACACCGGCGGCGAGGGAGGCGATGGCGAGCATGCTGCGCTTCTTCATGGCCTGGTCAACTGCCGAAGCGCTCCGAGGTTACGGCTTCCGCGCGGTTTCCCTCCCGCTTCCCTCCCGCGCGGAGCGTCGAGGAGAGCGGGGCCGTCCGCGCCGACGGCCCCGCCCTGTCGCCGCGGTGGTCCGGCCGTCAGAGCTCCTCGGCGGTCTCCACGTACACCGTCGTGCCCGTCCGCCGGGCCCGGTCGATCTCGGCGAGCCGCCGGAAGTTCCTCGGGTGCATCTCCCGCTCCCACTCGGCGAGCGTGCGCACGCGGTACTCGCTGTGTTCCTCGGGGTCGAGGACGACGGCGGCGATCTGCGCCTCGCTCAGCTGACCGCCGTCGAAGATGAAGCCGATGTGATTGGCCGGCCACTGGTCGCCCCGGTCGCAGGTGAAATGCGTGCCGAGGAGACGCGGTTCGCCCTCGTAGACGAGTCCGGTCTCCTCCCGGCACTCCCGCACCGCCGTCTCCCAGGGGGTCTCCCCCGGGTCCATGTTCCCTCCGGGCCACTGCCACAGCCCGGTCTCGTAGGTGGCGCGCAGTTGGAAGGGCCTGCCCTGCTCGTCGGTGAAGTAGAGGCATGCGTACGCGGTCGCTCTCGGCAGCGTCGCGATGTACTCGGCGGGTGGCAGCCAGGTGTTCGCCATGGGCGGCTCTCTCTCGACGGAGCGGTGGGATCACCTCCCATCCAAGCGGTCCGCGCGGCCCGGCCGGGCGCCACGAGGAGGCGTCACCGGATCGTGTGATCACCTCGGCTCACCGGCACATCGGCCTTGAGGCCTACCCCCCGGGATGACATCGGCCCGCGAGGAGTGTCGTCCCTGGTCCGATGTGGGCGGTGGGGTCGGGGCGGCACGGTGGGGTCATGATCGAAGTCAGGGACCTCACCAAGCGGTACGGCGCCACGACCGCCGTCGACTCACTCACGTTCACCGTCCGCCCGGGCCGCGTGACCGGCTTTCTCGGGCCGAACGGGGCGGGCAAGAGCACCACGCTGCGGATGATCCTCGGGCTGCACGCCCCGACCAGCGGTTCGGTGACCGTCTCCGGCCACCCGTTCCGCTCGCTCCCCCGCGGCCTGCGGCACGTGGGCGCCCTGCTCGACGCGGGGGACGTGCACGGCGGGCGGACGGCCCGGGCGCATCTGCGGATTCTGGCGCGGAGCAACCGGATTCCCCGGGCCCGGGTCGAGGCCCTGCTGGAGCAGGTCGGCCTCGCGAGTGCCGCCGGGCGCAGGATCGGGGGGTTCTCCCTGGGCATGCGGCAGCGGCTGGGGATCGCCGCGGCGCTGCTGGGCGATCCGCCGGTGCTGCTCTTCGACGAGCCGCTGAACGGCCTGGACCCGGAGGGTGTGAAGTGGGTGCGGGGCCTGTTCCGGCGGCTGGCGGACGAGGGGCGCACGGTCTTCGTCTCCAGCCATCTCATGAGCGAGATGGAGCACACGGCGGACGAGCTCGTGGTGGTCGGTCGCGGTTCGCTCATAGCGGCGGAGAGTCTCACCGAGTTCGCGGCGCGCGGCACCCGGCTGAGCGTCACGGTCGGCACGCCCGCGGCCGAGGCGCTGAGCGCCCTGCTCGTCGCGGAGGGCGCGGCGGTGGAGACCGAGGCGGATGGGCTCCTCACGGTGACGGGACTGGGCGCCGCCCGGATCGGTGAGCTCGCCCTCGACCACCGCGTGCCGCTGCATCAGCTGACCACCCGTACGTCCTCCTTGGAGGAGGCCTTCATGGAGCTGACCGCCGACAGCGTCGAGTACCTGGCAGGAGACACCCGATGACCGCGCTCGCCCTTCCCCTGGCGGAGCCCCGCGCCCGCTTCCGCGACCTGCTCGCGTCCGAGTGGCTCAAGCTGTGGTCGCTGCGCTCGACCGGCTGGTCGCTGCTGCTCGGCGCGCTGTCGGTGATCGCGTTCAACGCGGGCCAGGCCTGGGACCACTATCGGTACTGGACGTCGTACGACACCGCGAGCCAGGCGCGGTTCGTCCGGGACGGCATGGCCCTGATGGACGCGTTCACGGGGAACGCGGGAATGGTGCTGATCCTCGCGACCGCCGCGATGGGTGCCATGACGGTCGTCGGCGAGTACGGCAGCGGACAGATCCGCACGACCTTCGCCGCGGTGCCGGCCCGGCGCTCGCTGATGGCCGCGAAGGTGCTCGTGGTGACGGCGGTGATGACCGGCTTCGGTCTGGCGGTCGCCGGGGTGTCGTTCTGGGTGAGCCAGGCGATCCTGTCCGTCCACGGCATCGGACTGCCGGTCAGTCACCCCGGGGCGATACGGATCGTCGTCGCCTCGGCGCTGCTCGCGCCGGTGAGCGCGCTGGTGGGGATGGCCCTCGGGACGCTGCTGCGTACGAGCGCGCCGACGATCGTGTCCAGTGTGGTGCTGCTCCTGGTGGTGCCCGGGGTGGTCAGCGAGAAGCGTTACTGGTCGGCGGTGCTGGCTCATCTGCTGCCGCAGAAGGCCTGGCAGCGTCTGGTGCAGATCGGGGACTGGCCGGCGTTCTTCCCGTGGACGGTCGGCGGGGCGTGGCTGGTGTACGGGGCCTGGGCGCTGGTCGCGGCCGCGGTGACGGTGCTCTCGGTGCAGCGCCGGGACCAGTGAGTCAGCGGCGTCGGGGGCCCGGTCCGACGGCGTCGCGCGCGGCACGGCGCAGGCGGCGCAGGACGAGCTGTTCATGGACGAGGCGGCCGGCGAGGGCGCCTCCGTACACGACGAAGCCGACCCCGACGAGCCAGGACTGCAGGACGAGGACGGTGCCGAACTGGCCGTAGGTGACGGCGTTGGAGGCGATGAGCGGGGAGAAGACGAACTGGGAGAAGATCCGCAGGCCGAGGAGGCCGAGTGCGGTCAGGACGGCGCCGGGCAGCAGGGCGCGCCAGCGGATGCGGCCGCAGAGCAGAAGGCGCTGGGACCACCAGAAGAAGAGGAAGGTGCCGACGAGGTCGCCGAGGGCGACGAGGACGGTGACGCCGGCGGGCGACTCGTCGGGAGACGGATTGGCGACGAAGAGGAGCAGGGCGGCGACGAGGACGGCGAGCCAGACGACGTGGCGCCACATGGTGTGCCAGCGGGCGGTGGGCAGGTCCCAGACGCGTTCGTAGCCGGTCTGGACGGCCGAGCCGAAGGTCACGCCGAAGGCGGCGAGGGCGGCGAGGCCGAAGGCGGTGGTGCGCTGGAGGGCCTGCCCCGGCTGGCCGAAGAGCCGCTCGACCTCTTCCTGGGAGACCTGGGAGACGCCCAGACCCTGGATGAGCCAGCGGGCGAAGCCCTGGCCGCTGGCGAGGTCGGCGGCGGCGACGACGATGAGCAGGGGAACGAGGGTCAGCAGGCTGAGTGCGGCGAACCCCATGGCGCGGTGCATGAGTTCCATCTCGCGCCCGCGGTTCCAGGCGAGTCCGGCCGGTGAGGCGAGGACGCGTTCGTGGAGCCGGTGGAACCAGTGGCCGTGCTCGGCGGGGGCACCGTCGTGCGGCGCACCGGAATTCGGGGGCATGTCTCGTCGAGTACCCCACTCGTCGGCCGAACCCGCCCGGCATGCCGCCGATCGGGTGCAGATCGCGACTCGGGGTCAGCTGGTTCGGGGGCGGGCGGCGGGGCCCGGTCGGACGGTCACCTCGTACGGGGTGAGGGTCGTGTGCTCCTCGGTCGTGCAGACCACCTCGACGCGGACGGGGGCGCCGCAGTCGGTGTGGCGGATGTCGAGCGGGGTGCCGGCGGGGTCCCCGGCGTGGGTGTCGCCCCACTGCTTGAGGGCGAGCAGGACGGGCCAGAGGTCGCGGCCCTTGGAGGTGAGGCGGTACTGGGAGCGGGTGCGCGCACCGGGTTCGCGGTAGGGCTCGGCGCGCAGGATGCCGGCGGCGACGAGTTTGCGGAGCCGGTCGGCGAGGACGGCCTCGGAGAGCCCGAGGTGGCGGCGGAAGTCGTCGTAGCGGCGCACCCCGTTGAGGGCGTCCCGCAGGATGAGCAGCGACCACTTCTCGCCCACCAGGTCCAGCGCGCGGCGGACCGGGCAGTTCTCGGTGTCCATCTCCAGATACGGCATCGGCATCGTCACACTGTAGTCAGCTGGCTGCGTTGTTGACAGTCAGCCGACACCCCCTCTAACTTCGATCTTCGAAGTCAGATGACGGGTACGGCGGAGGGAAGCGGCGATGGAGCGGTCACGGACGGTGCACTGGCAGGACGCGGCGGCCACCGCCGATGCCGCGCGCACGATGGCGGGCCTGGACTTCCTGCGTGAGATCGCCGCGGGCCGCCTCCCCGCGGCGCCGCTCGGCTCCCTGCTGGGCTTCGGTCTGGACGAGGTGGAGCACGGCAGGGCGGTGTTCGGCTTCGAGCCGGGTGAGGAGCACTACAACCCGATCGGCAGCGTGCACGGCGGGGTCTACGCGACGCTGCTCGACTCGGCGGCCGGCTGCGCGGTGCACTCCACGCTCCCCCAGGGCATGGCGTACACCTCGCTGGACCTGTCGACGCGCTTCCTGCGGCCGATCACCAAGGACACCGGCAAGGTCCGCGCGATCGGCACGGTCCTGAGCCAGGGCCGGCGCACGGCGCTCGCCGAGGCGGGCCTGTACGACGCCCAGGACCGGTTGCTCGGTCACGCGACCAGCACCTGCATGATCTTCCCGGTGGGCTGACGCACCGGGCCGGCCGTCAGCAGCGTATGCGGGTGCGCGTGCAGTGGTCGGGGGCCGGGTCGTGGGCCGGATAGGGTGCGCCGGTCGCCTGGAGGGCCGCGCTCACGAGGGTGGCAAGCAGGTCGATGTCGGAGCCCATGTCCAGACGGACCGTCACCCAGCCCGACCCGGCCCGCAGTCGCAGCGCGCTCGACCCGAGGAGGGCCGGGCGCAGCCGGGCGATCATGGCGCGGGTGAGGTGGACGTCGGCCTCGTGTTCGCTGTGGAAGTGCACGATCTCCTGCGTCGCCGTGCGCAGTCCGAGCGCGGCGCCGCAGGGCGCGCGGTCGGCGATCAGCGAGGGCCAGCTCATCAGGCGTTCACTGGCGTGCCTGGCTGTGTTCATACCAGGAGCGTGCCCCTCTCGGGGAACGCGCACAAGCGTCCTGCGGAAAGAATCCCGCCGAGGCTCGAAACCGTCGACTCGGGTCAGGGCGCGGGGCGTTCGCGGACCCGGGCCGCGAGCACCGCGACGTCGTCCTCGGCGGTGTGGGCGTCGAGTCTGCGGAGCACCTCGTCGACGACCTCGGCCGGGCCGGATCCCGCCGTCAGCCGCAGTGCGGCGAGGCGGGCCAGGGAGTGGTCGATGTCCTCGCCGCGCCGTTCGACGAGGCCGTCGGTGAGCATCAGCAGGGTGTCGGCCGGGGTGACGGTGCGGACGGCCGGTTCGTAGCCGCCGAGGCCGGTGCCGAGGGGCGGGCCGACGGGGAGGTCGACGAGTTCGGCCGAGCCGTCGGCGGTGAAGACGACGGGCGGGAGGTGGCCGGCGCTGGCGAAGGTGGCGGTGGAGCGGGCCGGATCGACCTGGATCAGCAGGCAGGTGGCGGGGCGGCGGCCCTCGTCCTCGGCGACGACGGCGTCCAGTTGGCGCAGCACCCGGTGCGGGGGCAGGTCGGTGGCGGCCACCTCGCGCAGCGCGCTCCGGTAGGCGTTCATGTCCACGGCGGCGTCGAGGCCGTGCCCCATCACGTCGCCGACGACGAGCAGGGTGCGCCCGAAGTGGAGCCGTACCGTCTCGAACCAGTCGCCGCCGACGAGGCTGCGCGGACCGGCCGGGAGGTAGCGTCCGGCGACCTCCAGATTGGGGTGCGGCCGGCCCGGTTCGGCGACGAGGGCGCGCTGGAGATGCAGCGCGGTGGCCTCGGTGGCGGCCAGCCGGCGGGCGTGGCCGAGGTGGAGGGCGGCGAGCCGTACGGCGTGGGCGACGACCGCGCTCTCGTGCGCGGTGAACGCGCGGCCGGTCCTCGCCACCCGTACCCGCCCCAGGTCCTGGCCGTCCCGTCCGAGCATCGGCAGCAGGAGCACCGCGGGCGCGGCCGATCCGTCCAGGAGCGCGGTGTCTCCGGCCGCCGCGGCCCGGGTCCGCGTCGACGGGGCACCGTCCGGCGGGCCGAGGTCGACGGCCGCCGCTTCGGCGACCCGGCGGACGAGGAAGGCGGCCAGTTCGGCGCAGACGGTCGGCTCGTCGAGCGCGGTGCCGATCTCGGCCGCCGCGTGCTCCATGGCGTCGAGGCGGGCGAGGACGGCCTCGTACTCCCCCTCCGGCCAGGCCCGCGCCCCAGCTTGCTCCGCCACCACACCTCCACCGCCGTTCCCTTCACCCCCATTCCATCAGCGGCCCGACCGCCGCGCGCGCGGCACCCCCCGGACCAGCGCGGGGTCACCCTCCGTGAGACCCTCGGCGCCCCGGCCGCCGGGCGGGTACCCTGCCACTACTGGCCGGTAACTCGCGCGTATCTCCGGGGGGAACAGCAATGACGACCGGGTACTTCCACTCCGTCGACGAGGTCGCCGAGCGGCTCGCCGCCACCGGCTATCTGGCCTCGCCCGCCGTCGCCACCACCGTGTTCCTCGCCGACCGGCTCGGCAAGCCGCTGCTCGTCGAGGGGCCCGCCGGAGTCGGCAAGACCGAGCTCGCCAAGGCGGTCGCCCAGGTCGCCGGAGCGCGCCTAGTGCGCCTCCAGTGCTACGAGGGCGTCGACGAGTCCCGCGCCCTGTACGAGTGGAACCACGCCAAGCAGTTGCTGCGGATCACCGCGGGCCGCGGCGAGAGCTGGGACGAGGCCCGCACCGACATCTTCGGCGAGGAGTTCCTGCTCCCCCGGCCGTTGCTCACCGCGATCCGCTCCGACGAGCCGACCGTGCTGCTCATCGACGAGACCGACAAGGCGGACGTCGAGGTCGAGGGGCTGCTCCTGGAGGTGCTGAGCGACTTCCAGGTCACCGTGCCCGAGCTCGGCACGATCTCCGCCACCCGGCGCCCCTTCGTGGTCCTCACCTCCAACGCGAGCCGCGAGCTCTCCGAGGCCCTGCGCCGGCGCTGTCTCTTCCTCCACATCGGTTTCCCCGAGGAGGAGTTGGAGCGGCGGATCGTGCGGAACAAGGTGCCCGGCATCGACGAGGCCCTCACGGCCTCGGTGGTACGGGTCGTGGGCGCGCTGCGCGCCATGGACCTGCGCAAGGCGCCCTCGGTGGCGGAGACCGTCGACTGGGCCCGCACGCTGCTCGCGCTCGGCGCCGACACGCTCTCCGACGAGGTGGTACGCGGCAGCCTCGGCGTGATCCTGAAGCACCAGGAGGACATCCTGAAGGCGGCGGCCAAGCTGGACCTGGACGCGCTGTGACCGCCGCGGACCGGGTCACCGGCCTGGTGCGGGCGCTGCGGGCGCACGGCTTCGGGATCGGCACGGGCGAGACCGTCGACGCGGGCCTCGCGCTCGAAGCCGTCGGGTTCGACGACCGGGAGCGGGTGCGGGCGGCGCTGGCCGCCACGCTCCTGCACGGCGAGGACGGGCGGCCCGTGTTCGACCGGGTCTTCGACCTGCACTTCCCGCTGGTCGAGGCGTTCCCCGAGGCCTCCGGGGCGACGGACGACGACCCGGCGGGCGACGGACCCGCCGGGCCGGCAGCCGGACCCTCCGTGGACCATGATCCGGCCGCCGGCCTCCCCGCCGACCCCGCCCTCTTCCGTGAGCGGCTGCGCGAGCGGCTCGCCGCCGCGCTCGCCTCGGGCGACGACACGGCCCTGAACCGGCTGGCCGGGGAGGCGGTGGGCGGGCTCGGCGGATACGGCTCCTCCCCCGGTTCGGACGGCTGGTCCTCGTACCGGACACTGTCCCGGCTGCGCCCCGAGACGCTGCTCGCCCGGGTCAGGGCGATGCTCCGCGAGGGAGCCGGCGGGGAGCCGGAGTTCGCCGACCGGCTGACCGACGACGAGATCCGGCGGCGGATCGAGGGCTTCCGCGAACGGGTGCGGACCGAGGCGCGCCGCCGGGTGGCCGAGCGTCAGGGCCGGGACGGGGTGGCGCGCCGGGCGGTCGGCACGACGCCCGACCGGATCGACTTCCTGCTCGCCGGGCGGGACCAGCTCGACGAGCTGCGGCGTACGGTGCGCCCGCTGGCCCGGCGTCTCGCGACCCGGCTCGCGGCGCGCCGCCGCCGGGCCGCGCGCGGGGAGATCGACCTGCGGCGGACCCTGCGGCGCTCACTGTCGACCGGGGGCGTGCCGATGCGTCCGGCGCTGCGGCAGCGGCGGCCCGGGCGGCCCGAACTGGTGCTGCTGTGCGACGTCTCGGGTTCGGTCGCGGGCTTCGCGCACTTCACGATGCTGCTGGTGCGGGCGCTGCACGACCAGTTCAGCCGGGTCCGGGTCTTCGCCTTCGTCAACCGGACCGACGAGGTGACGGACCTGGTGGCCCGGGGCCGGGCGGACCCCGCCGGGCTCGGTGAGCGGATCCTCGCGGAGGCGACGGTGACCGGCTGGCACGGGCAGAGCGACTACGGGACGGCCCTCGACGAGTTCGCCGAGCGCTACCTGGACGCGCTGGGGCCCCGTACCGTCGTGTTCGTGCTCGGCGACGCCCGTACCAACAACAGCGACCCCGGGCTCCCGGCGCTCGCGCTGATCGCCGAGCGGGCCCGCCGGGTGTACTGGCTCAACCCGGAGCAGCGCTCCCTGTGGTCGACCGGCGACTCGGTGGCCCACGCGTACGCGGAGCTCGTCGAGATGCGCCCGTGCCGGGACGCGCGGCAGCTCGGGGAGCTCATCGGCCGCCTGCTTCCGGTCTGAGCGCCGGGCGCCCGGCCGCACCGGGTAGCGTGAGACGCATGGAACTCTCGGGTGAGATCACGGCCGGCCGTCCCCTGCTCGTCCTCGCGGTCAAGGAGGAGGCGCAGTACCTCGACACGGATCTGCCGATCCTGCTCACGGGCATGGGCAAGGTCAACGCGGCCACCGCGCTCTCCACCGTGCTCGCCCGCGGGCCGCGCCCCTCCGAGGTCGTCAACCTCGGCACGGCGGGCGCGCTGCGCCCCGGCTGGACCGGTACGCACGTCGTCGGCACGGTCATCCAGCACGACCTGGACGGCGAGCTGCTCGCCACCCTGACCGGCGAGACGTACGGGGCGCCGCTCACCCTGCCGGCCGGCGGCGACGTCGTCCTGGCGACGGGCGACACGTTCGTATCGGACGAGGCCGCGCGGGTGCGGCTCGCGGCCCGGGCCGCCCTGGTGGACATGGAGGGGTACGCCCTGGCGAACGCGGCGGGCCTCGCCGGGGTCCCGGTCCGGCTGGTGAAGCACGTCAGCGACGAGGCGGGCGAGGGCGCCGCCCGCAGCTGGCGCGAGTCGGTCGCCGACTGCGCCCGCGCGCTCGCGGACTGGGCGGCGGCGAACACGCCGTACCGAGCGTAGCCGGACCCGAACGTCCGCCAGTCAGAACCGCCTTGACATCCCGGAACCGGGCCTGCCTAAGCTGGGGCATCCCCTTCCGGACCCTGGAGGCTCCCGTGCCCGCACCCCTCGCCGCGCCGCGTCGCGGTCGTGGTGTCGTGTGGGCCGGGGCGCTGCTGTGCTGCCGGCGGCATGTCGACTACTGCCGCACCGCCTCCGCCATCTGTCCTTCCGCACACCGCTGAATCCCACCCCGTCGCCGCGCCCTCGCGCGGTCTCGGGCCGGCGTCCGCCGTGCCGTGCCGTCATGGCTCCGGGCGGCGCGCCGTCGTGTTTCGCCGTGTCGTTCCGGAAGGACACTCCATGCCTCACCCTGCCCTGCACCTGGCCGTCGAGATCGACGGTGACGGTGCCCATCCCGCCGCGTGGCGCCGTGCCGCGCACGCCCCCGGAGAGCTGCTCACGCCGCGCCGGGTCGCCAAGGTCGCGGCCGTCGCCGAGAACTCCGGGTTCACCCTGGTCACCCTCGACGACTCCGTCCTGCCGCCCGCCTCGGCCGCCGTCGGCGGTCCCGCGGGGCGGATCGGGGCGGTGGAGCGGGCCGCGTTCATCGCCGCGTCCACCAGCGTGATCGGCGTGGCGCCGGTCCTCGCGACGACCTACGCCGAGCCGTTCCACGTCTCCACCCGGATCGCCTCGCTCGACCATGTCTCGGTGGGCCGGGCCGGCTGGGTGCTCGGCGTGGAGGAGAGCCCCGAGGCCGCCCGCGCCTGGGGGCGGCCCCGTGTCGAGGGCGCGTCGGCGCTGCGCCGGGAGGCCCTGGACGGGCTCCAGGTGGCGCGGGACCTGTGGGACTCGTGGGAGGACGACGCCGTCATCCGGTCCGTCGCCACGAGCCGCTATCTCGACCGCGAGCGGCTGCACTACGTCGACTTCGAGGGCGAGACGTACAGCGTGAAGGGCCCGGCGATCGTGCCCCGGCCGCCGCAGGGCAGGCCCGTGGTCCTGGCGCCCGCCGGGCTCGTCCCGCCGGGGCTCGTCGACGTGGCGCTCGTGGAGGGCTCCTCGCCCGCGCTGCTCGGCGAGGCCGCGGCGGCCTCGGGCGCGCCGCTCGCGTTCGCCGAGCTGGAGGTCGCCCTGGACACCCCGGGCGAGACGGCCGCCGAGCGGATCGCGGACCTGGAGCGCTTCGCCTCCTGGGACGAGGGCGCGGGCCGGCCGCCCGGCCGTCTGCGGTACACCGGCTCCGCGCAGGGGCTCGCCGACCTCCTGGAGGAGTTGAGCGCGCTGGTCGACGGGGTGCGGCTGCATCCGCTGGTCCTCGACGAGGACCTGGCGGTCCTCTCCCGACTCGTCCTGCCCGAGCTGTTCGTCCGGCGGATCGCCGCGCGCCCGCTGCCGGGCACCACCCTGCGCACCACCCTCGGGCTGCCCCGCCCCGAGAGCCGCTTCGCCACCACGGCCTCCGCCACCGCCACCGCCACCACGACCGCCACCACCCGGGAGGGGAACCGATGACCGGCACCGACCCGTACGACGTCCCCCGCCCCGACGCCCAGTTGCACTTCGGCGTCTTCTTCCAGGGGGTCAACCACTGGACCATCTGGTCCGACCCGGCCAGCGGCTCCCAGATCGACCCGGTCTCCTTCCGCAAGGTCGCCCAGACCGCCGAACGCGGTCTGTTCGACGCCTTCTTCCTCGGCGACGGGCTGCGGCTGCGCGAGACCGACGGGCACATCCACGACCTGGACGTCGCCGGGCGCCCCGACTCGCTCGCGCAGCTCTCCGCGCTCGCGGCCGTCACCCACCGGATCGGCCTGGTCTCCACGTCCAACACGACCTTCAACGAGCCGGGCGACCTCGCCCACCGCCTGGCCAGTCTCGACCTGCTCTCCGAGGGGCGGGCCGGCTGGAACGTCGTGACCACCGACAACGCCTGGACCGGCGCCAACTTCCGCCGTGGCGGTTTCCTCGACCACGCCGACCGCTACCGGCGCGCCGAGGAGTTCCTCGCCGTCGCCCGCGCGATCTGGGACGGCTGGGCGGACGGCGCGGTGACCGACTCCGCGGAGGCCCGTACGTGGTCCGTGCCCGGCACGATAGGCCGGGTACGGGCGGCGGGCGCGCAGTTCGACGTCGATCTGGCACCGGCGCTGCCGCGCAGCGCGCAGGGGCATCCGGTGATCTTCCAGGCGGGCGACTCGCCGGACGGCCGCGACTTCGCGGCGCGCAACGCGGACGTCATCTTCTCCGCGCACGGGCGGGACTTCGACGACGCGCTCGGCTTCGCCGAGGACATCCGCCGCAGGCTGCGCGCGGCGGGCCGGCCGGAGGACGCGCTGCGCATCCTGCCGGCCACGGAGATCGTCATCGGCGCGACCGAGAAGGAGGCGGAGGAGAAGGCCCGCTGGGTACGGCTCGAGCAGGTCACCCCGGCGACGGCCCTGGCGGTGGCGAGCCGGCTGTGGAACATCGACCTGTCGGAGCGCGACGCGGACGGGCCGTTGCCCGCGGAGGACCCGTTCGTCGAGGAGAACACCGGCGCGTTCGGCTCGGCCCGGATCGCGGATCCGCGGGGCGTGGTCGCCGAGTGGCGGGCGAAGGCGGAGGCCAACGGCTGGTCGCTGCGGGAGACGGTGATCGAGCTGGGCCCGCAGCGCGGGCACGTGGGGACGGCCGAGGGGCTCGCCGAGAAGTTCGCCCACTGGGTGCGGCACGGGGCCCTGGACGGGTTCAACATCTCGCCGTACCTGATCCCGGACGGCCTGGACGACATCGTGGACCTGCTGGTCCCCGCGCTCCAGGAGCGCGGGGCGTACCGCACGGCGTACACGGGGACGACCCTGCGGGAGCACCTCGGGCTGGCGCCGCTGGCCTGACCCCGTCGGCCGGAACCTCTCCTTGCGTTAGATACCCCCGGGGGGTACAAATGGATCAACGGAATACCCCCACGGGGTATCACGCGCACACGCTCAGGAGGTTCCCATGTCCGCTTTCTCCACCACGTACAAGGTTTCCGGTGTCAACAGCGGTCACTGCAAGGCGATCGTCTCCGAGGCCCTGCGCGGCCTGGACGGCGTCGACACGGTGAGCGTGGAGATCTCCACCGGCCTGGTCACCGTCAACACCAGCGCCGAGCCGGACGACACGGTGATCTCGTCGACCATCGACGACGCCGGCTACGACTTCCACGGCCGCGCCTGACCGAAGCGGCGTCGGCGCGGCGCCGAAGAGGGGCCCTGGGAGGGGATCGGGGAGGGGTCGGGCACCATGCCCGGCCCCTCCCCGGCCGTTCAGCCCAGCGGAAGCTCAAGCATCGCGGGCACCCCCTCCGGCCCACCGCCGAAGGTCTGCGTCCAGACCACCGACACGTCCCCGTACAGCGGGTCCTCGCTGTCGATCACCAGCATGAGCCGGTGCCCCTCGGCGAGGTCGTACGCGGCGGCCTGGAGCCGCCACTCGACCGGACGCATCCGGGCGGCGCGCGCGATGGGCGCGTGGGACACCCGCCCGGGACACCGGCGACACCGCCCGCCCGTCACCGCCGCGCGGACGCGGCGGGCGCGCTGGGCTCGGCGGCCGGTTCCGGCGGGCGTACGACGAGCAGCGCGGCCACGTCGTCGTCGAGGCCGCCCGCCGCGTAATCGGCGAGGTCGTCGTGGAGCAGCGGCAGCACCCGGTCGCCCGGCCGGTCCGTCCAGCCGCCGAGCCGCTCCTCCAGCGGGTAGAAGACGCCCGCCCGGTCCCGGGTCTCGCTCACCCCGTCGGTGAACAGCAGCAGCCGGTCGCCGGGTCCGAAGGGCACCTCCTCCACCCGGTGCCGGGAGGCGAGCAGGCCGGCCAGGTTGACCGGCAGGGACGGGTCGGAGAGGACGACCGGCCGCACGTGTCCGTCGTGCTGGAGGAGCGGGGCCGGGTGGCCGCAGCTCAGGAGCCGTACGACGTCCTCGTCGTCGGGGAGTTCGAGGAGCAGGACGGTGGCGAAGCGCTCGGCGACGTCGGAGTCGGGGTCCCAGGCGCCGTACCGCTCCAGGCCCTCTTCGAGACGGTCGGCGAGGGCGGGGAGGTCGGGCGCCTCGGTGACGAAGCCGCGGTAGGCGCCGAGCAGCACGGAGGCGCTCTCCACGGCGCCCAGGCCCTTGCCCTGGACGTCGCCGAGCATGATGCGGACGGCGCCGGGGATCCGTACGGCCTCGTAGAAGTCACCGCCGATGCGGGCCTTCGCGGCGGCCGCGACGTACAGCAGGTGCAGTTCGACGCGGCCGAGCCGGGGCGCCAGCGGGCGCAGCAGCACCCGCTGGACGACCTCGGCGACGGCCAGCACCTCCCGCAGGTCCTGTTCGTAGCGGGTCCGGACCCGGCTGACCCAGACGGCGGCGGCGATGACGGCGGCCAGGACGGCCTCGGCCGCGAGGATGTCCTGCGCGGGATCGCCCTGCGCCACGGCGAGCACCAGCCGCAGCACCATCGCGAGCAGGCCGATGGCGACGGTGCCGCGCGTGTTCCAGGTGACGGCGGCGAGCGCGGGGCCGATGACGAGGAGCCGGTCGAAGTGCTGCCCCTGCGAGGTGGCGAGGTCGACGACCACCACGAGCGCGAGGGCGAACAGGGGCAGCGCGAGGCCGATGGTGAACTGGGTGCGCGTCCCCCTGGGCGAGGGGAGACGGTGACCACCTGTGGGCATTGCCCGATCGTACGTACAGGGCGGCGCCGACCCGGGTGTCACCGCGCCGGTGGCGTGTCCGTGTCCCGGCGCGGGCCCGGCAGCGCGAGCGCGGCCGGCAGGGCGAGGGCCGCGACGGCGGCGAGCACGGGCAGGGCGCCGCCGGGGACGAGCGGCAGGGAGGCCAGGGCGACGCCGAGGACGGGTCCGGTGTTCATCGCGGTCTGCTGGAGACCGCCGGCGACCCCGGCGTGTTCGGGCGGCGCGCGGTGCACGACGACGGAGGTCGCGGTCACCATCACGGCCGCGAACCCGGCCCCGATCAGCGCGGCGCAGGCGCCCGTCGCCGGGCCGGAGTCCGTCACGCCCGGCCGGCCGAGGAGCAGCACGCCGACCGCGGTGAGGAGGACTCCCCCGGTGGCCGTGACCCGGGCGCCGAGGCGCTGCTTGAGCACGGCCGCGGCCGGCGCTCCCAGCACGATGAGCACGGCGAGCGGGACCATGCGCAGGGCGGTGTCCATGGGGGTGAGGCCGAGGGTGTCCTGGAAGAGGTAGGTGGCCGCGAACAGGGTGCCGGAGAGCGCGGCGGACAGGGCGAGCAGCG
The DNA here is from genome assembly GCF_040303965.1 of Streptomyces sp. NPDC094032. Lineage (NCBI taxonomy): Bacteria > Bacillati > Actinomycetota > Actinomycetes > Kitasatosporales > Streptomycetaceae > Streptomyces > Streptomyces sp. NPDC094032. The sequence continues at coordinate 209,145 of NZ_JBEOUE010000010.1, read as the reverse complement.
CCCCGAGCCCGGCGGTGACCGGCCCGGGCCGCAGCAGTCCCGGCGGCAGCAGGGGGTGCGGGGCCCGCCGTTCGTGCCGTACGAGGAGGAGGGCGGCCAGCGCGGCGGCGGCGAGGGCGGCGGGGGTGCCGGTGACAAGCCCGTGGACGAGGCAGGCGAGCGCGAGGCCGAGGAGGACGGCGCCGGGGAGGTCCAGCGCGCCGGGTCCGGGGGTGCCCTCGGCCTGCGGGGCCGGGTGCCGTTCGGGGACGGCGAGGCAGAGCAGGGCGAGCGCTGCCGTGGGGGCCACGCCGATCAGGAACACCGCGCGCCAGCCGTACGCGCCGACGAGCGCGCCGCCGAGGAGGGGGCCGGCCGCGGCGGCGAGGCCGATGGCGCTGGTGCGCAGCGCGACGGGCATCCCGAGGCGTTCGGGCGGGTAGGCGGCGCGCAGCATGCCGAGTGTGGCGGGTTGCAGCAGGGCGCCCGCGATCCCCTGGGCGACCCGCAGGGCGATCACCGTGCCGATCCCGGGGGCGACGGCGATCCCGGCAGAGGCCGCGGCGAAGCCGAGGCAGCCGACCGCGAAGATCCGGCGGTGCCCGTACCGGTCGCCGAGCCGTCCGGCGAACACCAGCAGACTGGCGACGGCCACGAGATAGCCGGTGCTGGTCCACTGCACCTGCCCGAGACCGGCGCCGAGGTCGCGCTGGAGGGCGGGCTGGGCGACGGTCAGCACGGTCCCGTCGAGGGCGACGACGGCGGCGCCGACGACGCTGCAGGTGAGGGCGAGGACGCGGTGCCGGGTCGCCGTGACGGGGCGGGCTGCGACGGCGGTGCTCATCGGGTGGGCTCCGGCGGGCCCAGGTGCGCCCGGAGCGCGGCGGCGAGCAGCGGCCGCACGTCGTCGGCGCCCGTCGCGAGGGACAGGCTGCCCCAGCGCCAGAGCTGGGCGATGCCGTGCAGGTTGGCCCAGAGCGCGCCGGCGGCGATGGCGGGATCGGTGGCGGCGTCCGGGCGCGCTTCGGCGACGAGGGCGCCGAGGCGCGCGAAGAGCGGGAGGCTCGTGTCGCGCAGACCGAGGCGGCCGCTCTCCAAGAGGTCGTGGCGGAACATCAGCTCGTACATCCCGCTGCGGCTGCGGGCGAAGTCGAGGTAGACCCGGGCCAGGGCCTCGATCCGGGCCCGGGCGCCGCCCTCCCCCGTGTCCGCCTCCGCGCGTGCCACGCGCGCGCCGAGCTCGCGGAAGCCCTCGTGGGCGATGGCCGAGAGCAGGTCGAGATGGGTCGGGAAGTGGCGGCGGGGCGCGCCGTGCGAGACCCCGGCGCGGCGGGCGATCTCGCGCAGTGACAGGGCCTGGACGCCCTCGGCGTCGACGAGCTCGACCCCGGCCCGGACGAGCCGTTCGCGCAGCCCGGTGTCGGGCGGCGGTGTGGGGGCGGGGGGTGTGGCGGGTGGCATGGGTTCAGCGGGCATGGCTCCTGTCTAGTCGATCTCCGTAGACACTGTCTACCCTCTGCGAACAGCGATGTAGACAGTGTCTACGCACCCCGCCCCACGCCTCCCGGGCCGTCCGTTACACTGGTGGACAGCGAAGGGGAGTAGCCCTGCGAACCGGTCGTCGACACACTGGAACCCCCGGGTTCCCGGTGACCGGGTCCATGCGGAAGCGCGGACGGGCGAGACCTTCGGCCAGGCATCAACGCCACGTCCGCACCTGTGGGCGTGGTTCGTCATGCCGGGCCGAGTGGTCCTCCCGTCGCCCCTCCAGGCGCCGTGTCGGGCCCGGGCCCGGTCCGAGCAGAGAGCTCCCGGTATGCACCTCGACCCCTTGGCGATCATCACCGCCTTCGGGCTGATCTTCCTCGCCGAGCTGCCCGACAAGACGATGTTCGCGTCCCTCGCCATGGGCACGCGCATGCGTCCGCTGTACGTGTGGTTCGGCACCTCGACGGCGTTCATCGTCCACGTGGCCATCGCCGTGGGCGCGGGCAGCCTGCTCGGTCTGCTGCCCGGCTGGAGCGTCAAGCTGGTCTCCGCGCTGCTGTTCGGCTTCGGCGCGTTCATGCTGCTGCGCGGCGGGGGCGACGAGGACGAGGACGACGCCGGCGGCAAGACCGTGACCGGCTTCTGGCCCGTCTTCTCGACCGCCTTCATGGCCGTCTTCATCAGCGAGTGGGGCGACCTCACCCAGATCACCACGGCCAACCTCGCCGCCACCAATGGCACCTGGTCGACGGCGATCGGCTCAGCCGCCGCCCTGATGAGCGTCTCGGCGCTCGCGCTCGTCGCGGGCCGCTTCATCGCGAAGCGCGTCCCGCTCAAGACCGTGCAGCGGATCGGCGGTCTGTGCATGGCCGCGCTGGCGATCTGGTCGCTGGTGGAGGTCTTCACGGGCTGACGCGACCGGCCCTGGAGGGCGTGCCCGCGTTCTACGATGCGGGCATGTCCCCCAGCCCCGAACCGACCGACCGCATCGCGGCGTTCGGCAACCAGCTCGTCGACGTCCACCTCTACCTCCGCGAGGAGCTGACCCGCCTGCGCGCGGACGTGGCCGCCCATCTCGCCTCCGGCGGGGAGCGCCCGCGTGAACTGCGCGCCCACTGCCTCGCCTTCTGTTCCGCGCTCACCCGGCACCACACCGCCGAGGACGAGGGCGTCTTCCCCGCCCTCGCCCTGCGCCACCCCGAGCTGCGGCCCGTGCTCGACGAGCTCTCGCGGGACCACGAGCAGGTGACGGAGCTCCTGCGGGCCGTCCAGAAGCTGGTCGACGGGCTCGGCGCGGGGCCCGAGCCGGACCCCGCGGAGGCGCGGCGGATCAGCGGCGAGCTGGACGGCCTCGTCGCCCTGGTCGAGTCCCACTTCACGTACGAGGAACGCAAGCTGGTCTCCGCCCTCAACGCCCTCAACGCGCTCGACGGGTCCGCCGGGGCGCTGCCCGCGGGCTTCGAGGAGTTCGCGCTGAGCGACCTGACGGAGCGGCGGGCGGATCCTTGCTGAAGGACTGAATCACTGCTTCACTCCTTCCATGCCCTACCGACGCACACCGGCGGTCCAGGCCCGTATCGACGCACAGCGCACCGCCGTCGTCGAGGCGGGCCTCGGGCTGCTCGCGGAGCACGGTTACGCCGGCTGCACGATGGCCGCCGTCGCCGCGCGGGCGGGGATCGCCACCGGCAGTGTGTACCGCCACTTCCCCAGCAAGGCCGAGCTCTCGGTCGAGCTGTTCCGCACGGTCGTCGGGCGCGAGGTCGCCGCCGTCTCCGAGGCGGCGGGCCTGGCCGCGCACCGGACCTGCGCCGAGCGCGTGGTGGCCGTCATAGAGACCTTCGCGAGCCGGGCCCTGAAGTCGCCCCGGCTCGCCTACGCGCTGCTCGCCGAGCCGGTCGACCCGGCCGTCGACGCCGAGCGGCTCGTCTTCCGGCGCGCGTTCCGCGACGTCTTCGCCTCGCTGATCGCCGCCGGCGTCGAGAGCGGCGAGCTCCCGCCCCAGGACGCCAGGCTGACCGCCTCCGCGCTCGTGGGCGCGGGCGCCGAGGCGCTCGTCGGACCGCTGACCGGGCCGCTGACCGAGGGGTCCGGCGCGGAGACGGCCGGGGAGGCCGTCGGGCCCGGCACCGTACCCGCGCTGGTCACCTTCACCCTCCGAGCTCTGGGAGTTCCCGATGCCCACCACGCATGAGGTCACCAACCAAGTCCCGCCGCTGACCGGTTACGACGTCTCGGCCGACCCCGCGCTCCTGGAGGCGCTGCGGCGCGAGGGTGCCGAGTGGGCGGAGCCCGACGTCCGGGAGCTGGGGGTGATGGCCGGCGGTCAGCAGGCCCAGGAGTGGGGGCGGCTCGCCGAGCGGCACTCCCCGGTGCTGCACACCCACGACCGGTACGGGCACCGGATCGACGAGGTCGAGTTCCACCCGTACTGGCACGAGCTGATGAGCGTGGCCGTCCAGCACGGCCTGCACGCCGCGCCCTGGGCCGACGGGCGGGCGGGTGCGCATGTGGCGCGCGCCGCGAAGGTGTTCGTGTGGGGTCAGGCCGACCCGGGGCACCTGTGCCCGGTCTCGATGACGTACGCCGCGGTGCCCGCGCTGCGGGCCGAGCCGGAGCTCGCCGCGGTCTACGAGCCGCTGCTGACCTCCACCACGTACGACTTCGGGCTGCGGGTCCCGACCGGCAAGCGCGGGATCATCGCCGGGATGTCGATGACCGAGAAGCAGGGCGGCTCGGACGTCCGCGCGAACACCACCCGGGCGGTGCCGACCGGCGAGCCCGGGACGTACGCGCTGACCGGGCACAAGTGGTTCACGTCCGCGCCGATGTCGGACGTCTTCCTGACCCTCGCGCAGGCGCCCGGCGGCCTGTCCTGCTTCCTGGTGCCGAGGGTGCTGCCGGACGGCTCGCGCAACGCGATCCGTCTCCAGCGGCTCAAGGACAAGCTGGGCAACCGCTCGAACGCCTCCAGCGAGATCGAGTACGAGGGCGCGCTCGGGCGGCTCGTCGGCGAGGAGGGCCGTGGGGTCGCCACCATCATCCGGATGGTGAACATGACCCGGCTCGACTGCGCCGTCAGCTCGGCGTCCGGGATGCGGCAGGGGCTCGTCCAGGCCGTGCACCACGCGACGCACCGCAGCGCCTTCGGGGCCCGCCTCGTGGACCAGCCGCTGATGACCAACGTCCTCGCGGACCTGGCGGTCGAGGCCGAGGCGGCGACGATCGCCGCGATGCGTCTGGCGGGCGCGGTGGACCGGGCGACGGCCGGGGACGCCGAGGAGGAGCAGCTGCGGCGGCTCGGCCTCGCGGTCACGAAGTACTGGGTCTGCAAGCGGGCCCCCGCGCACGCGGCCGAGGCCCTGGAGTGCCTGGGCGGCAACGGCTACGTGGAGGACTCGGGGCTCCCCCGCCTCTACCGCGAGTCGCCGCTCCCCTCCATCTGGGAGGGCTCGGGCAATGTGGCCGCACTCGACGTGCTGCGCGCGATGGCCCGTCAGCCCGAGGCGGTGGAGGCCTTCTTCGCGGAGGTCGACCGCGCGGCGGGCGCCGACCGGCGCCTGGACGCGGCGACGGCCCGCCTCCGCAAGGACCTGACGGACCTCGACGACCTCCAGTACCGCGCCCGCAGGATCGTCGAACGCCTCGCCCTCGTCCTCCAGGGCTCCCTCCTCGTCCGCCACGGCCACCCCGCCACCGCCGACGCCTTCTGCGCCTCCCGCCTGGACCACGACTGGGGCATCGCCTTCGGCACCCTCCCGCCGGGCGTGGACACGGCGGCGATCATCGAGCGGGGCGCGCCGGGCTTCCCTGCGGCCTGACCGGCGACGGCCCGGTACCGGGCGCCCGGCCCGGTCGCGTGGCAGTCTGGTGCGCGCACGTCCCCGCCCGTTCCCTGGCACGACGGAGGCCCCTGTGAGTACGGAAGCGAAGACCGGTGGGATCGATGGGGTGCGTGAGGAGTTGGATCGGGGGGCGGAGGGGGTGGCGGGGCGGGTGGTCGGCTGGCGGCGGCATCTGCATCGGTATCCCGAGTTGTCCAATCGTGAGGTCGGGACGGCTCGGTTCGTGGCAGAGCATCTGCGGTCGCTCGGGCTCGACGAGGTGCGGACCGGGATCGCCGGGCACGGTGTGGTGGGGGTGCTGCGGGGTGGGCTGCCGGGGGTGCGGACGGTGGCGTTGCGGGCCGATATCGACGCGCTGCCCGTGAAGGACCTGTGCGGTGCCGACTTCGCCTCCGAGAGCGTCGACGCGGACTATCCGGGCGGCCCGTTCCCGGTCTCGCACGCCTGCGGGCACGACTGTCACACCGCGATGCTGATGGGTGCGGCGAGCGTCCTCGCCGGGGCGCGTGAGCGGCTTCCCGGGACCGTGCTGTTCGTCTTCCAGCCGGCCGAGGAGGGGCCGCCGGTCACCGAGGAGGGCGGGGCCCGGGCGATGCTGGAGGCGGGGGCGTTCGCCGATCCGGTGCCCTCGATGGTCTTCGGGATGCATGTGACTCCGTATCCCAAGGGGTATGTGGGCTATCGGGTCGGCAATCAGTACGCGGCGTCCTCGCTGGTCAGGATCGTCGTCACCGGCAAGCAGGTGCACGGGTCCACGCCCTGGCAGGGGGTCGACCCGATGCCGGCGGCCGGCGGCATCGTGACCGGGATCGGGCAGATCTACCGCCAGGTCTCCGCCTTCGACCCCGTCACCGTCACCATCGGGCACGTCGAGGACGTCGGCCGCTTCAACATCATCGGCCAGACCGTCACCCTGTGGGGCACGGTCCGCTGCGCCGTCGAGTCGGACATGGCGGAGGTCCAGCGGCGGCTGACGACGCTCGCCGAGCACACGGCGGCGGCGTACGGCGCGACGGCGGCCGTGGACTACCTCCAGGCGGTGCCGCCGGTGCACAACACCGCCACCTGGGTGGCCGCCGGGCTGCCGACGCTGCGCCGCGTCGTCGGCGAGGAGCGGGTCGTGGAGACCGGCGCGACGCTGGGGTACGACGACGTCTCCGAGTTCGTGAACCGTTTCGGCGGCCTGTACGTGATGCTCGGCGTCCAGGACGCGACCCTCGACGCCGCCGGGCAGCCGGTCCCGCTGCCGGACGGCCGTGGCCTCGTCACCAACCACAACCCGCACTTCTACGCCGACGACGACACCCTGGTGACCGGTGTCCGGCTGCACGCGCATGTGGCGTACGACCATCTGACGGGTGCGCTGACGGATGCGCTGGCGGCCGGATGACGACCCTATGACGGCCGGATGGCGACTCACTCGTTCGTGAGTTCCGGCCTTCCCCCCACCCACGCCGCGCCACGCTGGAGCGGACGATTCCTAGAGTGGGAGGGCGACATGACGCGGGACTCCGGCAGCCGCGCAGGGCTGGACGACCAGGCGGTCCTGCTCGTGGCGGGACTCGCCGACCTGGCGGTGAGCACGCTGGGGTCGGCGCTCGGCACGGTCCGGGGGCTGCTGCGCCGCTCGGACGCGGCCGAGCTCGCCTCCGACGCCGAGCGGGACCTGATGGCGCGCGGGCGCCTCGCCCTCGACCGGTACGCCGCCGCGCCACCACCGCACCTGGAGGTGCTCGCCCGGCACGTGCGGGACCGTCAGGCCCAGCGGGACGCCGGCGATGTCTGACACCTGGGATCCGGCCGCGTTCAAGGCCCGGGTCGACACGGCGCTGCACCGGTTCGTCGCGCAGGAGGCCGACCTGCTCGCGGGGGTCGATCCCGCCCTGGCGCCGGTGGCCGTGCAGCTGGAGACGGCGGTCGCGGCCGGCAAGCGGCTGCGGGCCGCGTTCTGCTACTGGGGCTGGCGCGGGGCGGGGCAGCCCGACAGCGAGCCGCTGGTACGGGCGGCCGCCGCCCTGGAGCTGGTCCACGCGGCGGCCGTCGTCCACGACGACCTCGTCGACGACAGCCCGCTGCGGCACGGCCGGCCCACCGCGCACCGGGCCCTGCGCGCCGCCGTGCCGCACCACCCGGGGGCCGACGGGGCCGCCCGCTCCCTCGCGATGCTGGTGGGCGACCTGCTGATGTCGCTGGCCGGGCAGTTGTTCGTCACCAGCGGCCTGCCCGCCGCCTATCTCGGCCGGGCCCGCCCGCTGTGGGCGCTGCTCGCGCGGGAGCTGGTCGCCGGCGAGTGCCTGGAGATCCTGCACACCGGCGCCGTCCCCGACACGGAGGCGTCGCTGAAGGTGATCCGCTACAAGACCGCCAAGTACACCGTGGAGCAGCCGCTGCTGATCGGCGGCGCCCTGGCCGGGGCCGGCCGGCTCCTGGGTGACGGGTACGCGGCGTACGGGCTGCCGCTGGGCGAGGCGTTCCAGCTGCGGGACGACCTGCTCGGGCTGTTCGGCGACCCGGAGCGCACCGGCAAGTCCAACGGCGACGACCTGCGCGGCCACCGGCCCACGGCCCTCCTCGCGGAGACCTGGCGGCTCGCCGGTCCGGGTGAACGCGACCGGCTGCGCGCGCTCCTGGGAGGGACCGGTCCGGGCGAGGACCCCCGGGCGGAGCACGGCGCGCTCGAAGAGGTGCGCGCGCTGATGCGGCGGCTGAAGGCGCCCGACCGCGTCGAGGAGATGATCGCCGCGCGGGTCGAGGAGGCGCTCGGCGCGCTCGACGGCCTGGACGTCCCCCCGTCGAGCGCCGCCGCCCTGACCGCGCTCGCGCACTCGGCCGCGATCCGGCCGGCCTGACGCCCCCGCGTACGCCCCCGGGGCACCGGCCCCCCTAGTACACACCCCGCCCGCCCCCTCGCACGACGCCGTATCAGGAGCCCGAAGGAGCCCCCGTATGCCTTCCACCGACGCGCCGCAGGACCCCCTGCGCCGGACCGGCGACGAACTCGCCGACGCCACTGTCGCCACGCTCTTCGAACGTGGCGAGGTCGGGAAGTTCAACACCCTCATGCGGTACGTCTCCGTCGCCGGCGCTCCCCTGCCGGACGGGCTGCCCGACGTGGCGCGCGAGTACCTGCACGTCACGAGCGCGGCTCCGGACTGGGTGGACTGGGAGCAGATGGAGAAGGCCCGGCTGTTCTTCATCGACAACGACGTGCACATCACCACGGCGCTGTCCTTCGCCTCGATGCCCGCCTGCTATCTCGTCCCCCACGTGGCGAAGCTGCTGTCGACGACCCACGGTCTGAAGTACCCGTCCAAGCGGATGGCGGAGACCGGGCAGTTCACCGTCCATCTGATGCGGCCGGACGCGTTCGAGGCCGGCGGCCGCTTCATCCCGGCCGCCCAGAAGGTGCGGCTCCTGCACGCCTCGATCCGCCACCACCTCGTCCGCGCGGACCGCTGGGACACGGCGGCGCTGGGGGTGCCGATCTGTCAGGAGGACATGATCGGCGGGCAGATGTTCTTCTCGATCCTCGTGCTCGACAGCCTGCACCGGCTCGGCGTCCACATGTCCACGGAAGGGGCGGAGGCCTACTACTACGCGTGGAAGGTGGTCGGCGCGATCCTCGGGGTCGACCAGGACGTCGTCCCGCAGGACCTCACCGAGGCCCGGGAGTTCCTCGACCGGTACATGCTCCGGTACATGGGGCCGTCCGAGGAGGGCGCGGTGCTGACCCGGCAGCTCATCGACCTCTACGAGGAGGTCGTGCCCGGCACCTTCTTCGACCCGATCGTCTCCGCCCTCATCCGCTTCCTCGTCGGCGACACCTCCGCCGACTGGCTCGACGTGCCGCGCACCCCGTGGGACACCGTGGTCAAGGCCGTGCCCCACCTTCTGGGCGTCCTGGAGACCATCGAGGACCGGTCGCCGCTCGGCGCCTGGGCGCTCGACCGGATCGGGCACCTCACCACGGTGTTCGAGCTGTCCTCCCTCACCCGGGGCCGCATCATGCACTACGCCATCCCGGAGCACCTCAAGGCCGACTTCGGGGTGTCGTCCTCGGTGCCCCGCTCCCGGCGCTGGACCCCGCCCGCCGCCGTGCTCGGCCCGTAGCGCCGCAGCGCGGCAGCGCCGTGGCGCCGCAGCGGTCAGCCGGTCGCCGCGCTCCCGGCCGCGATGCGCGCCGTCGTCTCCGCGAAGGCCTTGACCAGCGCGGACTCGGCGGCCGTCGCCCAGACGAGGCCGTACTCCAGTGGCGGGGCGTCGTGGAAGGGCACGTAGGCGATGCCGGGGCGGGGGTGGTAGCGGGCGCCTCGGGCCGCTCCCACGGAGACGCCTCGGCCCGCGCCGACGAGGGACAGCACCTCCTCCCAGGTGGCGCCTGCGGGGCCGTGGGCGACGGCGGCGCCGGAGGGGGTGCGGGTCGGGTAGTGGGCCTCGCGCCAGGCGCGGGGGTGGCAGTCGCCGGTGGTCACCAGGGTCTGGCCCGCGAGGTCCTCCAGGCCGACGGAGGAACGCCGGGCGAACGGGTGCGCGACCGGGACGAGCAGCACCCGGTCCTCACGGACGAGAACCGGGCCGGAGCCGAGGCCGGGCCCGGCCGGGAAGGTGTCGTACTGGAGGTCGAGTTCGCCGTCCTCGACCGGACGGGTGCCGACGTCGAGGGGGACCTCGCGGAGGGTGATCTCGCAGCCGGGATGGCGGGCGAGGAAGGTGTCCGCCGCGGCCGTGAGCAGGGCGCCGCCCCACGGCGAGGCGAAGCCGACGCGCAGGGTGCCGAGCATGCCGCGTCCGGCGGCGGTGGCGTGTTCGAGGGCGGCGAGGATCTGGCGGTGGGCGGGGCGGAGCTCCTCGTGGAGGCGGCGGCCGACCGGGGTGAGGCGGACGCTGCGGCTGGTGCGGGCGAAGAGCGGGGTGCCGACGCGGCGCTCCAGCTTCTTGACCGTCTGGCTGATCCGGCCGGTGGAGACGCCGAGGAGTTCGGCGGTGCGTCCGAAGTGCAGCTCGTCGCCGAGGGTCAGGAACGCCTCCAGTTCGTGCCGTTCGAGCACGGGACCCCCTCCGATCGTTTAGCCTCACTCAACGCCGGTTGCATTGTCGCACCTTGAAGGCGGGTGCGGGCCGAAGGAATCCTGAGGGACGTGACCCTCTCCTCCCTCCGTCCGCGCCAACCGGTCCGGACGGCTTCGCCCGCCGCGCCCGTGAACGTCCTGGTCCTCGCCGTCGCCGGAGCGGTGACCGTCGCCAACATCTACTTCCCGCAGCCGCTGCTCGCCGCCGTGGCCCAAGGCCTCGACGTCTCCGACCGCACCGCCGGCCTGCTCGCCACGGCGGCGCAGGTCGGTTACGCGCTGGGCCTCCTGCTGCTCGTCCCGCTCGCCGACACCGCCCGGCTGCGCCGCCTGACCGGCACGCTGCTCGCCCTGACCAGCGGCGCGCTGCTGGTGGCCGCCGCGGCCCCCAACATCCTCACGCTGCTCCTCGCGACCCTGGCCCTGTCGACGACCACGGTGCTGCCGCAGATCCTCACGCCGGTGGCGGCCGTCCTCGCGGGCGCCGAGCGGCGCGGCCGGGTGGTCGGCCTGATCGGCCTCGGCCTCACCCTCGGCTCCACCCTGTCCCGTACGGTCTCGGGCGCGGTGTCCGACGCGAGCGGCAGCTGGCGCACGGCGTACCTGGTGGCCGCCGTGGCGACGGCGGGCCTGCTGTGCGTGCTGCCGCGCGCCCTCCCGGAGCGGCTCGGTGCGCCGGGCGCACGCCGGGTGCCGTACGGGCGGATGCTCGCCGGGCTGCCCCGGCTGCTCGATGTCCACCGGGCGCTGCGGGTCGCGGCGCTGGCCGGGGCGTGCGTCTTCGCGGCGTACAGCGTCTTCTGGGCCGCGCTCGTCTTCCACCTGGCGGCCCCGCCGCTGGGGTACGGGCCGGGGGCGGTGGGTCTGTTCGGGCTGCTCACCGTGCCGGCCGCGCTGGCCTCGGCGTACGCGGGCCCGCTCACCGACCGCTTCGGCGCGGGCCCGGTCGGCCGCTGGTCCCTGGGGTGCGTGGGCCTCGGCCTCGTGGTCGCCGGTCTGGCCCCGTACGCGCCGGTGGCGCTGGCGGCCGGCGCCGGTCTCGTCGTCCTCGGCACGAGCGCCTGCCAGGTCGCGAACCAGGCCCGGGTGCTCGGCCTGGGGCGGGAGGTGGCCGCGCGGGTCAACACGGTCTTCATGCTCGCCACGTTCGGCGGCGGCGCGCTCGGCTCGCTCACGGCCGCCTGGCTGTACGGGGCGTACGGCTGGCGGGCGACGGTCCTCGCCGCGACCGCCTTCACGGCACTGGGCGCCCTGGCGGCCTCGCGGCGCCGGGCCGCCTAGGACCTGTCCCCGACTTGCGCCGCGCCCGCCACACGCAAGGCTGGGGGCACCGGTCCGCGTCCTCACAGGGAGACACGATGCAGCGACCCGCCCCCTTCGACCTGGCCGCCCTCGCCGACGAACACCTGACGAAGGCCCGCACGGCGCCCCACGGCCGCAGCGCCCACCTGGTGATGCACGACGGGGTGCTCCGCCAGAGCGTGATCGCCCTGACGGCGGGCACCTCCCTCGACGAGCACAACGCACCGCCGGCGGCGAGCCTCCAGGTCCTGCGCGGCCGCGTGGAGCTGACCGCCGCGGGCCGTGCCGAGGAACTGGCGACGGGCGCGCTCCAGATGATCCCGAAGGAACGCCACGGGCTCACCGCCCTGGAGGACGCGGTCGTGCTGCTGACGGCGGTCAACGACTAGAACGACGCGTACGACGAGGGGGCCGGCTCACCTCACTCCACCCGGTCGAGGTCCTCCGCGTAGTGCTCGATGGCTTCCCGGTACGCGCGGACGAACGGGTCGTCGCTGGTCCGTGCGAGGAGGTGGAGCAGGAGTCGGGTGGAGTCGTGGTGGCGGCCCGTGTTGTAGAGGGCCATGGCGAGGAAGGCGCGCAGGGAGCCGTCCTCCGGGTACTCCTCCGTGCCGCGGCTCAGGGTGTCGACGGCTTCCTCGTAGCGGCCGAGTACGCGGTACGTGCTGCCCAGGCCGAGGAAGGCTCCTCGGCGTTCCTCGGGGCCGAGTCCCTCCGCCCCCGCGGCCAGCGCCTTCTCGTAGTACGGCACGGCTTCGGCCTCCAGGCCGAGTACGTCGTGGGCCCAGGCGGTCTGGTACGCGATCTCGGGGTCGGCCGGGTGGCGGGCCGAGAGGGCGAGGAGGCGGTCCCTGGCCTCCTCACGGCCGCCCCGCTCACGCAGACCGATCGCCTCGGCCAGCAGGGTGTCTCGTTCCTGGGTGCTCATGGGGGCATCCTCGCAGTCCGCCGTGGCGGCGCGGACGGGGCGGCGGCCAAGGACCGTCGGCGACCGCCGGGACCGCCGAGGACCGTCGCGCGCTGCCAGGTCGTGGAACGCCATACTCCGCCCCGTCGTTTGTGGCTGCCCGGCCCATAGGGGGGCGCTCCCCCGCGCCTCTACCCTCCGGCCGAACCCCACTTTCGAGCCACTCGGGAGCCCCCATGCGCCCCTCACGCCCACGCCGCCTCGCGGCACTTCTCCTGTCCGCCGCCACCGCCCTGCTCTTCGCCGGACCCGCCTCGCCCGCCGAGGCGGCGGCGCCCGCTCCGGTGCCGGGTGCCCTCACGCCGTACGACATCCGTGCCGTCTACACCGCCGGGGTGTCCTCCGGCGGGTTCATGGCGACGCAGTTGCACGTGGCGTACTCGGGTGAGATCTCCGGGTCGGCGGTCTTCGCCTCGGGCCCGTACAACTGCGCCCAGAACGCCCTGTCCACGGCGCTCAACGCCTGCATGAACACCACGCAGGACCTCCAGCTCGCCCAACTGGAGCAGACCACCCGCGACTGGTCGGCACAGGGACTCGTCGACCCGGTGGCGAACCTGTCGGGCGACCCCGTGTACGTGTTCAGCGGGACGGCCGACACCACGGTGAAGCAGCCGGTCGCGACCGCGCTCGCCGACTTCTACGGGCACTTCGGGGCCCGGGTGCGCTACAACCGCTCCACCCCGGCCGGGCACGCGTGGATCAGCCCGCTCGGCCCCAACTCCTGCGGGGTGACGCAGAGTCCGTGGATCAACGACTGCGGGACCGACGCCGAGCAGGAGCTGCTCGGGCAGCTCCTCGGCTCGGTCGCGGCACCCGCCGCCACCCCGTCGGGCAGCCTGATCCGCTTCGACCAGAACGCGTACGCCCCCGGCGGCTCGGCCGCCGCCCTGTCGATGGGCGCCGACGGCTTCGCGTACGTCCCGAAGTCCTGTGCGGGCGGGGCCGCCTGCACGCTGATGGTGGCGCTGCACGGCTGCAAGCAGGGGTACGGGTACCAGGGCTTCGGGAGCCGGTTCCTCGACGGGGCCTATCTGGACGAGTACGCGGACACCAACGGCATGATCGTGCTGTATCCGCAGGCCGCGGCCACCGGGAGCCTGGACAATCCCAACGGCTGCTGGAACTGGTGGGGTTACCTCGGGGACTCCGCGTACGCGCGGCACGGCGGGAAGCAGATCGAGGCCGTGATGGGGATGGTGCGGGCGCTGCGCGGCGACGCCACACCGCCGCCGCCGTCGTCGGGCGGTTCGGTGACCCTGTCGAGCGTGGACGCGCAGGACGGGTACGTGAAGGCGGCGGCCGACGGTTCGGGGGCCTCGGTCGGCACCCTTGAGGACAGCCTGGGCCTCGCGCTCGGCCGGGGCACCGACGGCAAGCTGAACCGGACGCTGCTCTCCTTCGACACGTCGGCGATCCCGGCGGGCAAGGAGATCACCCGGGCGTATCTGACGGTGACCCGGTCGAGCGGTTCCGGAGACCCGTGGGCCTCGCCGGCGGGCAACCGGCTGCTCGCGGACGTCCGTACGGGCTGCTTCGGGGGCGGCTGCGCGGTGGAGGCGGTGGACTGGGCGGCGCCCGCGACGGTCGCCGGGGCGGCGGAGATCGGCGCGTTCTCGCCGGGTGCCGGGGTGTCCTCGGACCTGTCGCCCGCGGCCGTCGCCGCGCTGGACCGCAGCGGGACGACCCAGGTGCGGCTCGGCTTCGCCTCGGCGCCGACATCGACGGCGTACCTCTTCGTCAACCAGGCGGCACCGGTGACGCTGACGGTCGAGTACCGGTAGCTCTGCCGGGACCGTCCCGGGCCGTTCACCGTTCCGGTGTCACCAGCACCAGCGGGGTGCCCGCGCAGGGCATCAGGCGCAGGGCGCCGTGGCGGTGGACGGCCGGCGGGGCGGCGAGGAGGGCGGCGAAGTCGGGGCCCTTGGTGAGGGAGCCCGCGAGGTGGCCCGGGTCGGTCGACGCGGCGACCCGGCCACGGGCGTTCACCAGGCGCGCGGGGACGGGGAGTTCCTGGAGCACGGGCAGCACCGCCGCCTCGAAGTGGCGCAGATAGACGTCGGCGGCGGCGACCCCGACGAAGCGGCCTCCCAGGTGGACGGGCGCGGAGAGCGTCAGGCTGTACTCGTCCGAGCAGAGGTAGTCGACGTACGGCCCGGCGACGGCCCGCCGCCCGGTCTCGCGGGGCAGCGCGTACCAGTCCCAGTGGGTGTAGTCCGCGTACGCGGAGTGCGCCGGGTCGAGGTCGAGCAGGAGCGGCCGGACCGTCCCGTCGGACCCGCGCTGCCACCACTCCAGCCAGGCCGGTACGTCGGCCAGGAGGCCGGGCGCGGCGACGAACCCGGCTCCCGAGACGAGGCCCTGCGCCGCGAGACGCCCGTGCAGCCCGGGCCGCAGAGCGGCCAGGTCGGCGGAGACGGGCGCCCGGCCGGTGGTCGCCGCGGCGGTGAGCAGGGCGGCGGTGTCGGCGCGGGTGGCGGCGACGGCGGCGAAGACGCCCTCCAGGGTGTCGCGGACGCGGCGCGCGACGGCGTGGGGGTCGGCGTGGCCAGGAGTGTCGGCGTGGCCAGGAGTGTCGCCACGGGCAGCGGCGCCGTCGGTCCCGAGGGCGCGGGCCTGGTCAGGGGCGCCCCCCGCGGGGCGGGTGAGCCCGGTGCTCCTGGCCATCGGGGTCCTCCTCGGGACGGGGCTCGGGCGGGCGGGTGGAGGGCGCGAGCCGCAGGGTGATCAGCCGGCCCACGGACTCGCGGACGCACTGCTCGGCCAGCATTCTTGCCCGCTCGTCGGCCTCATCCTGCACGGCGGAGATCACGGAGCGGTGACGATCCGCCACGCACGCGAGATACGCGGTGTCGTCGAGGACGAGGACCAGCAGGGCGCCCAACTCGGTCTGGAGCGCGATCTCCTCGCGGGTGAGGCGGGCCGACTGGGCGGCGGCGGCGAGCTCGACGTGGAAGCGTCCGTAGAGCCGGCTGCGGGCCGCGGGGTCCTCGGCGGCGGTGAGTTCGTCGACGGTCCGGGTGAGCGGGCGCAGGTCACCGGGCTGGGTGCGGCGTGCGGCGAGCAGGGCCGCGGCTCCGGAGACGGCGGCCCAGTGGTCGCCGAGGTCGCGCAGCTCCTCGGTGGACCAGTCGGTGAGGCGGGCGCGCAGCCGGCCCTCGGGCGGCCCTTCGGGGAGGGTGACGAAGCTGCCGCCGCCCCGTCCTCGGCGGGTGGTGACGAGTCCCTGCTGGCGCAGGGCCATGAGCGCCTCGCGCAAGGTCACGGTGGAGACGCCCAGCTGGGCGGCGAGCTCGGTCTCGCCCGGCAGTTGCTCGCCGTCGGCGAGGAGTCCGAGCTCTATGGCGTCGCCGATCCTGCGCACCACGGTGTCGACCCGCGCGCGGGTGTCGACGGGCGTGAACACGATCCTGCGGGCGCTCCTCGGCGCGCCCGCGCCCTGTCTGCCGTCTGGCCTCACGGTGTACCACCTCGCGCGTTGACTCAGCCTTTACCTTAAAGGGGTCTTGAGATTTGAACTATGACTTCATATGTTTACGCCCACGCTCTCAGAACGCGCCACCGCACCAGAAAGGTTCCCGCCCATGGAGGGAATGGCGATCCGGCTCTCAGGACTGCGCAAGAGCTACGGCCGGACCGAGGCAGTGGCGGGGGTGGACCTGGAGATCGCCGACGGGGAGTTCTTCTCGATGCTCGGCCCCTCCGGCTCCGGCAAGACGACCGTGCTGCGGATGATCGCCGGGTTCGAGAGCCCGAGCGCGGGCACCGTCGAGCTGGCCGGCCGGGACGTCACCCGGCTCGCCCCGTTCGAGCGGGACGTCCACACCGTCTTCCAGGACTACGCGCTCTTCCCGCACATGACGGTCGAGCAGAACGTGGCGTACGGCCTGAAGGTGCGCGGGGTCGCCAAGGCCGAGCGGCTGGTCCGGGCGCGCGCCGCCCTCGACCAGGTCCGCCTCGCGGGGCTCGGCAGGCGCCGGCCCGGCGAGCTCTCCGGCGGCCAGCGCCAGCGGGTCGCCCTGGCCCGCGCCCTGGTCGGCCGCCCGCGTGTGCTGCTCCTCGACGAACCGCTGGGCGCCCTCGACCTCAAGCTGCGCGAGCAGATGCAGGTCGAACTCAAGGCGATCCAGCGGCAGGTCGGCATCACCTTCGTGTTCGTCACCCACGACCAGGAGGAGGCCTTGACGATGAGCGACCGGATCGCCGTCTTCCACCAGGGCCGGATCGAGCAGGTCGGCTCCCCCGCCGAGATCTACGAGCGCCCCGCGAGCCCGTTCGTCGCCGGCTTCGTCGGCACCTCCAACCTGCTCAGCGGCGAGAGCGCGCGGGCCGTGCTCGGCGCCTCCGGCACGTACAGCATCCGGCCGGAGAAGATCCGCGTGCTCAAGGACCCGGCCGCGGCCGCCGAGGCGGGCTTCACGAGCGCCGTCGGCACGGTCGCCGAGGTGGTCTACCTGGGCGACGCCACCCGTTTCCTGGTCGACCTCGACGCGGGCGGGCGGCTCACCGCCGTCCAGCAGAACCTGGAGACCTCCTCCGCCGACCTCGCCGCCTTCCGGGGCGCCCGGGTGGGGCTCCAGTGGCACCCGGGGCACGCCGTGAGCGTCCCGGCGCCCTCGGCGGTACCCGCGCCGTCGCCGTCCCCCGAGCCAGGGCTGGAAGGCGTACCCGCACCCAAGGCGTGACGCCCCTCGTTCTGCCCTCGTACCGCCCCTCGATCCACTCCCCGCACTCCCCGTCCCGCACTCTCACGCAACGGAGAACCCCGTGCGCCTGCACCGCTCGCTCCTGACGGCCGCCGCCGTCTCCGGACTGCTCCTCGTCACCGCCTGCGGCTCCGCCGACCAGGCCGGGGCCGGGAAGTCCGGCGGTCTGCACCCGCCCGCCCTCAAGGCGCCCACGTCGCTCGGCGCGCCCGAGGGGCAGGTCAACCTGGTCGCCTGGGCCGGTTACGTCGAGGACGGCTCCAACGACCCCAAGGTCGACTGGGTGACCCCCTTCGAGAAGCAGACCGGCTGCCAGGTCAACGCCAAGACCGCCGCCACCTCCGACGAGATGGTCGCGCTGATGAAGACCGGCGCGTACGACGCCGTCTCCGCCTCCGGCGACGCCTCGCTGCGCCTGATCGCCTCCGGCGACGCGGCCCCCGTCAACACCGCGCTCGTACCGAACTACGCGGATGTCTTCGCCGGGCTCAAGAACAAGGAGTGGAACTCCGTCAAGGGCGTCTCCTACGGCATCCCGCACGGCCGTGGCGCCAACCTCCTGATGTACGACAAGGAGAAGGTCACCCCGGCGCCCGACTCCTGGTCGGCCGTCTTCGACAAGGCGTCCGCGCACAGCGGCAAGGTGACCGCCTACGACTCGCCCATCTACATCGCCGACGCCGCCCTCTACCTGTCGGCGACCAAGCCGGAGCTGGGCATCAAGAACCCGTACGCGCTCGACCAGAAGCAGTTCGACGCCTCCGTCGAGCTCCTGAAGGCGCAGAACAAGCACGTGGGCGAGTACTGGAGCGACTATCTGAAGGAGATCTCGGCCTTCAAGAGCGGCGACTCCGTGGTCGGCACCAGCTGGCAGGTGATCGCCAACCTGGCCAAGGCCGAGGGCGCGAAGGTGGAGGCGGTGCTGCCCAAGGAGGGCTCCACCGGCTGGTCGGACACCTGGATGGTGTCCGCCAAGGCCAAGCACCCGACCTGCGCCTACAAGTGGCTCGACTGGATCGTCTCGCCGAAGGCCAACGCCCAGGTCGCGGAGTACTTCGGCGAGGCCCCCGCCAACGCCAAGTCCTGCGCGCAGACCGCCGACAAGGGGCACTGCGCCACCTTCCACGCGAGCGACGAGGCCTACTGGAAGAACGTGCACTTCTGGACCACGCCGATCGAGCAGTGCCTCGACGGGCGCACGGACGCGAAGTGCGTGCCGTACGCCAAGTGGGTGCAGGCCTGGAACGAGATCAAGGGCTGACACCGTCCCATGACCAGCCTCTCCCCGACGTCCACCGCCACGCGAGCCGCCGGTCCCGTCCGGCGGCTCGCCGGGGCCCTGCACCGCAGGCCCAGGGTCCGGCTCGCCGCGCTGCTCACCGCGCCCCTGCTGTGGCTGGTGCTCGCCTATCTCGGCTCGCTGGCCGCCCTGTTCCTCTCGGCGTTCTGGACCACCGACTCGTTCACCTCCGAGGTGGTACGGGTCTGGTCGGCGCAGAACTTCCAGGAGCTGGTGTCCTCGCCGGTCTACCGGACGGTCGCCCTGCGCACGGTCGGCGTCGCCCTGACCGTGACCGTGCTGTGCGCGCTGATCGCCTTCCCGCTGGCGTTCTACACGGCCCGGGTGGCGAGCCCGCGCCGCCGCCCGCTGCTCGTGGTCGCGATCCTCACCCCGCTGTGGGCCAGCTATCTGGTGAAGGTGTACGCGTGGCGGCTCATCCTCTCCGAGGGCGGACCGCTCGACTGGGCGCTGCGCCCGCTGGGTCTCAGCGGCCCCGGGTACGGCCTGACCGCCACCGTCATGGTGCTGACCTACCTCTGGCTGCCCTACATGATCCTGCCGCTGCACACGGCCCTGGAGCAGCTCCCGGACAACCTGCTGCACGCCTCGGCCGACCTCGGGGCGCGGGCCGGGCGGACCTTCTTCTCGGTGGTGCTGCCGATGGTGTGGCCGGCGGTCGCGGCGGGCTCGGTGTTCACGTTCTCGCTCAGCCTCGGCGACTACATCACCGTGCAGATCGTCGGCGGCAAGACCCAGCTGCTCGGCAACCTCGTCTACTCCAACGTCACGCTCAACCTGCCGCTGGCCGCCGCGCTCGGCACCGTACCGGTGGCGGTCATCGTGCTCTACCTGCTCGCGGTGCGGCGCACCGGGGCGCTGCGCAGCCTGTGACCGGGCCCCGGAACCGTAACCTGCGGAAGGACCGCCCCCGATGAACCTCTCCCGTCCCGCGCGGATCGCGCTGCGCACCGCGGCCGGGCTCGGCTTCGCGGTGATCTACGTGCCGCTGCTGCTGGTGCTCGTCGGCTCGCTCAACCCGGACCGATCGGCGAGCTGGCCGCCGCCCGGGCTCACGCTGGACTGGTGGGCGGCGGCCTGGGCCAACGAGGGGGTCCGCGAGGCGCTGTGGACCTCGGTGCGGACCGGGCTCGCGGCGACCGCCATCGCGCTGGTGCTCGGCACGCTCATCGCCTTCGCCGTGCAGCGGCACCGGTTCTTCGGGCGGGAGGCGGTCTCCTTCGCGGTGGTGCTGCCGATCGCGCTGCCCGGCATCGTCACGGGCATCGCGCTCAACTCCGCGTTCGGGACGGTCCTGGCGCCGCTGGGGGTGGGTCTCGGTCTCTTCACCGTGATCGTGGGGCACGCGACCTTCTGCATCGTGGTCGTCTTCAACAACGTGACGGCGCGGCTGCGGCGGCTGCCGGGCTCGTACGAGGAGGCGGCGATGGATCTGGGCGCGCACACGTTCCGCACCTTCTGGGACATCACCTTCCCGCTGCTGCGCTCGGCGCTGCTGGCGGGCGGGCTGCTCGCCTTCGCGCTCTCCTTCGACGAGGTCGTGGTGACGACCTTCACGGCCGGCCCGGGGGTGCGGACCCTGCCGCTGTGGATCTTCGACAACATGACGCGGCCTCAGCAGGCGCCGGTGGTGAACGTGGTGGCGGCGCTGCTGGTGCTGCTGTCGGTGATCCCGATCTACGCGGCGCAGCGGCTGTCCTCGGACACGGCGGGCGGCGGGCGGGTCTGAGAACCGGGGCCGGGGGTCCGGGAGGTGGGGGCCCCGGGGTCCGATGGCAGGCGGCAGACCTCGCTCAACAGGCACGAGGGCGGGCCGAGCCGCGCGTACGGCTGAGCGCTGCTAGGTTTCCGGAATGCGGCATTTGCCCTCTTTCGACCTACGCGCGCTCGCCCGCAAGACGGCCTCCCTGAGGCCGCTGCGCCGCCGCGCCCCCGGCACCCTCACCCTGCCCGAGGCCGAGGACGCCGGGCGGGAGCGGCTGCGGGACCTCGCCGCGCTGCTCTGCGAGATCGGCTCGGAGCTGCTGCGCGCCGGGGAGCAAACCGCCGAGGTGGAGCGCGCCGTCCACGACATCGCCGCCCGGTACGGGATGCGCGTCCGCTGCTTCGTCGTACCGACCGGGCTGTTCGTACGCGTCGGGGGTGGGCCCGACGGACGCGGCGGGGAGCTGGACTTCGCGCCGGTCGAGGGGCCGGACCTGCGCCTGGACCAGGTCGAGGCGCTCCAGTCGCTGGTGGCGCGGCTGCGGGCCGAGGAGCTTCCCTTCGAGGAGGTGCGGGCGGCGCTGCGGGCCGAGCGGGAGCAGCCCGAGCGGTTCAGCCCGGCCACCACCGTGCTCGGCTACGTCCTGCTGACGGTGGGTCTGGGCGTGATCCGGCACGCGACGGTCGCCGCCGTCGTCGGCTACGCCGTCCTCGGCCTCGGGGTCGGTCTGCTGCGCCTGTTCGGGGACCGGCTGCCGGCCGGCCGCTCGGCGCTGCCGGTGATCACGGCGATCCTGGTCACCGCGGTCTCGCTGCGCTGGGCGGGCCCGATCCTGCACGAGGAGCCCACCCTCCTCTACATCCCGCCGCTGATCGCCTTCCTGCCGGGCGCGGCGCTCACCCTCGGCGCGATCGAACTGGCCACCGGCGCCGCCCTGTCGGGCATCGCCCGGCTCGCGGTCGCGGTGAACGTGCTGCTGCTGCTCGCGCTCGGCATCCTCGTGGGCACCGAGCTCGTCCACCCCCGGCCGATCGGCAAGCCGCCCTCCGAGGCGCTGGGCGCGTGGGCCCCGTGGGTCGGGGTGCTGCTCCTGGGGTTCGGCTTCCTGCTCTACTTCTCGGCGCCGCCCCGGGTCACCGGCTGGCTGCTCGGCGCCCTGCTCACCGAGCGCCTGGTGCAGTCCGTGGCGGGCGAGCTGGGCGGGGTCGCCTTCGGCGCCTTCGCGGCGGGGGTGCTGCTGCCGCCCATGGCCGGCTGGGTCGCGCGCCGTTCGAAGACCCCGGACCAGGTGGTGTTCCTGCCCTGCTTCTGGCTGCTCGTGCCGGGCGCGATCGGGCTCACCAGCGTCTCGGAGATCATCGTCGAGGGCGACACCAACGGCGGCCTGTCCAGCCTGGTGAACACCGTCGTGACGGTCGCCGCCATCGCTCTCGGCGTCCTGGTCGGCGCCGGGCTCCAGCGCAGGACCCGGCTGCGGGTCGGGGAATCCTCCCCGGTCGGGCTCCTTGACCCGGACGGCGCAGCGGACGGAGCGGATTCCGTGGCGGACCGCTCGGCCTGAACCCGTACGGCCAGCGGCCCGGGCCGTCGGCCGCCACCGTCCGTGACCGGCGCCCGCCGGGTGGGGAGCGCCCGTTGCTGGTCCAGTGGAGGCAGAACTGCCCGGAAGTCGACGTATCTGGACGGCACTCCATGACCATGTCCCCCTTCGGTTCCTTCGGCGGCTCAGACCCGTTCGGCGGCTCCGACCACTTCAACGACCTGCTCAACCGTTTCTTCGGCATGTCTCCCGCGGCCTCTCCCCCGGCCGTCCAGCGGGTGCCGATCGGCCGGCTCCTCACCGACTCGGCCCGTGACCTGCTCGGCCGGGCGACCGGCAAGGCGGCCGAGGACGGCAGCGCCGACCTCGACACCGAGCACCTCCTCTGGGCGTGCACCCAGGTCGAACCGGCCCGCGGGCTGCTCGCGCGCGCCGGCGCCGACCCCGACGAACTCGGCAAGGCCGTCGCCCAGGTGCTGCCCGGCGAGAGCGTCGTGCCGTCGGCCGAGCCGGGACTCACCCCGGCCGCCAAGCGGGTGCTGCTGCGGGCCTTCGAACGGTCCCAGGAGTCGGGGGTCTCGTACATCGGCCCCGAGCACATCCTGGGCGCGCTGCTCGACAGCCCCTCCTCGGCCGCGGCCAAGCTGCTCGGCGCGTACGGCACGGACGTCGGGACCCTGCGTACCGCCGCCGACCGGCAGGCCCGCGCGGAGGCCCCGCCGACGGCGAAGCCGGAGTCGAAGACGCCCACCCTGGACGAGTACGGCCGGGACCTCACGGAGGAGGCCCGGTCGGGCAAGCTGGACCCGGTGGTCGGGCGGGCCGAGGAGATCGAGCAGACCGTGGAGATCCTCTCCCGCCGCTCGAAGAACAACCCGGTGCTCATCGGCGAGCCCGGCGTCGGCAAGACCGCCATCGTCGAGGGCCTGGCGCAGCGGATCGTGGCGGGCGAGGTGCCGCGCACCCTGGAGGGCAAGCGGGTCGTGGCCCTCGACCTGTCGGGCCTGGTCGCCGGGGCGCAGTACCGCGGCCAGTTCGAGGAGCGGCTGAAGAACGTCATCGACGAGGTGAAGGAGGCCGCCGACTCGACGGTCCTGTTCATCGACGAACTGCACACCGTGGTCGGCGCGGGCGCCACAGGCGAGGGTTCGATGGACGCGGGCAACATGCTCAAACCGGCCCTCGCGCGCGGGGAACTGCACGTCGTCGGCGCGACGACGATCGACGAGTACCGGCGGTACGTGGAGAAGGACGCGGCCCTGGAGCGGCGCTTCCAGCCGGTGCTGATCCCCGAGCCGACGGTCGAGGAGACCATCGGCATCCTGGAGGGCCTGAGGGACCGTTACGAGGCCCACCACCAGGTGCGGTACAGCGACGACGCCCTCGCGGCGGCGGCCGAGCTCGCCGACCGCTACGTCCGGGACCGCTTCCTGCCGGACAAGGCGATCGACCTCATGGACCACACGGGCGCCCGGGTGCGGCTGCGCTCGCTCGGCCGGTCGACCGAGGCCGTCGAGCGGGAGGACGGTCTGGCGAAGCTGCGCCGCGAGAAGGACGAGGCGGTGGCGGCGGAGGACTTCGAGCGCGCCAACGGCGTCAAGCAGGAGATCGCCCGTGTCGAGAGCGAGCTCGCGGGCATCGAGGAACGCCGCGAGGGCGTCCTGGAGGTGACGCCGGCCGACATCGCCGAGGTGCTGTCCCGGCGCACCGGCATCCCCGTGACGCAGATGACCGAGAACGAGAAGGAGCGGCTGCTCAAGCTGGAGGACGCCCTGCACAGCCGGGTGGTCGGCCAGGACGAGGCGGTCGTGGCCATCGCCCAGGCGGTCCGCCGCAGCCGGGCGGGCATGGGCGACCCCAAGCGGCCCGTGGGCTCCTTCCTCTTCCTCGGCCCGACGGGTGTCGGCAAGACGGAGCTGGCCAAGGCGCTCGCGGAGCTGCTCTTCGGCGACGAGGACCGGCTGATCCGCTTCGACATGAGCGAGTTCCAGGAGAAGCACACGGTCTCGCGGCTCATCGGGGCGCCGCCGGGATACGTGGGTCACGAGGAGGCCGGCCAGCTCACCGAGAAGGTGCGCCGCCAGCCGTACAGCGTGCTCCTCTTCGACGAGGTGGAGAAGGCGCACCAGGACGTCTTCAACGCGCTGCTCCAGGTCCTCGACGACGGCCGGCTGACCGACGCGCAGGGCCGCACGGTCGACTTCCGACACTGCGTGGTCATCATGACCTCGAACATCGGGGCCCAGCGGATCCTCGCCCATCACGGCGACGTCTCGGAGATCCGCGAGGACCTCAAGCAGGACCTGCGGGACTTCTTCCGGCCCGAGTTCCTCAACCGGATCGACGAGACGATCATCTTCCACGGTCTCGGCGAGGAGGACCTGTCGCGGATCTTCGACCTGCTGATCGACCAGAGCAAGCGGCGGATGAAGGCGCAGGGTCTGGAGCTCCAGGTGACGGAGGCGGCGAAGAAGCTGCTCGTCGCGCACGGGCACCAGCCGGAGTTCGGCGCCCGTCCGCTGCGCCGCACGATCCAGACGGAGCTGGACAACCGGCTCGCCTCGCTGCTGCTGAGCGGTGAGGCCGACCCCGGGGACACGGTCGTCGCGGACATCCGGAACGACGCGCTCGTGTGCCGCATCGAGAAGCCGGAGCAGCAGGCCGGGACCGAGGGCTAGGGCGCCGCTTCCCGCTCCGTGGGGCTCGTCCCGGGACCCGTTCGGACCCGCCCCGCTTGCGGCGGGTCCGGGCCGGGTGACGATCGGAGGGACGCATACGCCGCAGCACCGGAGGGGATCCCATGGACCCGCAGCAGTCGCCCTACGGACAGCCGTCGACCTGGGAGTCCGCTCGGGGCCCCGCTCCGGAGCCCGCCCGGGGGCCCCGGGTCGACCCGGCCCGGCTGTGGTCGGGCGGGGTGATGACCGCGGTCGTGGCCGCGCTGATGGCCGTGGTCGGGGTGCTCCTGGTGCGCGGGGTGCTCGGCATCCCGGTGTTCGCGCCCGAGGGCGACGGCGCCATGGGCGACGCCTCCACCGGACTGCTCGCGGGCGGCGCCGCCTGCGCCGCGCTCGCGGCGACGGGCCTGCTGCACCTGCTGATCCTCGGCACCCCGCAGCCGGGGCGCTTCTTCGCCTGGATCGTGGGGCTCGCGACGGTGGTGATGGTGCTGCTGCCGTTCACGACGGACCTGCCGCTGGACGCGAAGATCGGGACGGCGGCGGTCTATCTGGCGATCGGCGTCACGATCGGCTCGCTGCTGTCGGCGGTCGCCCGGGGCGCGGTCCGCACGGACTGACACCGGCCCGTCGCACGGCGGGCGACGGACCCGAACAGCTCCTTCACTGCGGGCCCTTGTCCCATTCCAGGGTGACCTTCAGATTGGCGGTCGCGGTGCCCTGGACGACGAGCGCGGTGAGCTTGCCCGCCTGTACGCCGAGCTGGCAGCCGAACTCCACCACCGCCCGGTCGGGCGCGGCCCGGTGCAGCGCGTCGCCGAGCTGTCCCGCGAAAGAGGACAGCGCGGCGGTGACCCCCGACAGATCCGGCAGCCGCGCGCGCAGGGCGTCGGGCCCGTCGGGCACCTCGGCCTCCCGCTCGGGGTCGAGCGGCACCGCCTCCACGTACATCACGCCGCCGGCGAGTTCGACCTTGGTCATCTCCGTCATCGTCACTCCTCCATACGGGGCGGGCGGGCCGGTCGGCGGTCACAGCGCGGGCCGCAGCGCTCCGGAGGCGTGCGCGGCGCCGACGGTCGCGGGCCCGAGGGCGCTGCCCCGGCGCCACTCGGCCCAGCTGAGGTTCCAGTCTCCGTAACCGTTGTCGAAGGGGCTCATCGGCTCGCCGTAGCCGTTGACCACCCGCACGAGGTCGCCCTCGCGCACCAGGTCGAAGAACCAGGCGGCGTCCTCGGTGCTCATGCCCGTGCAGCCGTGGCTGACGTTCTCGCTGCCCTGAGCGTCCAGCGACCAGGGGGCGGCGTGCACGTACTCGCCGCTCCATGTCACCCGGGTGGCCCAGCGGACCTTGAGGTCGTAGAAGTCCTGGCTGCCCTTGGCGATGCCGATGGAGTCGCCGCGCATGCGGACGGTGGCCTCCTTGCCGAGGACGACCTTGACGCCGCCTCGGGTGCGGTAGCCCTCCTTGCCGGTGGTGACCGGGATGGTACGGATCAGCCGGCCGTCGCGGAAGACGCTCATGGTGTGCGCCTCGACGTCCGTGACGGCCTCGACGTGGTCGCCGGTGGTGAGGGTGAGCGGTGCGGAGGGGCCGCCGTACAGGTCGTCGGCGACCCGGACCCCGTCGAGGGCGCTGTGGACGCGGACGGTGGCGTGCGCGGGCCAGTAGGTGCGCGGCCGGTAGTGGAGGGTGGTGGGGCCGACCCAGTGCCAGGCGCCGTCGACGCGCGGGGTGGACTGGACGTCGAGGGCCCGCTCGACGGTACGCCGCGCCTCCGGGTCGGTGGCGGGCACGGGGCGGCTGAGCTCGGCGGTGAGCGGCTGGCCCACGCCGTACGGTTCGTCGCCGGAGGCTCCTTCGCGGGTGGGGCCCAGTTCGGCGGTGAGCCGTTCGCCCTTCGGGGCGGCTCCGGTACGGAGGTCGAGCCGGGTGCGCTGGCGGCGGAACCGGCCGGTGTCGGTGCGCTCGACGACGAGGCGCGCGGTGTAGCGGCCGTCGGCGGGGAGCGGTGCCGCGCTGGTCCAGCGGGCGCCGTCGGCGCTCACGGCTCCGGCGACCCGGCGGCCCTCGTGGTCGGTGACGGTGACGTCGGCGAGCCGTCCGGGGGTGCGCAGGGCCAGGCCCAGGGGCCCGAGGGCGGTGCGTCCGTCGAGGGTGACCGGTTGCCGGCGTCCGTCGAGGAGGACGGTGCGCCGGGGGACGGCGCACAGGCCGCCGCTGCCGTGGGGGCAGGCGTCGACGGCGACCAGTGCGGGGGCCGCGCGGACGTCGGGGGCGCCGACGGCCGGCGGCTGGGCCGCGTTGACGGCGAGGACTGCTCCCGCCGCGAGGGAGAGCGCACCCCACCCCTTGATGCTGCTGCGTGACGCCACGTCGGGCACCCGCCCCTTCTCACCTGCGCCGATCCGGTCCGACGGGTGCATCAAAACCGATCAGGGGCGGAAAAGATGATCAACCGACCGGGCGTGGCGTGCGAGAGGCCCGTGAGACGACTCGAAAGCACCAACGGGGGTGTGCGCGGAGGTCAGTGGGGCGTCGCGGCGGTGGGGGCGAAGGGTTCCCCGTGGCCGGGCACGACGAGGACCGGGGCGAGGTCGAGGACCGTACGGCGCGAGGCGTGCAGGGCTTCGGAATCGGTCGCGTACGGGTCCTCCGGCGGCCCTTCGGCGGACCACCAGAGGTGGGTGAGGACGACCAGGCCTTCGGCGGTGTCGACGAGGGTGCTGATGTCCTCCGGGGTGTGACCGGGGGTGGCGGCGAGCCGGATCGAGGGGGAGAGCGCGAAGCCGTCGGCCGGGCGAACGGTCCACAGGTCGTCCTGGTAGATCGCCCAGTGGTCGTGGTAGCGGGCGGCCGGGAAGAGGGCGGCGTTGAGCGTGTGGTCCGGGTGGTGGTGGCTGAACACCACGTCCGTGACCTGCTCGGGCGTCACGCCCGCGGCGGCGAGCGGGCCCAGGATGAGCTCCCGGTCGGCGACCATGCCGGGGTCGACCACGACGATCGTGTCCCCGTCGCGGAGCAGGGAGACGGTGGAGGCGGTACGCGGGCCTACGTACCCGGCGGTCAGGACGGTGACAGTGGCGGTGGCGATCATGCGCGCACGTTAGCGTGTCTCGCTGAGCCGTTCGAGGGAATTCCGGAGGACGGCACCGGGGAGCGGACCCGGGATCGGAGCCGGGGGCCGGGTGAGAGGCGCCCCGAGGTCAGCGCGGGACCTCGGGCAGTTCCTCGCCCGTCTCCAGAAGGGACTTCAGGCTGGAGACCAGGGCGGGCCAGCCCTCGCCGATCAAGCCGCGGATCGTGCCGTCGGGTTCCAGGTCGTCGTGGACGACGGTGAGCTTCACCATGTCCCCGGCGGGCTCGATCTCGAACGTCACCTTGGAGCGACGCTCCCCGGCGAGGCGGGCGTAGGTCGCCGGGTCGATCCGGACGGCCTCGGCCCAGTCGGGGGTGAAGGTGTGCCAGGTGTAGGCGAGCCGGCGGCCCGGCACGGCGGTGAGCACGACCTGCTCGGGGTCGGCGGTCCTGCGGCCGGCCTCGTCCCAGACCATGGCGGAGCCCTCGGTCCAGTCGGTGTCGAAGGCCACGCCCCAGTAACGACGGGTGAGGTCGGGCTCGGTCAGCGCCTTCCACACCTCGTCGGGGGTGGTGCGGATGTAGGTCGTGTAGACGAACGCGTTGCTGTCCATCGGGCTTGCTCCATTGCGGACGTCAGGTCGGCGGGGGCGCCGACCGGGTCGGCCTCCGGATAGTGCAGCTTCTCCCGCCGACGCCCGCGCCGCACCGCGACGGGCAGCCATTCGGCCGTACGTCACCGGAGCACGGCGGCCACGCGCCGGCCGCCGCCGACCCGCTCGATGGTCCTGCGCCACGCCGCCTGGACCCCGCCCCCCACCAGCACTTTCACCGGTGAATAGGTGCGGAGGAAACTATTGGACGAACTGCTAGTTTGTCCGGATGTCTCTCAAGCACGCGGTCCTGGCGGCCCTTTTGGAGGGCGAGGCGTCCGGATACGACCTGGCCAAACTCTTCGACGTGTCCGTGGCCAACTTCTGGGCGGCCACGCCGCAGCAGCTCTACCGCGAGCTCGACCGGCTCTCCGAGGCCGGTCTGATCGCGGCCCGCGTGGTGGAGCAGGAACGGCGCCCCAACAAGCGCGTGTTCACCCTCACCGAGGCGGGCCGCCGGGACCTCGTCGCCTACACCTCGCACCCGCCGAAGCCGACGGCGGTACGCGATGAGCTCATGGTGCAGGTGCAGGCCTGCGACGAGGGCGACACCGCCGCGGTGCGCGAGCACGTGCGGTATCGGATGGAGTGGGCCCGCGGCAAGATCGCGCGCTACGAGCGGCTGCGCGAGTGGCTGCTGGACGGGCGCGACGAGGAGACCTATCTGCGCGAGGCCGAGCGGGTCGGCCCGTACCTCACGCTGATGCGCGGCCGGGCCTTCGAGGAGGAGAACCTGCGCTGGGGCGAGCGGGTCCTGGCGGTCCTCGCCGCGCGCGAGGCCTCGGTACCGGTGCGCCAGGAACGGTGACGGCCGTGGCTACCGTGCGGTAGCGTCGCTGCCCATGAACGTCGGTGACATCGTCGAGGACTTCACCCTTCCGGATGAAACGGGGACGCCCCGCTCCCTCTCCGGCCTGCTGGCCGAGGGGCCCGTCGTCCTCTTCTTCTACCCGGCGGCGCTCACCCCGGGGTGCACCGCCGAGGCCTGCCATTTCCGTGACCTGGCGGGCGAGTTCCGCGCGGCCGGGGCGAGTCCCGTCGGCATCAGCACGGACGCCGTGGAGCGGCAGCGGGAGTTCGCCGACCGCCACTCGCTCGGCTATCCCCTGCTCGCCGACCCCGAGGGCGCGGTCCGGGACCGCTTCGGAGTGAAGCGGGGCTTCTCGCTGGCGCCGACCAAGCGGGTCACCTTCGTGATCGACCAGGACCGGAAGGTGCTGGAGGTCGTGCGCAGCGAACTGCGGATGAGCGCCCACGCGGACCGGGCGCTCGCGGCGCTCAGGTCACGCGGGCGCTGAGCCCGCGCACGCGCCGAGCACCGCGTCCCACCGGGCCCGGGTCAGACGCCGAGCAGCTTGGCCTTGGCCGCCGCGAACTCCTCGGGGGTCAGCAGTCCCTGCTGCGCGAGCTCGCCCAGCCGCGTCAACTGGTCGATGACCGAGGGCTGGGCGCCCCCTGGCGCGGCGGCGGCGACCGGCTGCGCGGGCTGCGGAGGTTGCTGGGGCTGAGGCGGCGCGGCCGGCTGAGCCGCCTGGGCCGCCTGGGCCGCCTGTTGCGCCTGGAGGTCGGCGATGGCCTGTTCCTGGTCCTGCTCGCGACGGGAGCTGCGCGCGGCGCTGCGGCCCGCCGCGTAGGCGGCACCGCCGACGAGCGCGCCGCGCAGCAGGGGGGCTCCGGCGGGCCGGACGACCGGGCGGACGAGGGGGCGACGACGCATGAACATCCCGGTCAGCTCCTTACGGCGGCGGCAGCGGCCGCGGTGACGGCATCGCGGTAGGCGGCGTGCGCCTCTTCGACGAACGCGTGCGGAATGGGCACCCGTCCGGCGACATACCCGTCGGCCTCCCGGATCACCTCGGCCGCGTGCGCCGCCCAGACGTGCTCGACGAGCAGCATGAGGGCGCAGGAGCCGGGTTCGAGGGTCTCGGCCACCTCGGCGGCGTCCTCAGGACCGAGCAGGTTGGCCTCGGGGCCGATCTCGGCGGCCGCGTCCTCGTACTCCTCGTACTCGACGAGTTCGGAGCTGGACACCTCACCGGCGGCCGACTTGGTGACGATCAGCGAGTCGATGAGCCGTACCTGACCCGCCTTGCGCAGGTCGGCGATGGCCGTGACCGCCGGGACCTTGAGCCGCTCCCCCGGAAAGGCGAGCACCAGACATTCCACCGGCCCCATGTGACTCCCTCACATACGAGTGCTGTTCGCTTACGCCCGCCCATCCGAACACGGTGTCGCGGGGCCCGCACCCCGAGCCGGCCACGACATGCGGGACGGCCCGGGGTCGGCGAGACTCGCTTCCACGTCAGGCCGTTCCAGGTCTGCGGGAAACGGAGTACAGGCATGGACGACTACCCCCTGCTCAACCTCTTCTGGACCATGCTCTGGTTCTTCCTCTGGATCATGTGGCTCTTCCTGCTGTTCAAGATCGTGACGGACATCTTCCGCGACCACGAGCTCAGCGGCTGGGGCAAGGCCGGCTGGCTGATCCTCTGCATCCTGTTGCCCTACCTCGGCGTGCTGATCTACGTCATCGCCCGCGGCAAGGGAATGGGACAGCGCGACCTGAAGCAGGCGCAGGCGAGCGAGGCGGCCTTCCAGGACTACATCCGCAAGACCGCGGGCGGCGGAGGCGACGGCAAGGGCGGCAGCGTGGACGAACTGGCGCGCCTGTCGGAGCTGAAGGACAAGGGAGCCATCACGGACGAGGAGTTCGAGAAGGCGAAGGCCAAGGTCCTGTCCTGACCGGAACGGACGGCGAGGAGCCCGAGGCTCCCTCCGAACTCTCCCGCTCCCTGCTGCGCGCGGCGACCGCGCAGCCGGGGCGGCTGCCGGAACTCCTCGCCGACTTCGCGACCCGCCGGCTGGGCCACGGGGCCGGCCGGACGGTCGAGCGGCTGCGCACGGAGCACCCCGACGAGACGCCGGACCAGCTGCGCGCCCGGATCGTGGCGCGCGGCAGCCGGGCGGCGACGTCCGAGGGCGCGTTCGTGGGCGGGCCGTTCCTGGTGCTCATCCCGGTCGCGTTCTGCGCGGCGCTGCTGTCACAGGCGCGCATGATGCTGGAGCTCGCCGCCCTGGAGGGCCGGGATCCCTCCACCCCCGAGCGGACCGCCGAACTGCTGGTCCTCCAGGGGGTGTACGAGGACACCGAGGCCGCGCGGGCCGGACTCGCCGCCCCGCAGGCCCCGGCCGCGCGACGGCCGGGGCGGATCGGCGCCCTGTGGGAACTGGTCATGCGGATGGCGCGGCTGCTCGGGCTCGTCACCCCTTCGGACGGCGGGACCGGGCTTCTCGTACGGCTGGGCCTGTGGGCGCTGGTCGCCGTGGTGTTCCTGGTGGGCCTCGTCGCCCCGCTGGTGTGGCTGCCCTATCTGGCCTTCTCGTACTACCGCTCCACGGCCCGGGTCGCGGACAGGGCGACGCTCTTCTACTCCGGTGCGCGTCTTCCGCGTCGCTCGGGCCGGCTGGATCCGGCGCTGGTGGTCGCGTCGCTGCGGGCCGTACTGTCTCTGCTCGTCCCTCTGGTGGCCCTCGCGGTGGTCGTGCTCACGGACGCCCGGATCGCGGACCGGCAGTGGCCGGTCCTCGGCATCGCCCTGTTCACGGCGTCGATGGCGGTCGGCGGCTGGTGGGTGTGGCGGCGGCACAAGCGGCACGGTTGAAGACCCACCCCCTTAATACGTATACGAAATACGCCTTTGATACGGTCGTTCCGTGCGGTTGACGAAATTCACCGACCTGGCGCTGCGTGCCGTGATGCGCCTGGCGGTCTCCGATCAGGACGACTCCCCCACCACCCGCGAGGTGGCGGAGTCCATGGCCGTCCCCTACGCGCACATGGCCAAGGTGGTCACGCGCCTCCAGCACCTCGGCGTGGTCGAGGCCCGGCGAGGCCGGGGCGGCGGGCTGACGCTGACCGATCTCGGCCGGCGCTCCTCGGTGGGCTGGCTGGCCAGGACCCTGGAGGGCGAGGAGGAGGTCGTCGCCTGCGAGGGCGATCCACCCTGCCCCCTGCGTACGGCCTGCCGCCTGCGCGGCGCGCTGCGCGAGGCCCAGGACGCCTTCTACCGCACCCTCGATCCCCTGACGGTCGCCGAGCTGGTCGAGCCCCCCACCGGGCCGGTACTCATCGCCCTGTCCGGACCGTCGGCGCCGTCCCGGCCGCTCGGGCCGCCAGGGCGGCCCGCGGGTGGCCCCACCGACTGATCGTCCCCCGCGTGACCCGCGGGGGTTCCACAGCCTTTTAAATACGTAGATCATCTACCACTTATGGAGCCGTCATGCTGTCCGAGCAGGCCACCCCGGTCGTCCGTGCCACCCTCCCCGCCGTCGGCGGAGCACTCGACGAGATCACCGAACGGTTCTACGCGGGGCTGTTCGCCGCCCACCCCGAGCTGCTGCGGGACCTGTTCAACCGCGGCAACCAGGCCACCGGCGACCAGCGCAAGGCGCTGGCCGGCTCGATCGCCGCCTTCGCCGGGGCCCTGCTCGCCCAGCCCGAGGCCCGCCCGGACGTGATGCTCTCCCGGATAGCCCACAAGCACGCCTCGCTCGGTGTCACCTCCGCGCAGTACAAGGTGGTCCACGAGCACCTCTTCGCCGCGATCGTCGGCGTCCTCGGCGAGGCCGTGACCCCCGAGGTCGCCCGCGCCTGGGACGAGGTGTACTGGCTGATGGCCAACGCGCTCATCGCCATCGAGGCCCGTCTCTACCAGGAGCAGGGCGTCGCGGAGGGCCAGGTGTGGCAGCCGATGGAGATCGCCGAGCGTCGCGCCGAGACCGCCGACACCGCCTCCTTCGTCCTGCGCCACGTCGACGGGCGGCCGACCGGGACGTTCCGGCCCGGCCAGTACGTCAGCGTCCAGGTCACGCTCCCGGACGGCGCCCGGCAGATCCGCCAGTACAGCCTCTCCAGCGCCCCCGGCCGACCCGAATGGCGGATCACCGTGAAGCGGATCGACGGCGACCCGGCCGGCGAGGTCTCGTCCTGGCTGCACGCGCACGCCGCCGTCGGCGACCGGGTCACCGTCTCGGCCCCGTTCGGCGACCTCGTACTCCCCGAGGGCGAGGGGCCGCTGCTGCTCGCCTCCGCGGGCATCGGCTCGACGCCCATGCTGGCGATGCTCGACCACCTCGTCGCCACCGGCTCGAAGCGCCCGGTGACCGTCGTCCACGCCGACCGCTCCCCCGCGAGCCACGCGCACCGCGAGGAGCTGCGGCGCCTCGTCGACGCGCTGCCGCAGGGCTCGCTGCACCTCTGGTACGAGCAGCCGGGCACCGCCGACGCGGAGCGCGGCCGGGCCCAGGTCGGGGCGCTTGACCTGCCGCGGGACGTCACCGCGTACCTCTGCGGCCCGCTGCCCTTCATGCGCGCGGTGCGCGGCGACCTGCTCTCCGGCGGGGTCGAGGCGGCGGCGGTGCACTACGAGGTCTTCGGGCCCGACCTGTGGCTGGGCACCGAGGCCTGACCGGGCACAGGGCCTGCAATCCGATGGGGCATGGCGTTATCGCCCCGGATATTGCATAGTGATGCCGCTAAATCACCTCATGATCAGCGGCAGGAGCGGGCGGATGGGTACGGCGCAGAAGACGGTTCGCGGGCTCGCCCTGGACATCGGCAGCTCCCGCACCCGGGTGTGGGCGCCCGGCGCGGGAGTCCTCGCGGACGTGCCCAGCGGTCCGGTCCGGCGGGGGCGGGTCACCGACGCGACCCCGCACCAGCGGCTGCTGCGCGAGGTCGCGGCCTCGGCGCTCGGCGGCGCGATGGACGAGGCCGTCGTGATGCTCTGCCACCCGGTCCTCGCCGGACCGGCGGAGCGCGAGGAGGCCCGCCGGATGGTGGCCGGGCTCGGCCCCGCGCGGGTCGTCTCGGTGAACAGCGCCCGGGCCGCCGCGGCCTACGCGGGCCCCTCGGGCGGCGGTCCGCTGCTCGTGGTCGATCTGGGGGCGGAGCTCACAGAGGTCACGCTCCTCGTCGACGGCATGGTCCAGGACGCCCGGCTTGCCGAGGTCGGCCTCGACGACCTCGCGGCGGCCGGTGATTCGCCGGGCGCG
The DNA here is from genome assembly GCF_040303965.1 of Streptomyces sp. NPDC094032. Lineage (NCBI taxonomy): Bacteria > Bacillati > Actinomycetota > Actinomycetes > Kitasatosporales > Streptomycetaceae > Streptomyces > Streptomyces sp. NPDC094032. The sequence continues at coordinate 174,783 of NZ_JBEOUE010000010.1, read as the reverse complement.
GTGGTGCGCGCGGCCGCGGAGATGGTCGGGGAGCTGTGGCGGCGGGACTCCACGGGCGCGGTCCGCGGGGCGCTCGGCCGCGGTGTCCTGGTCACCGGCGGCGGCGCACTGCGGCTCGATCTGACCAGCCGCCTCGCGCTGCTCCTCGGCGCCCGGCTGTGCCTGGCGAACGACCCGGCCACGAGCACCGTACGGGGCGCGGGCCTGCTGCTCTCCTCGGCGCTGCGGCACCCGGGGGCGGCGGGGGGCCGCTGACCGCAGCGGCCACGGACCGTCGGGCCACGAGCTGGCGGACCACGGGCCGTCTCGGCGCCGCCGGCTGTCGCTGGCCATGGAACTTCCGGCCCCAGACCGTCTCAGCGTCGCCGGCTGTCGCGGCCACGGAACGTCCGGCCCCACCGCGGCGCCCCGCTTCCCCGGTACGTCCGGCGATGCGGGGCGCGGGCGCGTCCACGGACCTCGGCGGCCGGGTTCAGCAGCCGGTGGCCCAGGTGTGGGAGTCGCCCCGGTCGTTGGCCGCGCCGTCGTACCCGACCTCCTGGCCGGGGGCGAGACAGATGGTCATCGAGCCGCCCTGCCAGGCGCTCTCGTAGACCTGGACGTAGTCCTTGATGCCCGGTCCCGAGATGCCGTGGTTGGCCCAGGAGGAGTCGGTGTCGGCGATCCAGCTCTCCCACCAGCCGTCGTCGCCGCTCCAGTTGGCCCGCTGACCGCCGAAGTTGGCGTCCTGCCAGACGCAGAACTCCCCGGAGGGGCATTCGGCGGCGGCGGCCGGGGCGGTCAGCGCGAGCCCGCCGGCGAGGGCGAGCACGGCGGCGGCGGTGGAGCCGAGGAATCGCTTCATGAAGCGTCGTTGCCTTTCGTCGTGGTGGTCGTCGCGGACAGCTCGGCCGCCCGCCGCAGCGCGCGGGCGCGCAACTGCTCGTAGGTGGTGACCTGGTCGTGGTGCAGGGTGCGCACCGCGGCCAGTTCGACGGGCTCCAGCCGGGCCCGTACGTCGGCGAGGCCGCTCTCGCGGGAGCAGCGGTCGGCGAGGGCCGGGGCGGGACGGCCCTCGCGGGGCACGCCCTCGGGTGCGGCGCAGCGGGTCCAGCGGTCGAGGGCGGCCCGGTGCGCGGGGTCGTCCTTCATGCGGGCCTGCGCCTCGGCCCGCAGGTTGTCGACGGTGACCTGGGCGTGGAACCAGCGGATCTGGTCGCCGTAGAGGCTCGCGCGGGCCGTGGCGACGCAGCCGTCGCTGTTGGCGGTGACGGTGAGCCCACTGGTGAGGGTCAGGGAGAGTTCGCGGGGGTCGCTGCCGAAGAGCGCGACCTGGAGCCGGCGGTCCTCGGCGGGGGCGCGGGCCCTGGTGGTGAGGGTGAGGCCGCGGTCGCCGAGGCAGTCGACGACGAGGCTTTGTTCGACGGTCTTGAGGAGCCGGTCCTGCTCCTGCCGCGTAGCGCCGGCGGACGGGCCGGGCCGGACGGTGGCGCAGCCGGCCAGCACGAGGGCGGCGGCGGCCGTCACGAGTGCGCGGCGGATTCCATGGCGCAAGAGATTCCCCCTGGTGGCGGGCCTGATCGGCGTGGTCCGGCGGCGTGGTCGCCGCCGTTCGTGGCGATCAATGCCCGGTGCCGGGCGGGCCATGCGAGGCGTTCGCGCGACTCACTCGAAGGGGTCGAACGCGCCGGAGCGCACGCCGTCAGGGGGTCGCCCGCGGGGCGTGCGGCGGGTACGACAAAGCCCCGGTTGGACGGGGGATTCCAACCGGGGCTTTCTTGCCGTGACAGGGGAAGGGCGGTCGCGCCATGGCGGGGGACCTAGGGCACCGGGCCCCTTCACCGTCACACAATGATGAACGGTAAACCTTCATCTCTTGTTCCGCGGTGTCCCGTGTGCCGCATGTGAGTCACCTCACCCCTTTTGACACCCCGCTCCGCGGCGCCGGGCGCTCAGTCGTCCTTCTCGGGGCGGTAGACGGTGCCGGGCGCGGCCTTTCCGGGGGCGAGCAGCTGGGGCACGGTCACGAAGGTGTAGCCCTGCCGCTTGAGCTCGTCGATGATCCCGGGGACGGCCGGGACGGTGCCGTCGTAGATGTCGTGGAGCAGGATGATGCCGTCGCGGTGCGCCTGCTCCAGGACACGCTTGCGGATGAGCGCGGAGTCGGTGGTGGAGTAGTCCTTGGCCGTGATGCTCCACAGGATCTGGGCGAGCCCGAGCTCGCGGCTCACGTCGGCGACGGTGTCGTCCGTGCGGCCCTGCGGCGGGCGCATGAGGGTGGGCTTGCGACCGGTGATCTTCGCTATGGCGTCCTGGGTGCGCGAGAGCTCGTCGCGGACCTGCGCGGCGTCCAGGTCGGTGAGGATCCGGTGGGTCCAGGTGTGGTTGGCGACCTCGTGCCCCTCGTCCGAGATCCGCTTCACGACCTGGGGATAGCGGTCCACGTGCTTCTTGCCGAGGAGGAAGAAGGTGGCGGGGACCTTCTTCTCCTTGAGTACGTCGAGGAGGTGGGGCGTGTCCTTGCCCGGCCCGGCGTCGAAGGTCAGCGCGATGCACTTGACCTTGGCGCAGTCCACGCCGCCGGCCGGCCCTCCCGCCTTGAGGTCCGCCTGGGCGCCGCCCCGTGCGTCACCGGGGGTGACGGTGTCGGCGGAGCAGCCGGCGAGGGTGAGGACCAGCGAAGCCGCGGCGAGGAGGGCGACAGCCGGTCCCCGGCGTCGGCCCGTCGTGGTTCGGAACATGAGCAACCCGCTTTCCCCGAAAATGGTTCGAGTGCCGGGGCCCACGGCGGTCATGGCGGGGCCCTGCGGCACAGCCAGAACTCTACACACGGTGTATAGCTGCCCGGTCGAGGGGGTCCCGGCCCGGCTCCGTTCCCTTGCACGGGCCTGCTGCGCGCGACGGCCCCGGGCGGCGCCCGTCCGCTCCGCCCGGGGGCTCGGAGGTCGTGGGGTCAGGTCATGGGGTCGGGTCGTGGGGTCAGCGGGAGGCGAGGAGGAGTCGCGCCTCGGTCTCCTGGTCGCCGGAGACGGATTGCAGGGACTGGATGGCGAAGGTGCGCGCCAGCACCTTCTCGACCTCGTCGACGGCGTGGTAGCCGCCGGTGAGGGTGGCGCCGACCATGGCGCTCAGGTGGACCGGCGGGGTCTCCTCGCGCCGGCCGCCCGCGGTGTCGAAGGTGGCCATCCAGACGGTGGTGGCGGGCCCGGTGGCCGCCTTGGGGCCCGGTGCCGTCATGTCCTCGAGCTGGTAGGTGTGGTCGAGGACCTCGAAGACGGCCTGGGCGTCCTCCCGGCAGCAGTCGCTCAGCTGCACGGTGACATCGGTGTCGATGTGCAAGTCGTACACGTCGCTCATCTCCTCCTGTCCCGCTTCCAGCATGCCTCCCGACAGGGCGTCCCGCGAGGTTCGTGCCACGGTGGAGGGGAGCGACACGGGAGGACACGTGGCGGGAGGAGCGGCTGGGCCGACGGGACCCGCGCGGCCGGACGGCGACGGACCGGCCCGTGGGCGCGACGAGACGTCCGAGCAGCGGGCGGACCGGCGCTGGGGCGAGCTGATGCAGGAGATCCGGGTCGCCCAGACCGGTGTGCAGATCCTCTTCGGCTTCCTCCTGACGGTCGTCTTCACGCCCCGCTTCGCGGAACTCTCCGACACCGACCGGGCCATCTACGTCGTCACCGTCTCGCTGGCCGCCGCCGCGATCGGGGCGCTGATCGGCCCGGTCTCCTTCCACCGGATGGTCGCGGGACGGAGCCTCAAGCCGCGGGCGGTGACCTGGACCTCCCGGCTGATCCTCGTCGGGCTCCTGCTCCTCCTCGCGACCCTGACCGCCGCCCTGCTGCTTGTGCTCCGGGTCGCGACCGGGGCCACGTACGTGCCCTGGCTGGTCGGGTGCCTGTTCCTCTGGTACCTGCTGTGCTGGTTCGCCCTGCCGCTCTGGGTGCGCCACCGCCACACGGCGGACCGCCGCTGACCGCACGGCGCCCGAGGCTCAGTCCCCCGCGAGGACCCGCTCCACGGTGTCGGCCTCCGCGGCGCTCTTGTCGGGGCGGTGGCGCAGGACACGGGCGAACCGCAGCGTCACCCCGGCCGGGTATCGGGTGGACCGCTGGAGCCCGTCATAGGCGACCTCCACGACGAACTCGGGCCGCACCCGCACCGTGAAACCGTCGTCGGACACAGCGAGTTCGCCCAGCCGCTCGGTCTGCGCGCGAAGCATGGCGTCGGTCAGCCCCTTGAAGGTCTTGCCCAGCATCACGAACGTGCCGTCGGCGGCCCTGGCTCCCAGATGCAGATTGGACAGCAGCCCGGTCCGGCGCCCGTGGCCCCACTCGGCGGCGAGCACGACCAGGTCGAGGGTGTGCACGGGCTTCACCTTCAGCCATGCGCGCCCCCTGCGCCCCGCGACGTAGGGCGCGTCCAGCGCCTTGACCAGCACGCCCTCGTGGCCACGGGCGAGCGCCTCCCGGAAGAACCACTCGGCCGCCTCGGCCGCGCCGGGCTCCGCCGGGTCGGCGACGACGCTGCGCCGCACCCGCAGCGGCTCCGGCAGCAGCCGCGCGAGCACCCGGTGACGCTCCTCCCCCGGCAGGTCGACGAGCACCCGGCCGTCCGCCGCGAGCACGTCGAAGAACACGGGCGACAGGGGCAGCGCGGCCCGCGCCCCGGCCACATCGACACGCGAACCGACCCGGGAGGCGATGTCCTGGAACGGCATCGGCCGCCCGCTCGCGGGGTCGACCGCGATGACCTCGCCGTCCAGGACCAGCCCGTCGCCGCGCGCCTCCAGGGCGACGGCGACCACCTCGGGGAGCCGGTCGGTGATGTCGTCGAGGGAGCGGGTGTAGACCCGGACCCGGTCACCGAGGCGGTGGACCTGGACGCGGATGCCGTCCAGCTTCTCCTCCACGACGCAGGGCCCGAGGGCGCCGACGGCCTCCGTCACGCTGCCCGCCGTGTGGGCGAGCATCGGCAGCACGGGGCGGCCGACCCGCAGGGTGAACGCACCGAGCACCGCGCCGCCTTCGGCGAGCACCGCCCTCGCCACGCTCGGCAGCGACCCTTCGAGCATGACGGCCCGCCGCAGCTCCTCCGGCGCCACGCCGGCTGCCCGGGCGACCCCTTCCAGGGCGATGGCGTCGAGGGCGCCCTGGCGTACCTCCCCGGACAGCAGCCGGATCAGGAACTCCTGCTCGGCGAGGGTCGCGGCCGCCATCAGCCCGCGCACGAGCTCACCGCGCCGCGCCTGCGCTCCCGCGCCGGAGACGGCGGCGAGCTCCGTCATCACCTCGTCGGTGCCGGTGAGGGTCAGCGTCGGCCGCGCGGCGGGCCCGACGGCCGGCGGGACGACGTGCTTGAGCACGCTCCAGCCGACCCCGATCCGCCCCTGGGGAAGCCGTCCGGAGAGATAGGCGATGACCAGCGGGCTCTCCTCGGGCGCGGCCTCCGCGAAGAGCTCAGCCAGCAGGCCGATCTTCCGCGACCGCGCCGAGGCGGCCGCTACCTGCCCCGACACCTCCGCGACCCGGGCCAGCAGCATGCGCCCATCGTGCCCGCGCCACCGTCCCTCCGCACCCCGGACCGGGCGCGAGCGACGACAGCCCACCGACCCGCCCTAGCGGCGCCCCACCTCCCTCCGCCTGCGCAGCCGGTCGAGCAGCCCGCGTCGGATCCGCCTCCCGGGAGGCCGGGTGACGCCCGCCGGTCGCCCCGGTCCCGGCCCCGGTCCCGGCCCTGGTCCTGTTCCCGGCCCGGGACCCGCGGCCACGGCTCCGCTGCCGGTGTCCCCGCGCACCGGATCCGCCTCAGGCCGTACGGCGGCGGCGACGGCCACAGCCACGGCCGGTCCGCTAAGTCCGTCCGGGCGCGGGGCCTGGCGGTCGGCGCGGGCCTCGTCCAGGGCGAGGGCGAGGCTCATCCGGTGCCAGAGGATCTCGTCCGGGTCGTCGGCGAGCATCAGCCGGTCGGCGATCTCGCGGGCGGTCGGGCCGGTCGGGCGCCATGCCGGTGGGCCGGGGCGGAGCCGGTCCAGATAGGCGCGCTCGTACGGGTCGTCGACGACCTCGGCGAGCTGGAGCGGGTCGAGGAGCGAGGCGATGGCGGCCGTCCGCACCCAGGGGTCGTCGCTCGCCCGCAGCAGCGAACCGAGCCGCCGGGCCCGCCAGTTGCGCGGCCGCCAGTCCTCGTACCCCTCGGCCCTGGAGCGCACGTCGAGCGGGAGGCGGCCGGTGAGGAGCCCGGGGTGGTTGAGGGCGAACTCGGCCAGCTCGGCGGCCGGGTAGAGCCAGACGACCATCCGGTAGCGGTTGACGTAGAACCGCAGGGGGCTGAAGTGCCCGGTCCTGGCGAGTCTGGTGAAGCGCTCCCGGGTGACGTCGAGCAGTCCGGCGCCCTCCGTCGCGCCGACGACGCGGACCCGGTCGCGCAGTCCCGCGGGGAAGTCGGGGGCGGCTCTGAGCCGTTCGATCTCGCTCCGCTGCACGCGTCGGCGTGTCCCGCCGCCGGTCCCGTCCGGGCCGACGACGGACGCGGGGCCCGTCGCCGTCCCCGGCACCGTGCGGACGATGCCCAGTTGGACGGCGAGCTGGAACTCGTCGCGCCGCAGTCCCAGCTCTTCCGCCGCCCGCCCCGGCGTCACCGGCTGCGAGCCGTTCTCCTTCGTGGTGCTGCTGTGGTACTCCGTGGTGCGGTCCTGCGTGGTCATACGGTCGGTCCTCCCCCGCGAGTCGTGAATACTCTCGGTGATGACCGTAACCGACAGTGACTACCCTTCGCTCGGCCTGTGGATAACTTCGCCGCCGGGCTGCCGCGCCGCCACGCCCAGGTGCTCGCCCACCCGGTTCACCAGCAGCGTCATCTCGTAGGCGACCTGGCCGACATCGGCCTCGGCGGCGCTCAGGACGCACAGGCAGCTGCCGTCCCCCGCCGCCGTCACGAAGAGCAGTGCCTCGTCGAACTCGACCATCGTCTGCCGCGGCCGGCCGGCCTTGAAGTGCCGGCCGGAGCCACGGGCGAGGCTGTGCAGACCGGAGGAGACCGCGGCGAGGTGCTCCGCGTCCTCCCGCGCCAGTCCACCGCTCGCCCCGGTGACGAGTCCGTCGTTCGACAGCACCAGCGCGTGCTGTATGGAATCGACCCGCCCGGTCAGATCGTCGAGAAGCCAGTCGAGTCCTCGGTCCAACGCCATTGTGTGGTCCTCCCCCTGTTGGTGCGTGTCACCTGTCAGCCTTACGCACTGTCGTGGACAGGGCAAGCACCCGTCACGACCTGCGCGCCGCCGAGGACGCGACGCCCGTCGGGTATCAGCCGACCGAGTCCAGGAGCCGTGCCGTGTGCATCCGGCCGGCGTACTCGACCAGGCGGATCAGCACCTCCTTGCCGGAGTCGCGGTCCCTCGCGTCGCAGAGCACCACCGGGGTGCCCCGGTCCAGGTCCAGGGCGCGCGAGACGTCGTGGGCGCCGTACGTACGGGCGCCGGTGAAGCAGTTGACCGCGACGACGAAGGGGATCTTGCGGTGCTCGAAGTAGTCCACGGCGGGAAAGCAGTCCTCCAGACGCCGGGTGTCGGCGAGGACGACCGCGCCCAGCGCTCCCTGGGACAGCTCGTCCCACAGGAACCAGAAGCGGTCCTGTCCCGGCGTTCCGAACAGGTAGAGGGCGAGCCCGGAGCGGATGGTGATGCGGCCGAAGTCCATGGCGACGGTCGTGGTGGTCTTCTGGGCCACTCCCCCGGTGTCGTCCACCGACTCCCCGGCCCGGCTGAGCAGTTCCTCCGTCCGCAGCGGCCGGATCTCGCTCACCGCGCCGACGAGGGTGGTCTTGCCGACCCCGAACCCCCCGGCGACCAGGATCTTCAGCGCCAGGGCCGTGGTGTCCACGTCCTCGCCCGCCGTGGTGTTCTCAGAGCGCTCGTAGGCCATCGATGACTTCCCTCAGGATGCGTTCGTCAGGGAGCTGCGCGGGCGGCACGGGTCCGCTGACCCGTACGAATCCCGCTTCGAGGAGGTCGCCGAGCAGCACCCGCACGACGCCGACCGGGAGGTCGGCGTCGGCCGCGAGTTCGGCGACCGACTGGGTCTCGGCCCGGCACAGGGCGAGCAGGGACCGGTGTTCGGGACCGAGCAGGGACTCCTCGGCCCCGCCCGGCGGGTCGTCGTCGACGACGACGAGCGCGATGAGGTCGAACCGCACGTTGCTCGGTCCCGGTCTGGTGCGGCCGCCGGTCAGGGCGTACGGCCGGACCAGCGGCCCGGCCTCGGCGTCGTACCACTGGCTGCCCGGCTCGGCGTGGGCCACGCCGGTCCTTTCCTCGTTCATGGGTGTCTCCGGTCAGCCTGCGGCCGGCGGGGTCACGGTGAGCCGCGGCGGGGTGTGCAGGTGCTCGCCGACCCGCTTCACCAGGCGGGCCATCTCGTAGGCGATGAGGCCGATGTCGGCATGGACGGAGCTGAGCACGGCCAGGCAGGAGCCGTCCCCTGCGGCGGCGACGAAGAGGAAGCCGTCGTCCATCTCGACCATGGTCTGGCGCACTCCACCGGTGTGGAACTGGCGACCGGCGCCCTTGGCGAGGCTGTGGAAGCCGGAGGCGATGGCGGCCAGGTGCTCGGCGTCCTCACGGCTGAGCCCGCTGGAGGCGCCGACGGCGAGGCCGTCGTTGGAGAGGACGACGGTGTGGCGGACCTCCCGGACGCGGGTGACGAGGTCGTCGAGGAGCCAGTCGAGCTCGCCGGAGCGGTGGTGCGGGATCCTCTGGTCGATCATGCGTCGTCTCCTTCACTGACGGGGGCGCTGGATACGGGCCGGCCGTGATGGCCACTGCCCAGGGGGCGTCTGCTGTCGAGCGGGGTGCCGTGGGCCGGTGTGCCGGGGGCCGGGGTGCCGGGGGCGGGGCCGCCGCCGCGCTGCCAGCCGTCGCGGTAGGCGGCCATGCGGTCCCTGACCTGCTCGGGGGTGCGCTCGGCCGCGCCGGGCGCGGTGTCCGCCGCGGTGTACGGAGCGGGGGCGGGTGCCTCGCGCAACTGCGGTACGAGGCTGGCCTGCCGCACCCGCCGGGGCAGCTCGCCCTCCGGGTCCGGGCCGTCGTGGCCGCCCGGCTCGGGCACGCGGCCGTCGCCGGTGTCGGCCGACGGGGCCGGGCGTGGCGGGAGGACGGGCGCGGGCGGGGCCGGGGGTGCCGCCGCCACGGAGCGGGCACGCCGGCCGATGGCGGTGACTCCGGCGGGCGTCGGTCCCTGTTCGGACCGCCCCACCGATGCCTGGGACCCGTCCTGCGCCTCCCGGGGTACGGGGAGCGCCGCTATCCGGGGCGGGCGCGGCGGCGCTTCCGCGTCGTGCGCGCGTGACACCTGGGACGGGAGGGCCACGGGAGCGGGCCGCTCTCCCCGTACGAGCGCCTCGGCGGCGTGTCCGGCGTCGGCACCGCGCACGGGTCCGGAGGCGTACACGGACACGGACCCGTACACGGTCCGATCGGTCCTGCCCGTCCGGTCGGCCCCGTCCGGGACGGCGCTCCGGTCGGGGACGGTACTCCGGTCGGGGTCCGCGCTCCGGCCCGGCGGGAGGGCGCCCTGGAGCAGGTCGGTCGGGAGGAGGACGACCGCGGTGGTGCCGCCGTAGGGCGAGGTGCGCAGGTGGACCCCGATCTCGTGGCGCGCGGAGAGGCGGCTGACGACGAACAGTCCGAGCCGGTCGCTGTCGAAGAGGTCGAGGGCCTCGGACTGGGCGATCCGGGCGTTCGCCTCGGTCAGGCTGTCCTTGCCCATGCCGAGCCCGCGGTCCTCGATCTCCAGGGCGTAGCCGTTGCCGACGGGTTCGCCGCTGATCCGGACCTTGGTGTGCGGCGGGGAGAACTGGGCCGCGTTCTCGATGAGTTCGGCGAGCAGGTGGGTGAGGTCGGCGACGGCGGCGCCGATGATGGCGGTCTCGGGGAGGCTGCGGACCTCGACGCGGGCGTAGTCCTCGATCTCGGAGACGGCGGCGCGGACGACGTTGGTGAGCGGCACGGGTGTGCGCCAGGCGCGTCCGGGGGCGGCGCCGGAGAGGATGATCAGGCTCTCGGCGTGGCGGCGCATCCGGGTCGTGAGGTGGTCGAGCCGGAAGAGGTCGCCGAGTTCGTTGGGGTCGTCGGCGCGCCGTTCCATGGTGTCGAGCAGGTTGAGCTGACGGTGCACCAGGACCTGGCTGCGGCGGGCGAGGTTGACGAAGACCCCGGAGATGCCGTTGGCGAGTTCGGCGCGTTCCACGGCGGCGGAGAGCGCGGCCCGGTGGACGGTGGTGAGCGCCTCGCCGACCTGACCGATCTCGTCCTGGGGCGCGGGTCCCGGCGGGGTCTCGGCCTGGACGTCGATCTCCTCGCCGGCCCGCAGCCGGAGGATGGCGGCGGGGAGTTTGCGCCGGGCGATCTCCAGAGCGGTGTTGCGCAGGCTGACGAGTTCGACGACCAGTCCGCGGCCGATCCGGACGGAGATGACGAGGGAGGCGGCCACCGCGGCCAGGCCGAGCAGGACGGCGGCGCCGCCCGTGCTGAAGGCGCCGCCGCCGAACGGGTCGGCGCGGTCGGCCGCGGCCCGGTGGGCGGCGGTCTCGACGCCCGCGATGCCGTCACGTACGAAGGCGTGGGCGTCGTCCCAGTCGCCGGAGGGGGCGGCCTGGGCCGCGCTGCGGCCGGGCGTGGCCGCGCGGACGCGGTCCTCGGCGGCGGTGAGCCGCCGGTATCCGGGCTGGGCGGTGAGCTCGTGCCAGGCGGCGCGCTGGGGCGCGGGCAGGTCGGCGGTGGCGGACTCGACGAGGGCGCGGCGGGCCGCGACGGCGCCGCCGAACGCCCGGTGTCGGTCGGTGTCGAGCCGGCCGGTGAGATGGGCGGAGCCGAGCAGGGCGTCCTCGCGGGCGAGCATCTCCCCCGCGCGGGCGAGTTCGAGGAGCACGCGGGCGTCGGATCCGGCCTGGGCGACCTGGATGCCGGTCAGCGCGCCGTTGACGGCGAGACCGGCGGAGACGGCGGAGGTGTACTCGGCGTAGATCTGGTCCCAGTCGGCGCGTCCTTCGGCCGCGGCGGTGCGGAGCCTGCCGAGTCCCTCGGCCTTCGCGACGAAGGCGGCGACCCGGTGGGAGACGTCCTCGGAGAGGTTTCCGGTGTCGCCGACGGTGTGCCGGTCGTCGAGACGGAGCCGGGCGACGGCGGCGTCGGTGCGCCCGACGCGCGCCTTGAGCTCGGCGGCGCGCGCGGTGCCGGGGGCCGCCACCTGGCGTACGGCGGCGCGGCGTTCTTCCTGGAGGGCGGTGACGGCGGCGGCGACGGGCTGCCGGATGTCGGCGTCGACCGACTGGAGGAGGCGGAGGCGGGCGATGTCCTGGGCGGTGGTGACGGTGGCGAATCCCCACAGGGCGAGCAGCGACACGACGGGGACCATGAGAAGGGAGACGATCTTCGCGCGGACGGTACGAGGGCGGAGCCCACGCACCCGGCCGCGACCACGCTCCGCCGGTCCCGGTCCCAGTCCCGGTCCCGGTCCACCGAGGCCGTCCCCGCCGGGAGGCGCGGCGGCGGTCGCGCGCGGGGCGGCGGGCTCGCCGGATGTCCTCTCGTCGGCGGGCCGTCCGGCGTGCGCGCGGCGCCCGCGGGCCGCCGCGGACGGCTGCGCCGGGGCCTCGGCCTCCGGGGTCGTGCGGGGAGTTCGCATGGCCTCCTCGTTCCTTGGTTCACGGCCGGCCGGTAAGGGGCGGTCCGCCTGGTGCTCGGGGCTTACGGTGCGGGGACGGCTGCCGTGGTGGTCCGGCGTACGCCTCTCCTAGGCCCGTACGTGGCGCGGGCCGGCCGGGGCGTCGTCCACCGGCCCCGAGGGGTAGGCGCGGGCGGTCGGGGCGGTGGCGCGGGTCTCCGGCGGCTCGGGGCGGAAGCCGGGGGGTGCGACGTCGACGGCTCGGTCGTCGGGTTCGGTGAGGCGGCCCGCGGAGGCGTAGGCGGCGCGTTCGCGGGCCGTCGGGGAGAGGGCGACGAAGGCCGAGGTGATGAAGAGGTAGGAGCCGAGGCCGACCGCGAGCGGGAAGATGAACTGCATGACGGAGGCGCCGGGGAGGGGTGCCGCGGAGGGGGCGACGTCGACCCGGACGGCGAACATGCCGGTGTAGTGCATGCTGCTGACCGCGGCGCCCATGACCAGCGAGGCGAGGGCCACGGCCGTCGGCGCGTGGATGTTGAGGGCCGCCCAGAGCGCCGCGGTGGCCGCCACGACCGCGATGACGACGGAGAGGGCGACGAGCATCGGGTCGTACCGGACCTGGCCGTGCAGCCGGAGGGCCGCCATGCCCATGTAGTGCATGCTCGCGACGCCGACGCCGGTGGTGAGGCCGCCGATCAGGAGCGAGCGGCGGCTGTCGCGTCCGTATCCGACGGCGAAGACCCCGACGCCCACCACGGCCATGGCGATGAGCAGGCTCAGGAGGGTGAGCGGCACGTCGTAGCGGATGTCGGTGCCGGTCACTCCGAAGCCGAGCATCGCGACGAAGTGCATCGTCCAGATGCCGGTGCCGAGGGCCGAGGCGGCGGTGAGCAGCCAGTTGCGCCGTGAGCGGCCGGTGGCGTCGAGGGCGCGTACGGTGCAGCGCAGGCCGAGGGCGGCGCCGATGCAGGCCATCGCGTACGACAGCGCGGGTGTCAGCCAGCCGAAGGTGGCGTGGTCCAGGTGTCCCATGACTCAGGGACGCTAGTGCGCACCTGGGGGCGCATCAGGGGCGCATTTCGAAAGCTGATGGAATATGACAGAGAGATGTTCCCGAACGATCACGGCGAGCTCGAACGTGCACACAGAACGTTCACTCGTCCGGGGAGGAATCTCACACCTGTGAGTGACTCGCCCGCCGTGATCATGGGACGCATGAGCGATGACCCCACACAGATACGCGAGTTCTTCGGCATACGCGCCGCCGACTGGGACTCCCGGTTCCCCGACGACGGCCCCGCCTATGCCGCCGCCGTCGCCGATCTCGGATTGCGCCCGGGCGACGCGGTCCTCGACGCGGGCTGCGGCACCGGCCGCGCCCTGCCGCCGCTGCGCGAGGCGGTCGGCCCGACGGGCACCGTGATCGGCGCGGACCTGACGCCCGAGATGCTGGCCGAGGCGGAACGGGCCGGGCGCGGCGAGGCCGCCGCCCTGGTCTTCGCGGACGTCGCCCGGCTGCCGCTGCGGTCCGGCGCGCTCGACGCCGTGTTCGGAGCGGGGCTCATCTCGCACCTCGCCGATCCGGAGGGGGACCTGCGGGAGCTGGCCCGCGTGGTCCGGCCCGGCGGACGGCTCGCGCTCTTCCACCCGATCGGCCGCGCCGCCCTCGCCGCCCGGCACGGCCGCCGGATCACCGATGACGATCTGCGCGCCGAGCCCAACCTCCGTAAGGCGCTGGACGGTTCGGGCTGGGAACTGCTCGGCTACGCGGACGAGGACGACCGCTATCTGGCCCTCGCTGTGCGCCGTACGGAGTGACTGACGGGGTGACTGTTCGGGCGATCCGGTGATCACACTTATGCCACGAGGAAGCCTTCTGACGATCCGACAGGACGAGCCCCGGCCGGCACAGGCCGGGGCACGGGACGGCAGGAAGGCGACAGATGGCCCGCAACAGATGGACGGGCGGTGCGACGCTCGGGGCGATGGTGCTCGGGGCCACCGCGATCACCGGTTTCGCACCCCCCTCGGTCGGCGCCGAACGGGACGGTCCGGCCGGCGCCCGGGACCGGGAGGTCCGGGCGGCCGTCGCGGCGGGCGTGTTCAGTACCGGACCGGTCGACCGGGCGGACGGCCGGCGCACCAACGCCGCCGACGAGGAGGGCGACGCCGCCGAGGACTTCGGCGCCGACTACGTACGCCGCCGGGTCGCCCGGGTCCTGCCGGCGGCGCTCGCCCCGATCTGCGGCAACGCCTACGGGCAGGAGGTGACGTTCCCGCTCTTCGACGACATCACCGTGCAGGCGGTCGAGACGAAGCGGAGCACCGTCGGCTCCATCCTGGTCTGGCACGGCAGAGTCACCGGCACCCCCGACCAGGACGTGGTGCTCACCCTGGAGGGCGGCTGCGACCGGAAGCCCGGGAACGAGATCCTCAGCGCCCAGTTCATGATGGGCGGCGACCTGTACGCGGTGGAGCCGCTGGCCAAGGGCCGGGTCCTGGTCACGCAGACCACCCCGCTCACCGACGAGGACGAGCCCGTCGTCCTCACCCCGCCCGCCACCCGGCCGGTCACCGGCGGACGGCCCGCCCCGGACTCCGCGCTCGCGGGCACGGTGCTCTCCTCCGAGGAGGTCGCCCGGGCGGCCGCCGCCTGCAAGGGCGGCCAGGGGTACGCCCTGGTCGACGTCCTGGTCGGCTACACCCCCGGCGCCCGCACCGAGGCGGGTGGCGACGAGCAGATCAAGGCCGCCGCCGTACGGGGCATCGCCCTCACCAACGAGGCCTTCGCCGAGAGCGGCGTGAAGACCCGGGTCCGGCTGGTCGGCACCGCGCTCGCGAGCGTCTCCGCCTCCCTCGACGGCGTCACCAACTCCCTGCTCGCCGCCGTCGCCACGACCAACGACGGCATCGCCGACAACATCCCGCAGCTGCGCGACCAGTACGGCGCCGACCTGGTCTCCGTCATCGCCGCGGGCCGAGCCGCCGGCGGTCTGGGCTACACCCCGCCCAACCCCGGCCCCTCCACCGCCGCCTGGGGCTACTCGGTGGTCGGCCAGAGCGCCATCCCCCGCTTCTCCATGGGCCACGAGATCGGCCACAACCTGAGCGCCGACCACGACCGGGTCACCCAGCCGGTCCAGCCCGAGAACGGCGCCACCGGCTACTTCCCGCCGAAGGGCGAGTGGTCCTCGCTGATGGCGTACGAGTCGAGCTGCCGCAAGGCCACCAAGGGCGTCTGCACCCGGATCAACCGTTTCAGCAACCCCAAGCAGTCCTACCGCGGCCTGCCGCTCGGCGTCCCCATCGGCAAGCCCGACTCGGCCGACAGCACCGACGTGCTGAGTCGGACCGGCAAGGCCGTCGCCGCCTACCGCGCCGCGAAGACCTCCGACGCGCTGTGCGCGGTGACCACGTCGGTCGCGCCCAAGGGCGCCGGCACCGTGACGGCCGGCGCCCCCGGCCCGTACGCGCCGGGCACCAGCTCCACCTACGACGCCGCGGCGGCCCAGGGGTACGTCTTCTCCGCCTGGAAGCTGGACGGCAAGGCCGCCAAGGGCGGCGCCACCGGCTTCCGCGTACCGGCCGGCGACCACACCCTCGTCGCCGAGTTCAAGAAGGGCACCACGCCCACCTCCACGGTCACCACGACGACCTCCGGCAGCGGCACGGTGACCAAGGCCCCCGCGAAGCGGGCCGAGCTGGAGGGCGCCGACCTGCTGTACGAGGCCGTCCCGGCACCCGGCTGGGACTTCGCGGGCTGGGTGCTCGACGGCTCGAACGCGGGTGACGAGAGCGCCATCGCGCTCGACGTCGGCACGGAGGACATGCGGCTCACCGCCCTGTTCGAGCAGAAGCGGCACAAGCTGACCGTGGTCAGGCACGGCCACGGCACCGTCGCGCTCTCCCAGGACGGGCCCTACTCGGACGGCGAGACCATCACGGCCACGGCCACCCCGTCCCCCGGCTTCGTCTTCAAGGACTGGCTGCTCGACGGCGAGCCGTACGGCGGCGACGAGGAGCGCGCGAAGGGCGAGACCGCGATCCTCTTCGAGCAGGAGAGCCACACCCTGACCGCCGTCTTCGGGCGGGCCTGACCCCAGCGGGCGCGCGGCACCCCGCCGCGCCCCGGCCCGCCCGTCGGGGTGTTCTCGCGAGAGCTCTCGACGGGCGGGTTACTCACTGGTTAGGGTGCGCCGACGACGCCGACGAGCAGAGGGGGAGGCTGACGTGGGTACACCGGAATCCGCCGTGACCGGCACGGAGGACGGCGACGACGACGCGCTGTTCGTGCTGACGGCGGCGCTGCTCACGCCCGCGCGGTTCCCCAGCGTGCTCGGTGACGACTACCCGGCGGCCTGCGCCTCCCTGGGACTCGAACCGTACGCCGAGGGTTACGGGCTCGTGCTCGGACAGGACGGTACGGGCGCGCGGTGGACCGTGATCGTCGACGACGTGTCGCTGGTCGCGGTCGCCATCTCCTCCTGGGACTGCGGCATGGCGTACGACCTCTCCCCCGACGAGCACTCGGTCGTCTCGGCGCTCCCCGGCTGGCCGCTCGCGGTCGCCTCGGCCGCGCACGACCTGCCGGCGCCCCACGACCCCGAGCCGGAGGAGGGCGCTCCGGCACCGCTCGCACCGCCGGACGAGGACGCCTGGGGACCGGCCCAGCGGCGGCTCGGCGCGGACATGGTGGCGCTGCGCTGGGCCGAGTGGCGCGGGCGGATGGACCAGGACATGGACCGGGCCGGGGACGGGGACGGGGACGGCTCCACGCCGGCCGCACCCTCCACCCCCTCCGAAGGTGTCCGCCGCGCCCTCGCCGAGCTCGGCGCCTATCTGGAGGAGACACCCCCCGTCGGGCGGGTCCGGTCCAGCTTCGCCGGGGGTGACGCGCGGATGCTGCGGGCGGACGGGCCCGGCTGGTCGCTGGTGGCGCGGACCGGCGACATGGCCTTCGTCCTCCTGGACGCCGAGCCGAACGAGGTGCTCCCGGTGACCCCGGGGCCGAAGCTGCCCGCGCTCCTCGAAGCGCTGGACGCGATGGCGGTCCGGCCCGCGTAGTCGCCGGGCGCCGGGCGGGACCGCGAGGGCCACATGGTTCGGCGGTCCGAGGTGTGGCCCGGGCCCATGGCCCGGTGATCGGCGTCCCGCGCAGGATGTGGCGGCACGCCGAGGTGTACGCCGACGCACCACGGCGTGCCCCGGCACACGAACCCGCGCCGGGCACCCGTACCGTCGTCACACCGGAGGCCCACCATGCGCCTGTCCCAAGGCGTTCCGCTGCTCGCCGCGCTCCTGACGGGGCTGACCGTCATCGGGCCCGCGGCTCCCGCCGGGGCGCAGGTCCCCGGGCACTGCGCGCGCCAGGACCGGCTGGACGTGCCGGGTGCCGAGCACCAGGAGTCCGCGTGCCTGGCCGATCTGACGACCGCGGGTCTCGCGGGCACCCCGTACACCGACATGGGCGACCAGGCGGGGCTCTCGGCGAAGGGGACGCGCAATCCGTCCGGTGTCCCGGGCGTCCAGATCGACGGCTACTTCCCCGACGACTCCCGGTCCAACGCCACCCACGGCTGGGCCCATGACGCCCAGTTCGTGATCCGGCTGCCCGACCACTGGAACGGCGGCCTCGTCGTCACGGGTTCGCCGGGCACCCGGCGGCAGTACTCCTCGGACACCATCGTCTCCGACCAGGTCCTGTCCCAGGGCTTCGCGTACGCGGCCACCGACAAGGGCAACACCGGCGCCGACTTCTTCACCGACGGGCGGGAGCCCGGCGACGCGGTGGCCGAGTGGAACCACCGGGTGACCGAGCTGACGAAGGCCGCGAAGAAGGCGGTGCGCCAGCGCTACGGCACGGCCCCCCGGCGCACGTACATGACAGGCATCTCCAACGCCGGCTATCTGACCCGCTGGCAGCTGGAGAACCGGCCCGAGCTGTACGACGGCGGGGTGGACTGGGAGGGGGTGCTGTGGACCACCCGCGGCCCCAACCTGCTCACGAGCCTGCCGGTCGCCGTGGCCCACACCCTCGGCACGGCCTCGGACGAGGACCTGATCCGGGCCGGCTTCGCGCCGCGCTCGCGCTTCCTGTGGCCGTACCACGAGAAGGCCTACTGGGGTCTGACGCAGAAGATGTTCCGGGCGGAGTTCGACCCCGCGTACGACCCGAAGTGCCCCGGTGCGACGGCCGGCACGACCGTGCCGGAGATCCTCGCCCCGTGCGCGTCGGACGCCACGTACGACTACGCGTCCCGGCCCGCCTCGGTGCGCCGGGCGGTCGCGAAGGTCGCGCTGACCGGCCGGATCGGGAAGCCGCTGATCACGCTCCACGGCGACCTGGACACGCTGCTGCCCATCGCCACCGACTCGGACGCGTACGCGCGGATGATCGACCGCCGGGGGCGGGGCGCGCTGCACCGCTACTACACGGTCCAGGACGGCACCCACACGGACGGTCTGTACGACACCTACCCGGACAGGCTGCGGCCGATCCTGCCCTGCTACCGCTCGGCGTTCACCGCGCTGACGCGCTGGGTCGAGGCGGGCGAGACACCGCCCGCCGACCACGTGATCGCGCGGCCGGAGACCGGTGACGTGGTCAACTCCTGCGCCGTGGAGCAGTAGTTCCCCCCATGGCCCCCGCCCCGCACGGCGCAATGATCATCCGCCTGCGGGGCGTGGGCTATGTTGGAACACGAGCGACGTGAGAGGGAGGTCCGCCGGTGTCATCGGGGCAGCAGGCACGCGCGCAGGCGGCCGCGATCACGCCCGGCGGCACCCCGCCGGAGCAGGAGAAGGCGCCCGCCGACCGGCTGCTCGCGCTCTTCGACGGACACCGTCTCTCCCCCGGCCAGCGGCGGATCGCCCAGTATCTGATCGACCACCTCACCGAGGCCGCCTTCCTCTCCATCACCGAGCTCGCCGAGCGGGTCGGCGTCAGCCAGCCCTCGGTGACCCGGTTCGCGGTCTCCCTCGGCTTCAGCGGGTATCCCGCCCTGCGCGAGGTGTTGCAGCCCATCGCCCTGAGCGCGGTGGCGGGCACCCCCGACAGCCGCGAGCAGCTCCGGCAGAACGAGCTCCAGGCCGCCGTCGACGCGGAGATCGAGAACCTGGAGAACGTCCGGCGGCTGCTCGCCGACACCCACCGGATCCTGGAGCTCGGCCGCGAGCTGGCCCACTCGGTGCCGCTGACCGTCCTCGGCCTGCGGATCTCGGTCTCGCTCGCGGAGTACTTCGCGTACGCCGCCCGCCGGATCCACCCCGATGTGCGCCTGGTGAACCGTGGCGGCAGCGTGGCCTACGACGCGCTGCTCCAGGCCAGGGCGGCCGGCGGCGGCTGGGTGCTGGCCTTCGCCATGCCCCGGCACGCCCACGAGACCCTGGCCGCCCTGCGGGCCGCGCGCAGCGCCGGTCTGCGCGTCGCGCTGATCACCGACCCGTCCGTCGGCCCGCTGGTGGAGGAGGCGGACGTGGTGCTGACCGCCGGGACCGGATCGCGGCTGGTCTTCGACTCGTACGCGGCTCCCGGCATGCTCTCGGCCGCGCTGCTCCAGGCCATGGCCGATGCGGATCCCGAGCGCACCCAGGCCCGGCTCGAACAGTACGAGCAGGCCGCCGACCAGCACGGTTTCTTTCTCTAAGCGGCGGGTCGCGGGGTACTGCGCCACGCACGCCACGCATGAAACTTTTCATACCCTTGCGTACTCGACAGTAAATATATTTACTGTCATCGGCGTTCCGGATCCATCAGGAGCCAGGGAGGACGACCCCATGTCCTCGTCGAATCAGCCACCCAGCGCGTCGCACCTCCTCGCGGCGTGACCGGGTGACGGTCAGGTCTCACGGATCCCGAGGAACGCCCGTGGCGGCCTCGACCAACCCCCCCTGGGCCGAGGCCGCCTCCCCTCCCCCCTGTCCGGGTCAGCCCTGGCAGACGCCGCGGGCGTAGTCGTACGTGGCGGTCGCCTGCGAGTACGTCCACTGCGGGGCGAGCAGGCCGTCCGCGAGCTGACGGGCGGCGGCGGGGCTCTCGATCACGTAGCCGAAGTCCTGGAGCCAGGACGGGTACAGGTTCTTCGAGCCGATGTAGAAGGCCGCGTCGTCGACCGAGACCAGCTTGTGGTGCTGGGCGTACGGCTTTCCGTCCGCCCAGGTCGCCGACGACGAGGCACGGAACGACGCCAGCTGGAGGTTCTGGCACATGGCCGCCCGCGCCGTGCCGTCGTCGCCGGTCAGGGCCTTGAGGCGGCCCCGCAGCACGTCGCTCACCTCGTTCAGCGACTTGATCTGGGAGTAGCCTCCGCTGCCGACGGCGCCCCGGTTGGCCGGGTCGCTGACGACGATGCGCACCTTCACCCCGGCGGCCAGCTTCGCCGCGAGGGTGTCGTAGAGCCGGATGTCGAAGCGGGGCAGCACCGGGCAGAACGCGTTGAGGTCCTGCTGCGAGATCTCGACGTGCTCGGTCGCGCTCGCGATCAGCGCCCGCAGCGCGCTCTCCTCCGGGTTGACCGTGTCGTAGTCCCGGTCGGCGTTGGTGTAGTCCCGCCCGATCAGGCCGCACTTGGCGGCGGAGGCGTCGGGCAGGACCGGCTTGAACGCGGAGGCCGGGTCGTTGGTCCGGATGCCGACGCCCAGGCCGCCCACCGCGATGGCGGGGACGTCACCGTCGCCCGCCGGGGCGGCGGTCCGGGGCAGGGTCGGCAGGCAGCCCGCGCCGTTGGAGGAGGCGAACCAGACCGTGCTCCAGCTGCTCTTGTTGCGGCAGGTCCAGTCCCAGAGCGTGTCGAGGTAGCGGCCCGCGGAACCGGCGGCGGGGCCGGACAGGGCGAGGTCGACGTCGTTCACCGGGTGGGTGGTGTCGAGGTAGTCGTCCTTCCAGCTGTTGACGCCGCCGGTGATCACCGACTCCCCGTCCACGACCACCAGCTTGGAGTGGTTCCAGGAGAGGCCGGTCTTCGAGGCCGTCATCGAGGCCACGTTGAGGGTGACGTTCCCGGCGTCCGGACCCAGCTTGGCGACGAGCTCGTCGCGGTACGAGGAGGGGATCACGTTGGCGTGATAGACCGGGGCGGCGCCGACCAGGACCCGCACCTGGAGCCGGTTGCCCTTCCGCGCCGCCTCCTTCAGGCCCGCCACGATCGCGTCCTGGAAGCCGCCGTTGGGGAACGGGGCCAGGGTGGATATGTCGACGCTCTGCCGGGCCCCCGCGATGTCCTCGCGCACCTTCTCCAGCAGGCGGCGGGAGCCGGGGCGGTCGGCGCAGGCGGGGTCGCCCCAGCAGCCGGGGGTCTGGAGCAGCCAGTCGGAGCCGCCGGGGGTGGAGGCGCCCAGCCGGTTGCCGGCCGTGCGCTCCCAGACGGAGCCCTCAAGGCCCGGCGAGACCTGGCGCAGGGACTGCTCGACGGCGTCCAGGTGCGGAGTGGGGGCGGGCGCTGCGGCGGTGGCCGGCGCGGCCGGAAGGAGGGCGAAGGAGAGCGTGAGGGCCAGGGCCGTCGTGCGGACGGTGCGTGCCAATGTGGTTCCTTGAAATGGGGAGTGGCTCAGGCCGGACGGCACCGCGAAGGCGGGCCCCGACCTTGATCAACTCGCGCAAGTTACCAGCAAGTATTCATTGGTTCACGCGAACCGGTCGAAATCCGGCCATCCCCAGGTGAGAGCTTCTTCCCGGCCAGACCACCCCCAGGTCAGACCATCTCCAGCGGCCGGTGCGGCTGCGTCGGCAGCTCCACGCGGATCGCGTCGCCAGGGCGTACCTCCCCGCCGGACAGCACGACCGACATGACGCCCGCCTTGCGGACGATCCGGCCCTCCTCGTCACGGCCGAGGACCTGCTTCAGGAGCCCGTGCCGGAAGTTGTCGATCTGCGCGCACGGGTTGCGCAGCCCGGTGACCTCCACGACGGCCTCCGCGCCGAGATGGAGCCGGGTGCCGGTCGGCAGGCCGAGCAGGTCGATGCCCCGGGTGGTGACGTTCTCGCCCAGCGCCCCGGGGGCGACCTCGAAGCCGGCGAGGGCCACGTCGTCGAAGAGCTCCGCGTGGATCAGGTGGACCTGGCGCAGGTTGGGCACGGTCGGGTCCTTGGCCACCCGCGAGCGGTGCTTGACGGTGACCCCGGCGTGCACGTCGCCCTCCACGCCCAGACCGGCGAGGAGCGTGATGCTCTCACGGTTGGGCTTGGTGAACGAGTAGACCCCGTTGCTGCTGACCGTCGTGACCACGGCCTCGTTCGCACCGCTCGTACCGCTCATGACGTGGAGCTCCCCTCTGCTCGGATGTCGCGCGCCTCGACCCTACGCGACGCCGTCCCCGGCCCGGAGAGGTGCTCCGACCTCGTGCAGATGGCCGAGCGCCTGGCGGTACGAGGCGACGAAGCCGGTCTCCGTGTACGGGATGCCGAGCTCGGCGCAGTGCGCGCGCACCGCGCTCTGGGCGAGGCGCAGGTGCGGCCGGGGCATGCTGGGGAAGAGGTGGTGCTCGACCTGGTAGTTGAGGCCGCCGAGGAACCAGTCGGTGAGGAACCCGCCCCGGATGTTGCGGGAGGTCAGCACCTGGCGGCGCAGATGGCCCCAGGAGTCGCCGTCCGGGTGGGCGTCCGGCATCTCCATCCCCTTGTGGTTCGGGGCGAAGGCCATCCCCAGGTGCACGCCGAACAGCATCTGGTGGATCAGGGCGAAGGCGAGGGCCTGGAGCGGGCTCAGCAGGGTCAGGAGCAGCGTGACGTATCCGGCGAGGTGGGCGAGGAGCAGGCCGCCCTCGACGAGGCGTTCGCGGCGGGTGCGGTAGGGGCCGTCCTTCGCGAACAGCGCCTGGACTCCGTACACCTTGAGGGCGATGCCCTCCAGGGTGGTCAGCGGGAAGAACATCCAGGCCTGGTGGCGGGTGAGCCAGCCGCGCAGGCCGGTGCGCCCGTCGGTCTGGTGCGCGGCGAAGACGAGGATGTCGGCGGCGACGTCCGGGTCCTTGTCGAGGTGATTGGGGTTGGCGTGATGCCGGTTGTGCTTGTCGTTCCACCACTCGCGGCTCATACCGAGGAGCAGGTTGGCGTGGACGAGCTGGATGACCCGGCCGAGACCGCGCCGGTCGGTGATCTGGGAGTGGCCGGCGTCGTGGCCGACGAAGGCGACGCGCGCGGAGAGCAGCGCGAGCGGCACGGCCAGGAGCAGCGCCCACCAGGACGGGCCGATGAGCGCCAGGCCGGTGATCACGGCGGCGATGCCGAGGAGGTTGACCACGATGCCCCGGGCGTACCAGCCGGGGCGCCGTTCGAGCAGCCCCTGGTCCTTGATGGTGCGCAGCAGCGGGGCGAACTCGCTGCCGCCGCCCTTGCCGTGACGGCGGGCGGAGTGCGGATCGGGTGCCGCGAGGGGCGCGGCGAGCGTCGCGGTGGCCTGGGACATGGCGGGCTCCGGGGTCCGTGGAAGGGGCTGCCGCGCGGATCGTGGCGGCCACCTGAAACGTACGGAACGGTGATCAGTCCGAACCATGACGTCACCACCCGGGCCCGTCAGGGGGGCGACCCTCACTCGGGGGTGGGGTCTTCCCCACCAGTACGGGTGGGGGTGACCCGGATCACGGTGCCGTTCGCCGCGTGGGGGCGGTGCGTTCGGGTACCCTCGGCGGCTCGACCCTCCGGTAGTCAAATTTGAGGAATGCGTTGTCGCTGTCGCCGTCGTCCTCGTCTCCGTCTCCGTCGCCTTCTCCGTCGCCCGCCGCCTCCCTCCCTTCCTCCGATGAACTCGTCCGCTGCTCCGCCGTCTTCCTGCCCGCCGATCCGCCCCGCGCGGGGCGGATCGCCTTCTGGGGAGCGGAGTTGCGGCCTCCGGCGGACGCCGCCGCAGACCTGACCGTCGTCGGTGACGACCTGCTGCCCCGGGCCGTGCCCGCACTGCTGATGCCCGTACGGGAGGCCCTGCCGCTGCTCGCACGGGCGCGGTCCGCCGAGGACGCCTCGCCCGCGACCGCGTTCTGGGGCGCGGCGACCCTGTTCTCCCTCGACCTGGTCGCCCGGGGGCTGCTGCTGCCCGGGCTCACCGCCACCGACCGCGACGCGTGGCGCGCCGGGCCGCTGGGTCCCGAGGAGCTGGCCGCCCTGCGCGACCTCGCCGCCTCCATGCCGCCGGCCGCCCACGCCGTACCGCTGCCCTCCACCACGGCGGACGAACCGCCGCTCCTCCCCGAACAGGAAGGCCTGCTGCGGGCGTTCGCCGACGCCGTCGCCGACGTGCTGCCGCGCACCCCGGCCGCCCCCCTGGCGGCGGGCGGTCCCGCCTTCGCCGCCGACGAGAGCCAGGAGCCGCAGGAACTGCCGCACCAGCGGGGCTGGGCTGCGGATGTGGCGGCGGGCCATGACGCGGGCGTACGCCTGTCGCTGCGGCTGGAGCTGGTGGGCGCGGAGGGCCTGGCTGTGGGGGGCGTGGGAGCCGACACGCCCGGCGAAGCCGCCGAGGCCGCCGAGGCCGGTACCGATCCGGGCGTCTCCTTCCGCGCCGTCCTCCAGATGCACTCCGTCGCCGACCCCGCCCTGGTCGCGGACGCGGCGGAGGTGTGGGCCGGAGCGTCCCCGGCCGGTGCGGCGTTCGGGCCCCGGGCCCGGATGGACGCCCTGCTCGCGCTGCGCCGGGCCGCACGGGCCTGGCCGCCGCTCTCCCCGCTGCTCTCGGCGGCCGTCCCCGACGCCGTCGAGCTCGCCGACGAGGAGATCGCCGAGCTCCTGGGACCCGCGGCCCGCGCACTCGCGGCGACCGGGGTCCGTGTCCACTGGCCGCGCGAACTCGCGAACCGGCTCACCGCCCGCGCCGTCATCGGCCCGCCGGACGGACTCCAAGTCGCGGGCGGGACCGACGACTTCGACGAGCCGGGCGACGGGTCCGCCGGGCGCGGCGGGCGCGACCGGGGGGACGCCCTGCCCTCGTTCCTCTCGGCCGACGCCCTGCTCTCCTTCGACTGGCGCTTCGCGGTCGGCGACCAGGAGCTCACGCGGGCGGAGCTCGACCGGATTGCCGAGGCGGGGCGGCCGCTCGTGCGGCTCCGGGACCAGTGGGTGCTGGTCGACCCGGAGGAGCTGCGGCGGGCCCGTACGTACCAGGACCGCAAGCTGACCCCGGTCCACGCGCTGGGCGCCGTACTCACCGGCACCACCGAGGTCGACGGGCGCACGGTCGAAGTGGCGGCGACCGGCTGGGTCGAGCGGCTGCGGGCCCGGCTCGCCGACCCGGAGGGCGGCGCGCAGGAGATCGCCCAACCCGCCGCGCTCACCGCGACCCTGCGCGACTACCAACTGCGCGGCCTCGGCTGGCTGCACCGGATGACCTCGCTCGGGCTCGGCGGCTGCCTCGCCGACGACATGGGCCTGGGCAAGACGATCACCCTGATCGCCCTCCATCTGCACCGGCAGACCGACCCGGCCTCCGCGGGTCCCACCCTGGTGGTGTGCCCGACCTCGCTGATGGGCAACTGGCAGCGCGAGATCGAGAAGTTCGCGCCCGGCACGCCGGTGCGCCGCTTCCACGGCCCGGCGCGCGACCTGGACGCCCTCGGCGACGGCGAGTTCGTCCTCACCACGTACGGCACGATGCGGCTCGACGCGCCGCGACTCGCCGAGCGCTCCTGGGGCCTGGTCGTCGCGGACGAGGCCCAGCACGTCAAGAACCCGTACTCGGCGACCGCCCGCGCGCTGCGCACCGTCCCGGGCGCGGCGCGGGTGGCGCTGTCCGGCACGCCGGTGGAGAACAACCTCTCCGAGCTGTGGGCGATCCTCGACTGGACGACCCCGGGGCTGCTCGGCGGGCTCGGCGCGTTCCGTACCCGCTTCGCCTCCGCCGTCGAGGGCGGCCGCGATCCGGCGGCGGCCGAGCGGCTCGCCGCGCTCGTGCGCCCGTTCCTGCTACGGCGGCGCAAGTCGGATCCGGGGATCGCGCCCGAGCTGCCGCCGAAGACGGAGACCGACCGGGCCGTGGCCCTGACGAAGGAGCAGGCGGGTCTCTACGAGGCCGTCGTCCGCGAGACGCTGGCCGCCATCGCCGAGGCCGACGGGATGGAGCGGCGCGGCCTGGTGGTCAAGCTGCTCACCGGCCTCAAGCAGATCTGCAACCACCCGGCGCAGTACCTCAAGGAGGAACGGCCCCGGGTGGAGGGCCGCTCGGGCAAGTTGGAACTGCTCGACGAGCTTCTCGACACGATCCTGGCGGAGGACGCGAGCGTGCTCGTCTTCACGCAGTACGTGCGGATGGCGCGGCTGCTCGAAGCGCACCTGGCCGGGCGTGGCGTGCCCACCCAGTTCCTGCACGGCGGCACGCCGGTCGCCGAGCGGGAGGCGATGGTCGAGCGTTTCCAGGCCGGCGAGGTGCCGGTGTTCCTGCTGTCGCTGAAGGCGGCGGGCACCGGTCTCAACCTGACCCGCGCCGAGCATGTCGTGCACTACGACCGGTGGTGGAACCCGGCGGTGGAGGCGCAGGCCACCGACCGCGCGTACCGGATCGGCCAGAACCGGCCGGTGCAGGTGCACCGGCTGATCGCCGAGGGCACGATCGAGGACCGGATCGCGGCCATGCTGGAGCGCAAGCGCGAGCTGGCCGACGCCGTGCTCGGGGGCGGCGAGGCGGCACTGACGGAGTTGACCGACGCGGAGCTCGCGGAGCTGGTGCGGCTGCGCGGGGAGGACGGACGATGAGCGGGTACGGGACCGAGGACGAGCGGACGTTCGCGGCGCTGCCGCCGGTGCGGGGCTCGGTGTTCGCCCGGACCTGGTGGGGCCGGGCGTGGCTGCAGGCGCTGGAGGACACGGCGCTCGACGGGCAGCAGCTGAAGCAGGGGCGGCGACACGCGCGGGCCGGGGCGGTCGGCGCGGTGTCGGTGCGGCCTGGCCGGATCACGGCGGTGGTGCGGGACCCGGACGGCACGGCGTACCGCAGCGACGTGCTGTTGCAGGAGCTGTCCGGGGCGGAGTGGGACCGGCTGCTCGACCTGGCGGTGGACAGTGCGGGGCACATCGCGGCCCTGCTCGACCGGGAGATGCCGCCCCATCTGGTGGAGGACGCGGCGGCGGCCGGTCTCGAACTGCTGCCGGGCGTGGGCGACCTGGAGCCGGAGTGCGCCTGCGAGGCGTGGGACCACTGCCCGCACACGGCGGCGCTGTGCTACCAGGTGGCGCGGCTGCTCGACGAGGATCCGTTCGTGCTGCTGCTCATGCGGGGGCGTGGGGAGCGGGCGCTCCTTGACGCGCTCCAGGAGCGCAGCGCGGCGCGGGCCGCCGGGGCCGAGGGCCCGGAGGGGGCCGGCGGGGCGGGCGCCTCCGGCGTGTCGGGCCCGTCGGGCGCGGCTGGTGCGGGCGGCGGCTCCGGCGTGTCGCGTCCGGCGGGCGTACCGGCGGAGGAGGCGTACGCGGCGGGGGGCATCCTGCCGCCGCTGCCCGGCCCGCCGGTCCCGCCCGCGACGCCCGGCGAGCCGCCGTCGCTCGACACCGAGAGCGGCCCTGAGCCCGGGATCGATCCGGCGGCGCTGGAGTTCCTGGCGGCGGACGCCGCGGCCCGGGCGCTCCGGATGCTCGCCGGCGCCTTCGACGACGCTCCCCCGACCCCGTCCCAGGACGCGGTACGGCTCGCCGCCGGCGCCCCCGGGCCGTGGATCGCGGCACGACTCGCCGAGGGGTCCGGGCGAGGGCCGGCCGAGCTCGAACTGGCCGTACGGGCCTGGCGGTTCGGCGGCGCGGCGGCGCTGTCGGTCCTGGAGGAGGAGTGGGTGCCGGCCCCCGAGGCGCTGGTGCGGGCGGGCGCACAGCTCGCAGAGGCCTGGGAGGACGGCGAACGGCCCGCGCTGCGGCCCGTCGGCGCCGCCCGCTGGACGGTCGTCGGAGCGGACGTCCAGCTCCGGCTCGGCGCGGACGGCCGCTGGTGGCCGTACCGCAGGGAACACGGCCGCTGGGTCCCGGCGGGCCCGGCGGAGCAGGACCCGGCGGCGGCGCTGGCGGCCGTGACCGCGCCCTGACCCGGGCGGTCGCCCGGCGGCGTCACTGGAGCGGCGCGGTCAGCTTCCGGCCCGAGCCCGAGAGGGCGGCGAGGCTGCAGACGGCGATGTCGTCGCCGAGCAGGTAGCTGGTGCGGTACGGGTACTGGACGAAGGTCGCCCAGCGGGTGCCCAGCGGCTGGTCCGCGGCCTTGCGCCGCAGCAGCCCCCGGCACAGGTCGGCGGCCGCGTCCCGTACCGCCGCGTCGTCGGCGTACCGGCCGGTGAGGCGCAGCCGGGCGACGACCTGGGCGTCGTGCGGCGTGTCGCAGGGACGGTGGACGACGGTGCCGGGCGCGTCGCGGTCGATGTCGAAGCAGTCGCCGACCCGCAGCCGGTCGTACGGGGTGCCCGTGGGCCCGGTCGAGCGGGTCTGGGTGGTCCGCGGGCCCGGGCTCGTGCCGCCGCGCGCGGCGGGGACGGAGGCGGCGGGTGTCATGGTCGCGGAGCGGACGTGCCTGGGCTTCGCCGTCCGGGTGGGTGCCGCCGTCCGCGTCGGCAGCGGCGAGGGGCTCTCGCCCTGCGCGGAGGGGTGCTGGCCGGGCGTGTCGTACGGCGTGTCGGCGCGCCCTCCGGCGGGTCCGGCGTCCGGCGGCGGTGCCGGGTCGGCCCCGGCGGGCGCGGGGCCGACGGCGCGCGGGGCACGGGTGTCGGGGCCGCCGCGCGCGGTGAGGGCGACGGACAGGAACAGGACCGCGGCGAGCGCCGCGACGAGCAGGGCGACGGCGCCCGGCCGTCTGGGGCGCCGGGCGCCGCGGGACGGGGATGCCGTCGGCGGGTGGAGCATAGGCAACAGGTTCACCCGGCGTCGTCCATGTGGCGAGCGATATCCGTGACTTGGGCACCGCTCATACAGAACCGTGACATTCCCGCAGCTGGGGCGAGACCCTGATCACGGCCCACGAAGTGCGCAGGGTCTGCGGGCAGCGGGGTACGGGAGGTCAGAGCCCGAGCTGGCGCTCGGCCCCCTCGACGGTCTGGGCGAGCAGGACGGCGATGGTCATCGGGCCGACACCGCCGGGCACGGGGGTGATGAGGGAAGCACGCTCGGCGGCGCTCTCGAAGTGGACGTCGCCGACGTTGCCCGGGTTGTAACCGGCGTCGATCACCACGGCGCCCGGCTTGATGTCCTCGCCCTTGATGAAGGAGGGCTTGCCGACGGCGGCGACCAGGATGTCGGCCTCGCGGACGGCGGCGGAGAGGTCCGTGGTGCGGGAGTGGCAGTAGGTGACGGTGGCGTCGCGGCCGAGGAGCAGCAGACCGGCCGGCTTGCCGAGGATGGCGCTGCGGCCGACGACCACGGCCCGCTTGCCGCTGAGCTCGACGTCGTACGCGTCGAGCAGCCGCATGATGCCGCCGGGGGTGCAGGAGACGAAGCCGGGCAGGCCGAAGCCCATGGCGGCGAAGGAGGCCATGGTGACGCCGTCGACGTCCTTCTCCGGGGCGATGGCCTCGAACGCGGCGCGCTCGTCGATGTGCGGGCCGACCGGGTGCTGGAGCAGGATGCCGTGGACCTCGGGGTCCTCGGAGAGGGCGGTGATCGCCGCGACGAGCTCTTCGGTGGTCGTGTCGGCGGGGAGTTCGACGTGCTTGGAGCGGATTCCGGCCTTCGCGCAGCGGTTCTGCTTCATCTTCACGTACGTGACGGAGGCCGGGTCGGCGCCGACCAGGACGGTCGCCAGGCAGGGGGTGGTGCCGGTGCGGCGGGTGATCTCGGCGGCGCGGACGGCGGTCTCCTCGACCGTGCGGCGGGCGAGCGCGGTGCCGTCCATGAGGCGGGCGGTGCTGGTGGACATGGGCCACTCCTGGGCGTCGACGATGACCGGTGGATGCCCAGGCGCGCGACCGCGACACGGCGGCTCCGGTGAGCGCCTCCGCCGGGCCGCTCCCCGGTGGTGATCCACCTCAAGCGCCAGTCACGGCCCGGAACCACTGTACGTGACGGTCCGCGTGACGAGTACCGGACAGGGGGCATATGCGAACTCGCGTACACGCTTGTCGGCGCCCCGCGCGCGCACGACGATGGCGTCCACGAGGCGAACGACCTCGCAGGGGAGGCCGAGTTGAGCGTTGCGCGGACAGGCACGGCGGGTGGGGCGGGACCGGCGGGTGTGGCGGGACCGGCCTCCCGGGACGGATCCGGCGCCGTGCGCGAGGCGCACGAGGCGTTCACGGCCGGGGGCCCGCTCGGTGTCCCGCCGGTGCGGCCGCTGGTCGCCGAGTCGTGGCGGCGCTCGGTGCGGGCGCGGGTGAGCCCGGACGGCGCGGCGCGGGTCGAGCTCGACGAGGAGGAGCTGGCGGGGCACCGGGAGGAGCACCCGCTGGCGGCGGCGATGCCGGTGATCCGGGAGCTGATGGGGGCGTACGCGCGGGACGGCGAGCATCTCATCGCGGTCTGCGACGCGGCGGGGCGGCTGCTGTGGGTGGAGGGGCACCCGGGGACGCTCCGCAGTGCGCGCCGGATGAACTTCGTGCCCGGGGCCCGCTGGTCGGAGTCGGCGGCGGGGACCAACGCCCCGGGGACGGCCCTCGCCGTGGACCGGCCGGTGCAGGTGTGCGCGGCGGAGCACTTCCAGCGGCCCGCGCAGGCCTGGACGTGTGCGGCGGCCCCGGTCCACGACCCGCGCAGCGGGCGGCTGCTCGGCGCGGTCGACATCACGGGCGGGGACGGTCTGGCGCATCCGCACAGTCTGGCGTTCGTGCAGGCGGTGGCGCGGGCCGCCGAGTCGCAGCTGGCGCTGCTCGCGCCCGCCCCGGTCGCCGTACGGCCGCGGCTCTCGGCGCTGGGCAGGGACGAGGCGCTGCTGCACGTGGCGGGGCGCCGACTGCGGCTGAGCCGTCGGCACAGCGAGATCCTGGTGGTCCTGGCGCACCGGCCGGAGGGCGTCGGGGGCGACGAGCTCCTGACCCTCCTGTACGAGGACGAGTCGGTGACCCCGGTGACGCTGCGGGCGGAGATGTCCCGGCTGCGGGGGCTGCTCGGCGCGGAGCTGCTGGCGTCGCGCCCGTACCGGCTGACGGGGGTGGTCGACGCGGACTTCCTGACGGTGGACCGGCGGCTCGCCTCGGGGGCGGTGGCGACGGCGCTCGGGGAGTACGCGGGGCCGCTGCTGCCGGGGTCGCGGGCACCGGCGGTGGTACGGCTCCGGGAGCGGCTGGCCGGGCGGCTGCGGGCGGCGCTGGTGGACCGGGCGGATCCGGGGCTGCTGGCGGACTGGGCGTACAGCGCGTGGGGCGAGGACGATGTGGCGGTGTGGCGGGCGCTGGCCTCCGCGGTGCCGGCGGCGCAGGCTCCGGCCGTACGGGCGCGGCTGACCGCCCTGGACGCCGAACTGTCGGCGGGTGCAACGGGGTTGCAACGTCGGCCCGCGCAGACTCGCCGCTGAGCACAGCCGGCCAGGGACGGCCGGCGCGGTACGAGGAGGCCACACCCATGACCCGTTACGCCGCACCCGGCACCGAGGGTTCGATCATGTCGTACGAGCCCCGCTACGACCACTGGATCGGCGGCGAGTACGTCGCCCCGGCGCTCGGGCGGTACTTCGAGAACCCGAGTCCGGTCGACGGCAAGGCGTTCACGGAGGTGGCCCGGGGTACGGCCGAGGACGTGGAGCGGGCGCTGGACGCGGCGCACGCGGCGGCGCCGGGCTGGGGCCGCACGGCGCCGGCGGAGCGGGCCCAGGTCCTGCTGCGGATCGCGGACCGGATGGAGGCGAACCTGGAGGCGCTGGCCGTCGCGGAGAGCTGGGAGAACGGCAAGCCGGTCCGCGAGACGCTCGCGGCGGACATCCCCCTCGCCATCGACCACTTCCGCTACTTCGCGGGGGCGCTGCGCGCGCAGGAGGGCTCGCTGAGCGAGCTCGACGAGGACACCGTGGCGTACCACTACCACGAGCCGCTGGGGGTCGTCGCCCAGATCATCCCGTGGAACTTCCCGATCCTGATGGCGGTGTGGAAGCTGGCGCCGGCGCTCGCGGCGGGCAACGCGGTCGTCCTGAAGCCGGCCGAGCAGACCCCGGTCTCGGTCCACTTCTGGCTGAGCCTGGTGGCCGATCTGCTGCCGCCGGGCGTGCTGAACATCGTCAACGGCTTCGGCGAGGAGGCGGGCAAGCCCCTGGCCTCCTCCCCCCGCGTCGCGAAGATCGCCTTCACCGGCGAGACGACCACGGGCCGGCTGATCATGCAGTACGCCTCGGAGAACCTGAAGCCCGTCACGCTGGAGCTGGGCGGCAAGTCGCCGAACATCTTCTTCGACGACGTGTGGGCGGCGGACGACGACTTCCGCGACAAGGCCCTCGAAGGCTTCACGATGTTCGCCCTCAACCAGGGCGAGGTCTGCACCTGTCCCTCCCGCGCCCTGATCCAGGGCGGCCACTACCGCGAGTTCCTGGAGGCGGCCGTCGCCCGCACGGAACTCATCGTCCCCGGGCACCCCCTCGACACGACGACGATGATCGGCGCGCAGGCCTCCGACGACCAGCTCAAGAAGATCCTGTCGTACCTGGAGATCGGTCAGCAGGAGGGCGCCAAGATCCTGACGGGTGGTCAGCAGATCACCTACGACGGAGAGTTGGCGGGCGGCTACTACGTCCAGCCGACCATCTTCGAGGGCGACAACCACATGCGGATCTTCCAGGAGGAGATCTTCGGCCCGGTCGTCGCGGTCACCTCGTTCACCGACTTCGACGACGCGATCCGAACGGCCAACGACACGCTGTACGGCCTCGGCGCCGGCGTCTGGACCCGCGACACCACCACCGCCTACCGCGCGGGCCGCGCGATCCAGGCGGGCCGCGTCTGGACCAACTGCTACCACGCCTACCCGGCCCACGCCGCCTTCGGCGGCTACAAGCAGTCAGGCGTGGGCCGCGAGACCCACAAGATGATGCTGGACCACTACCAGCAGACCAAGAACATCCTCCAGAGCTACTCCCCGAAGAAGCTGGGCTTCTTCTAGAGACAGACAAAGAGGCGCCTGACCTGGCCTTCCGCCGGTCAGGCGCCTCTCGCACGTGTGCGGGTTGCGGCTCTCGGCGATCTGGGACGTCTTCTCCCGCCGGCCGGCCGCGTGGAGTGAGTCGGTCTACCGGCCTGCGATGAGGGAGGCGGGGCCGCCGACCTTGTTCCAGATGGTGCCGTTGCCGGTCCACTTGAAGACGGCGTCGTTGCTGGGCGACAGGCCGTAGACCGCGTCGCCGGCGACGGCGAAGGTGCTGCCGGGGCCGCCGATCTTGGCCCAGTTGTTCGCGCCGTTCATCTTGTACAGGTCACCCGTGGCCGGGTTCGTCGCGAACACACCCGCCCCGCCCGCGTAGAGGGTTCCAGCGGCTCCGCCCACCTTGTTCCAGACCGTGCCGTTGCCCGACCACTGGAAGACTCCGGTGCCGTCGGGTGACAGGCCGAAGAGGCCGTTGCCTGTGACGGCGAAGGTCTTGGCGGGCCCGCCGACCTTGGCCCAGTTGTTGGGGCCGTTCATCTTGTAAAGGTCACCGGTGGCGGGGTCCGTGGCGAAGAGGCCTGCTCCGCCTGCGTAAAGGGTTCCGGCGGCTCCGCCGACCTTGTTCCAGGTCGTGCCGTTGCCCGACCACTGGAATACTGCGGTGCCGTCGGGCGAGAGGCCGAAGAGACCGTTACCCGTGACGGCGAAGGTCTTGGCGGGCCCTCCGACCTTGGCCCAGTTGTTGGGACCGTTCATCTTGTACAGGTCACCGGTGGCGGGGTTCGTCGCGAAGACACCCGCTCCGCCCGCGTAGAGGGTTCCGGCAGCCCCGCCGACCTTGTTCCAGGCCGTGCCGTTCCCCGACCACTGGAACACGCCGGAACGATCCGGGGACAGGGCGAACAGACTACTGCCCGCGGACACACCGCAGTTCGTGCTTGTCTCGTAGTGCTGGTTGTACTCCCACGTGACGGGAATGGGGCGCCCTTCAAGCGTGGCCTGCACGACGGAGCCGTTCAGTTTCTGCTCGTAGTGCAAGTGCGCCCCGGTGGTCCAGCTGCCGGTGTTGCCCACGAGGCCGATCTGCCGGCCTTGCTCGACGTCGTTGCCGACGCCGACGTCGAGCCGGTCCAGGTGGAGGTACCGGGTCTGCCAGCCGCCACCGTGGTCGATCACGATGAAGTTGCCGGCCTGGCTGTCGAACTGCGAGGTGACGACACGTCCGGCCGCCGAGGCCAGGGCCGGTGTGCCCTGCGTGGCTCCGCCGGCCGAGACCATGTCGACCATGTACTGGCTGGCATGTCCGTCGTGCGTGGACGTCGTCCACCGTTGCCCGCAGGGAATGGGGAGCTGGAACCACGGCGTCTCGGCGGCGGCGGTGTCCACCTCGGGGGCGGCCGTCGTGGCCGCGGCCGGGGCTGCGGGCGCGAGGGCTGCGACTGGGGCGAGCAGCAGCGCCGCCGCCGTCAGTAAGCCGGTCCATCTGATGTTCATTGACGTCTCCTTGGGGCGAGGGTGTGGTCGTGGGAAGAGGGAGAAGGAAGTACGGGAGCGATGGCTAGTCGGTGGCGATGCTCGCGGCGGGCCCGCCGACCTTGGTCCATTGGAAGGTCGCCGACCCGGACCACTGGAAGACGCCACTCTTGTCGGGGCTCAACCCGTAGAGCCGGTCACCGGCGACCGCGAAGGCACTGCCGGGACCGCCGGTCTTGGACCAGTTGTTCGGTAGGCCACTGAACTTGTAGAGGTCGCCGTTGGCGGGGTTGGTGGCGAACAGGCCGGCGCCACCGCCGATGAGGGTTCCAGCGGCTCCGCCGACCGTGGTCCAGGCCGTACCCGACCCCGTCCACTTCACGACGGCACCGCCGTTCGGCGACAGGCCGTACAGCGCCTCGTTGGTGACCGCGAAGGTCCTTCCCGGTCCGCCGACTCTGGTCCAGTTGTCCGGGGTGCCGTTGTACTTGAAGATGTCGCCGGTGGTCGGGTTGGTGGCGAAGAGGCCGGCGCCGCCCGCGTGCAGCGCGCCTGCCGGGCCGCCGATCCTCGTCCAGGCGGTCCCGGATCCGGTCCACTGGAAGACGGCCTTCCTGTCCGGGCCGAGCCCGTACAGCGTGCCGTCGGCGACGACGAATTGGGCCCCGGGTCCACCGATCCGGGTCCAGTTGTCCGGGGTGCCGTTGTACTTGAAGATGTCGCCGGTCGTGGGGTTGGTGGCGAACAGCCCGCCCTCGCCGCCGATCAGGGCGCCTGCCGGGCCCCCGATCCTCGCCCAGGAGTTGCCGTCCGTCCGCTGCTGGACGGTGTTCCTGTCAGGGCTCAGCGCGTACAGATGGTGCGGTGTGTAGGGCCGCGCCCGCCACTTGAGGGGGGCCAGGTCGACTCCGCCCGTACCCCAGCCCGCGGTGCTCAGCCATTGGCTCCCGTCGTCGTCGGTGACGACCTCGGCGGCGTGGGACGGCAGGCGGCCCACTTGCCCGGTGGCCGTGAAGTGCAGTGGGTCCTCGCTGACGTACACCTCCGCCCCCACGTAGTCGTTCGTCGCCGAGCCGCCGATGAACAGGTACCAGAGGCCGTTGCGCTGTACCACGTACGGCGATTCGGACCAGCCGTCGCCGACGGCGGTGAACGCGGTCTCGCGGGGGCTCCACGTGATCAGGTCCGGACTCGTCCGGTACGCGACGATGCTGCGTCCCCCTGCGGCGGTCTCCGTGGCGGTGTAGTACATGACCCACTGGGAGCCGACCCGGGCGACCATCGGGTCGCGTGCTTCCTGCCCGTCGCGGAACAGAGGACCCGCGGGCCGCCGTTTCCAGTGGACCATGTCGGTGGAGGTGGCCAGGTTGATCTGGCTCCTGGACAGGTCACCGACGGTCTGCCCGCCCGCGTAGAACATGTAGTACGTGGCACCGGAGCGGATGACGTGCGGCGCCCACAGGTGCGACTCACCGTAGGACGGGTCGACCGTCAGGGCCACGGGCTGCTTGGTCCACGGCCCGCGCAGGCTGGGTGCCGTGGCGTGCGCGAACGAGTCCTCGTCCTCCGGGGCGGCCGGTTCGGCGTGGGTGATGCCGAACAGGTGCCAGGTCCCGGTGGCCTCGTCACGGATGAAGGTGTGGTCGTTGATGTACCAGGGCTGCGACTCCCCGGTGCCGGGGTTGTAGACGCGGACGAAGTCTCCCGTGGTCACGGAGCCGGCATCCGCCGAGCCGGTGTCCGGGGACGCGATGTCCACGGAGGGCGGAGAGGCCGGTCGGGCAGGCGCCGGGACGGCGGAGGGGAGTACGACCGCGACCAAGGCCGCGGCAGTCAGGGTGATGCGTGACAACACGTCGCTCCAGGGGAAGGAACGGACGGGCCCGGTCCAGGACCCCGGGCCCGTCCGCTGACGACTTCGCCGACTACTTGCCCGCGATGAAGGAGGCGGGGCCGCCGACCTTGTTCCAGATGGTGCCGTTGCCGGTCCACTTGAAGACGGCGTCGCTGTTGGGCGACAGGCCGTAGATCGCATCGCCCGCGACGGCGAACTGGTGGCCCGATCCACCGACCTTGGCCCAGTTGTTGGGGCCGTTCATCTTGTACAGGTCACCGGTGGCGGGGTCGGTGGCGAAGAGGCCGGCGCCGCCCGCGTAGAGGGTTCCGGCAGCCCCACCCACCTTGTTCCAGACCGTGCCGTTCCCCGACCACTGGAACACGCCGGTGCCGTCGGGCGAGAGGCCGAAGAGACCGTTACCGGTGACGGCGAAGGTCTTGGCGGGCCCGCCGACCTTGGCCCAGTTGTTCGGACCGTTCATCTTGTACAGGTCACCGGTGGCCGGGTTCGTCGCGAAGAGGCCCGCTCCGCCCGCGTAGAGCGTTCCGGCAGCCCCACCCACCTTGTTCCAGACCGTCCCGTTCCCCGACCACTGGAACACCCCGGTGCCGTCGGGCGAGAGGCCGAACAGACCGTTACCGGTGACGGCGAAGGTCTTGGCAGGCCCGCCGACCTTGGCCCAGTTGTTCGCACCGTTCATCTTGTACAGGTCACCGGTGGCCGGGTTCGTCGCGAAGACTCCGGCTCCGCCCGCGTAGAGCGTTCCGGCGGCGCCACCCACCTTGTTCCAGGCCGTGCCGTTCCCCGACCACTGGAACACGCCGGAACGATCCGGGGACAGGGCGAACAAGCTACTGCCGGCGGACACACCGCAGTTCGTGCTCGTCATGGTGATGGGGTTGTTGGGGTTCATGACCAGCGGCCCCTGCCCCTGAAGCACGGGGTTGACGATGTGCTGGTTGTCGGCGTCCTGGTCGCTGTTGGGGTTGTAGAGCTGCTCGTAGTGCAGGTGGGGCTTGCCCTCCGAGCCGACGTCACCCATGTAGCCGACCACGTCGCCGCGCTCGACCCAGGTACCGGCCGGCGCCACGCCCGTCATGTGCATGTACGTGGTGAACCAACCGCCGCCGTGCCGGATCTCCAGCCCGCCCGGCGAGAAGTTCTCGTGCACGTAGCCGTCGGCCGAGGCCAGGACGGGGCTGCCCACCGGCATGCCCTGCCGGTACATGTCGATCTTCTTGTCGTCGGGGTTGTGACCTGCGTAGGTCTTCAGCTCGATCACGCTGTCGCAGGGGAACGGAAGTAAGAAGTCCGGCCGGTCGGCCGCAGCGCTCGCATGCGGAGCCTGGGCGGCGGCCGAAGCCGGCGAGGGCGCGGTCGGTGCGAGCAGCAGTGCTGCTGCCACCGCTGCCAGGAGGCCGACCCGTGTGATTCTCATGCGTCTCCTTGGAGTAGGGGGCTGATGGCCGTGCGTCTCTGAGCCGCGGAACGGCGTCAGTATGGTTCCGAGGCATCTCGATATGGAATGGATTTCTAGAAAACTGTTTCAGTTTGGCGGGATGATGCCGCTGGCTTCGCACCCGACCGCCCGGAGGGGGCAGGTGAGCGGGAGGGCGCGCTCACCTGCCCGGCGAGATGGGTGTCGGTGAGCCAGGCGTCGTTCTGAGTAGCCAGGGTCAGAGCGAACAGCCGGGCGCCGGCGGTGGCCTTGGCCTTGCGGAGCTCCTTGTCCGAGATGGCCTTCTGGGCCCAGCCGGAGAGCTTTGAACTCCTAACGGAATGACTCGTCGGGTCGGCTGCCCGGCGTGGGGTGCTGTCGGGCAGCATGGGGCGATGGACTTCGAACAGCCGCTGCCGCGCGAGGTGAAGGTCATCGATTCGGCCTCGTTGCTCAGGTTGGAGGAGCGGGCGGGTGATCTCGGCCTGAGCCAGCGGTTGGACCCGGCGTGGGTACGCGCGCATGCGGCGCCCGACGGCACCCACTACCTGTGGCCGGCCCTGTGGCACAGCCTGTCCCACCGCCCGGACGTTCCACGTCACGTCCGGTGGGAAGCGCTGATCACTCTGCGTACGGGAGACCGTGTGCTGAGCCTGCTGGATGCGATTCCCGACGACTTCACCCCTCTGCCGAAGGTGACCTCACGCAAAGAGGGGACGCAGGTCAGGCGGCTCCTTGACCGAGCGCCTTCGGTCCGGGAATGGCTATTGCGGGAGGGTGAGGGCCCGGGCGAGCTGTGACAGGCGTCGCCAGCAGATGAGCGCGCAACCCAGGGTGAGGAAGGCTTCATGGATGTCGTCGCGGATCTCCCAGCGGATCCGCAGGCGGCGGAACGGGTTCCGGACCAATGAGCCGACGCGGAAGACCTGGGACACCATTCGGCCCTGGGCCGAACGGCACGTTCACCGTCCGTTCCCGGACTTTACCTGGCGCGTGGAGCCCGACCGGCAGTTCCTGCCGCCCAACAGCTGAACCACCCCACCGGCGGGCCCTGCCTCACCGCCCCCAACTTCCACCGCGCGCCCGACCACAGGAGTGCCCGACGCACGTCCGTCCCCCGTCCCCGCTGCCGCGTGACCTGCCACGACGCGCCTTGCGCAGAGCGCCGAGAGCAAGGCCCCTTCCTGACTGGGACGCCGACGAGGAGGAGATCAGCCACCGAGTCAAACGACCTCATCCGGCTCGCCCAATGGCCGGAAGGACGCCGCCCCTAGCCTCCGTCGTCCGGGCGGTGTGCGGGGTCGGGTGCGCACAGCCAGCCGTTGACGGCGAAGCGGCTGTCCGCGTGGTTCTTCCCGGGGCACACGACCGGTCGTACCTCGTGCCAGGCGGTGGGCAGGAAGAACACGATGCTGTCGTGCTCGGGCTCCCAGTCCCGCCAGGTGCGTTCCTCCCACGCCCCGGTCGTCGCGGTGTGCAGTGGCAGGGCGGCGTCGAAGACGCGCAGCTCGCCGCCGGTGAACGGCCGGGGCGTGCGGTGCAGGTAGTACACGAACGTGAGCAGACGCCGAGGGGCGTACGCGACGCTGGTGTCCTGGTGCGGCCGGTAGAAGTCTCCGTCGTTGTGCACATTGAGCCCGTAACTGGCCTCGGTGTACCGGCAGTCGACGCCCAGGGTGTGCTCGACCGCCTCCCGGACATCTTCCACGGCCGCGAGCAACTCGGGCGCCTCGAAGTCCGGGCACGACCGGGACCGGCGCAGGTCGGGGTCCAGCTCCCGGTCCCGGATCAGGGAGGGCTTGAGCCGGTCCCCCGTGGAGGCGACGGCGCGCTCCAGCAGGGTGCCGGACGTCCGCTCGCCGAGGAGCCCGGTGATGCGGCAGACCGTGACCGGAACCCGGAAGACCGCGTCCGTGGACAACTGCGAGGGACTCTCCGCCGTCATCGCCCCGCCTCGGCCGTGACCATGGCGTCCCGCAGCCGGGACACCTCGGCCTCCAGTTCCGTCACGTGGCGATGGAGCGCCTGGACGCAGACCAGGGCCACGCCGAGGCCGTCGACGACCGGGATCCTGGTGTCGTCGCGGTTGAGGCCGAACGCCGCGTGCCAGTCCTGGGCCATCGGTCCGAGGTGACGTACGTCCTCGGGCTCCCAGACATAACGCCAGGTACTGATGGGCAGCGTGGCCACCGTCTCCAGGACCTGGTACCCGTTGACGGCGCCGACCGGGGCCACCGCGCCACCCTCGCGGACGCCGGCCTCACCACGGACCTCGGGACCTCGGTCGGCCGCCCGGGAGCGCCGGGGGAAGAGCCGCATCGTCACCGGCTCCAGTCGACCGGGACCACGTCCTGCTTGAGCCCGCGGTCACTGCAGATGGAGCACGGGCTGGCCGGCACCCCAGGACCCTGGTCCGTGCCGACGGTGATCGCCCCGTGGGCTCCGACCGGGGCGTGGACGCCGTCGCCCTGGAGCGCCGCTTCGTAGCCGCCGAGGAGCTCCTGGAGGGTTCCGGGACCCAGGTTCTCCGGGGCGGTGATCGCGGCCACGCCGTCGTAGTCGGTGTAGGCCGCCCCGAGCGTCCGGCCACCGATGGTGGCGAACACGACCTTCACGCCCCGGATGGGCTCCCCGGTGATGGCGTCGGAGGCGATCGCGTGGAGGTTCTCCAGTTGCATCTGGGTGATGTTCAGGGTCGCCTGGCTGGCCACGAGCCTGACCGGCTTCAGGCTGGGGCATTCCGCGCCGCTGCACGGTACGGGCGACGACGTGACCGCGGTCGCGGGTACGGCGCTCCCCGCGCCCAGCGACGCCAGAGCGGCTGCCATCACCGCGGCTGTCCTGCGACCGACATAACCCATGTCCACTCCCCATCGACTTGCCGCCCCCTTTGGGCGACACGAACGACCGTAGCCACACCCGTCCGAAGCGAACATCCGATGAAAGCGAGTACGCACCATCTGATGAGTCGGCGGCGGCACCGTGACGAACACGGCCGATTCATACCGGCCAACGCAGGGCCTCATCGAACGCCGGATCAGGGAGCGGCCTCTGGCTCTCTGGGTGCGGCGGCCGCCTTGGTCATCATGCCCATCCCAGGATCCGGACCATACGCGGTCCAACGCCCCGCCCACGACGCGCCGAACCAACATTCCTCCAGGTCAGGCGGGACCGAAAGCGGGCGGCCTCTGGTCGTCCCCGGCGGGACCGACGTCGCCGTTCCGCCACTCGGGATCGTAGGCGCAGGGCACGGTCGCGCCGCCGGTGAAGTACTCCCGGTCCGGATACCAGGTGAAGGACATGCGCTCGTCGCCGTCGGCCCGCTGGACGAACAGCTCCCAGGTCCCGCCGCGCTCGCCTTCGCTGTACGACGTGACCTTCCAGCCGCTGTCCGTGAGGAACCCGCGCAGTCTGCGGAGACCGGGGACCGCCTGGCTCGCCGGCACGTGGTCCAGGGCCCACGCGTGGCTCATCGCGTAGGCGCCTTCGACGGTCTTGTCCTCCAGCCCCAGCAGACCTCCGTCGTAGCAGAAGGACGAACCGAACGTGTTCTCCGTGCTGACGCCGACGTCCTGGACTCCGGGTTCGATGGTCCGCGTGAACCCCATGACCTCGTAGGCCTCCTGCGAACGCTGGAAGGCGCGCTTCGCCATCTCCTCGGGCGCGGCACGAGGGAAGTCCGTCGACCCCCACGAGCCCCATGTGAGCAGGACGAGCGCGATCACCCCGACGAGCGCGGCGCCGGCGCATCCCAAGGGGCGCCGCACGCGAGAGGGCGCCCCGGACCCGGTCGAGTCGGGGTCGGAGGCGGGGGCGGGGGCGGGGGACGGCACGGTCTCGTCGGGCATACGGGGACTCTACGTAAACGGAGTGCCGCGGCGGATGGGTGCGGCTACCGGGCTCGGAGTGAGTACGCGTACTCACTCCGAGCCCCACGAGTGGCGCGAGCGGGGCCCCGGGGTGCACGCTGATAGAGGGGATGTCGACGGCCGCACGCCCGCACACAGGAGGCGAACGGCATGGCCGAGAACATCATGAAGGGTCAACAGAACGACCTCAGTTCGCTCATGGAGCGGGCGTCGAAGCGCGATCTCACCGTCCCCTTCGAGGGCTACAGCCGCGATGACGGAAACATCCCGGGAAACATCCTGATCGTCGAGTCCGGCGACTGCGTCTACTCCTTCGCCAAGTCCGACATCATGGACCGGGAGAGCATCGGCGAGAACCGGATCAGGGTGTACGTGCGGGCGGGGGCCACGGCCTTCCGCCTGGGCCGGATCCGCGCCGGCGAACCGCATGACATCTTCATGGTCGCCATGGAGGACATCGCACCGCCGACCAGCCCCGGAATGCCGGGCGACCCTAGGCCGGCCGGCGGCCCCGTCGGCCTCGCGAACGCCGAGGCGATGGAGCACCTGGCCCCTCCACCGGCCGTGGACGTGCCAGGCGCGCCGCGCTACGCGGCGGCTTTGCCCGCCCCTCCCCTCTCCACCGTCGGCAGCTGCTGGACGAACAAGTGCGTCGGCGGCGACGCCTTCGTCAACAACTGCGCCCACTTCCTCTCGGACGCGTTCATCCGCGCCGGGTACACGGAACTCGCCGACCCCAACCCTTACATCGAGGCCCGCTGCTCCACGTACGCCCACCGGCCCATACGAGCGCGGAACATGTGGTCCTGGTTCAAGTCGAAGGCGGTGCGCACGAGTTACACGCCGACGCAGAACACCGGCTGGTGGGCCGTCTTCCAGCTCGACGAGAGCGTGTACTGGGGCGGTCATGTCGTTCTGTACGACTCCGACACCTCGACCTACTACGGCACCGGCTGGCACGGCACGTGGAACCAGTACATGTACCAGTGGTGAGGGATCGTCACCCGTCGCCCATCCGGCCCGAGGCGAGCCGTAGCGACGTCGCCGAGTAAAGGTTTATGGCCTCGGTGCGTGCGTCGGCCAGATCGGTCGGCCAGGCCCCCTGTGGGGCGCGAGAGGCGGCACCCGTACGGCATGCCTCGGCTGCGGTCGCAGAACGGTGCAGGGCGTCGGTCCAGCGGCGGCCCAGGTCCTCGTCGGGGAACGGGCGGGCCTGGAGCGCCCGTTCGGCCGATGAGCGCAGGGCGGTGCAGGCGGCCACGACATCGTCGATACGTGGCGGAGTGGTACGGATCAGGCGGGCGGCCAGGTTGTGGTGGCCCACCACGTCGGTGAAGAAGGGGTTCTCGGTGCCCTCCCAGGCGCGGAGCTGGAGCGCCCGGATCCGGTCGGCGGTCGATTCCCCGGTGAGCACGCCCCGGTGGGGGCGGAGCACCAGGGCGGGGTCGCCCGTCAGCTCCTGGCTTGCCGAGCAGGACGCGACCGTGGTGGCCAGCAGGAGTCCGACGCCCGCACGAGCCGCCCAGGTACGGACGGGCGTGGCGGCCCGTCCCCGGGGCGGCCGGGGGCGCAGCCGGACGGGCCGGCGGACGACGTACGCGAGGAGCGCCGCCGGCACGGCGGCGAGCGCGGCGGCGAGCGACCCCAGCGAGACGGTCTCGGAGAGCACCGGATGGATCGCCGCGAGTTCGGGCGAGTACAGCCCGCACGAGGCGGTGGCCACAAGCCCTCCGCAGCCGCCGAAGGACATCAGGCCGAGGAAGCCGACCAGTGCGGTGGCCTGGGCGACGGCCGCCGCCGTCAGCGCGCGGGGCAGCCAGAGCGGGCCCAGGCGTATCGCCGTCAGCACGGCGGCCAGGGCGGAGCCCGCCCAGAAGGCCATGGCGGTCCACCAGACCAGGAGCGTCCGGCGGGCGGACTCGGGCAGCGGAGTCCCGGGCCGTAAGGAATCCGCCGACGAGAGCAGCACGAACAGGACGACGCAGACCGCGAGACCGCACATCAGTCCGAGCGTCGCCACGCCGCCGAAGCCGGCGCGCTCCGCGCGCATGGTCACCGAGCGCATCCGGTAGAGGGGGCCGCGACCGTAGAACCGTGGGAGCTGGACGAGGACGACGAGGAACCAGGCGGCGATTCCGAGGAACGCCATGGAATCCCGGGTGGCGGGCGCACCGACGTACTGGATCGTGCCCGCCATGACGCGCAGGGTCGTGGGATGCGTCCGCGCGAGTTCGGGCAGTTCCCCGGCCAGCGACTCCAGTGCGGATCCGAAGGGATCTCCGGCCAGGGCGGTGAAGGCGTCATCCACCCACCACTGGAAGAGGGCGACTCCGAACAGACAACCGGGAAGGGCGGTGAGCCAGACGGCGGCGCGCGGCCGCGCGCCCTGAAGCAGGCAGAGGTGGCTGATCTGGTCGACCCACCCGACCCAGAGCGCACCGCACAACGGCAGGGCCAGCAGAACGACGGGCGCTTCCGGCGCGGTGGGCCACCAACGGCTGCTGTGGCCCACTCCGGCGACGAGCTGGCCGAGGAACAGACCGCCTCCGAACGCGAGCCCGGGGGCGGGGCTGGGGCCGTACTCCCGTACCAGGTGGGCGAAGCGGGCACGGAGCTGGTCGTGCCAGACGGCGAAGAAGAGGATGCCGGCGGCGATCATCGCGACCGTCGACGCTCCCAGGCCGGGGCCCCAGGCCCGAACGACCGTGTGCACCGAGATCATGGCCGTGCAGCCGATGAGAAAGTACTGCAGGGGGCTCAGCCCGCGCAGGGTGAACGGGCGGTGCAGCGCCCGCAGCCGTTCCTGCCAGGTGGGGTGGGGGCTGAGCAGCGCCAGGGCGCGGGCAGCCGGAAGGAAGTGGGCTGCCGAGCCGGACGCGTTCGGACCGGGTCGGCTGCGCGCGGCCTCGGCGGCGGCCGCCTTCTCCCACACCTCGATGCGGGCGCCGGCCGCCACCGCGTCGACGTCGGCGACGAGTTCACGATGGCGCAGGGTGGCGGCGCGCATCAGCACCACCGCGGCGACCAGCAGCAGCGCCTTGGCCGTCTGCCGTGTCAGTTCCGGCAGGGCGGCGGGCCAGAGCCTGTCGTCGAGGCCCGGGAAATTCCCCGTCGCCGCGACCCATACGAAGGAGCCGCCGACGATCACGGTGTA
Organism: Streptomyces sp. NPDC094032; assembly: GCF_040303965.1. Classification (NCBI taxonomy): domain Bacteria; kingdom Bacillati; phylum Actinomycetota; class Actinomycetes; order Kitasatosporales; family Streptomycetaceae; genus Streptomyces; species Streptomyces sp. NPDC094032. The sequence continues at coordinate 130,429 of NZ_JBEOUE010000010.1, read as the reverse complement.
CGGGACGAGCACCACGGCCAGGAAGGCTCGCCAGAGCGCGAGCACCGAGTAGGCGAGGCCGACGTCCATGGTGCGGATGTGGGCGAGTTCGTGGAGGACCACCGCTCGGAAGCGTTCGGGGGCCGTGCCGCGTACGGTGAGGAGCCCGGCGTGCAGGGAGACGACCGGAGCGCGGGCCCGGCCGAAGACGACGGCGCCAGCGTCGAGTGCCGTGCAGTCCACGACGAAGCGTGGCGGGGTGAGCACCAGGTACGACGAGTCGAGACTGCCGTGGTGTTCGGCGTGTCCGGCCAGGGTGACGAGTTCGTCCAGCTCGGTGCGCAGACCGGCCGGGTCGAAGACCGCGTCGAGGTCCTCCAGCGCCACCAGGCCGCGCCGGCGCTCGCGGAAGCGGGGCAGCAGCCAGTAGAGGACCGTGGCGGTGGCGAGCAGGGCAGCCGTGCCGGCGTACCCCCAGTCCCGGATTCCGCCCCGTACGGGTTCGGTGAGACAGGACTCGGCGAGCGGAGACCCGCCGCGACCGGCGAGGGCGTCACGCCAGAAGGCGCTGTCGTCACCGACGGCGAACCAGCAGCCCAGACCGGTGCCGTCGGCGAAGAGCAGGGAGGCCGCGGTGTTCGTCATCTCCAGGGCGGCGGTGAGCATACCGACGGCGAGCAGGGCGAAGCGCAGAACGGTCCCCGAGGGAAGACCCGGCCGCCCGCTGCCGTCCTCGTCGTGGGGACCGGTGAGGTGGGGATACGGGAAAGTGCCGTACGGGTCCGGGCCGGTCACGCCCCGGGCCTGTCGTCCGACGTGGTGCCACCGCCGTCCCCGTCCCGACCCGTACCCGTGCCCTCGGACGTGGGCCGCGCCAGAATCAGCCGCGCAACCACACGATCCGCCAGCCTCTCCGCGTCCTCGGCTGCGAGCCCTGCGGTCCGGGCGTCCTCGGTCACCCGGCGGTGGACCACGTCCAACTGGTCCCGGGACAGCTCCGGAACCTCCGTGGCGGACTCCGCGGACGGGCGGCGCAGCAGCCTGCGCGTGACCCCGGCCAGCCGCGCGTAGGCCGAGCCGACGGAGGACTGCACCGCGGAGCGACAGGCCTCGTCGACCGCCAGCCACACCACGGGTGTCACCACCGCGGCCACCTCGGCGAAGCCGAAACCCAGTGGTTCGCCCTTGCGCCGTCCGCGCAGGATCCTGACCACCTCGGCATCGTCGACATGGGCCAAGGCCGCCAGCACCGGCACCTCTTCGGGCGCGTACCCCGTCACGACGTCCCCGACCACCACGCGCACGACCGTGGTCCCCATCCCGTACCACCCCCGTTCCGGCGCCGCCCGACCCGACGCCCCCGACATCAGTCTGACGTGTTCTACCCGGTCCCGCCCGGACAGATGGTCGGCGCACTCACTCCTTCCGGTAACACCGACCGCCGCACCGTCACGCCTCTCCCCCAGCTCGGTTACGTAGGAGCACTCATTGAGCCGGGCCCGGACGACGGGCCGTACACGACAGGTGACAGACATGCGCACTGAGGCCGCCAAGCGGGTCGAGCTGGTCTTCTCCCTCTTCGACGCCAACGGGAACGGGGTCATCGACTCCGGTGACTTCGACCTCATGACGGGACGCGTCCTCAAGGCGGCGGTCGCGTCGGACGCCGACGCCAAGGAGGCCATCCGGTCCGCGTTCGGCAACTACTGGACGACGCTGGCCACCGAGCTGGACGCCAACGGCGACGGCGTGATCACCGTCGACGAGTTCCGCCCCTTCGTTCTCGACCCCAAGCGTTTCGGCCCCACGGTCACCGAGTTCGCCGTGGCGCTCTCCGCGCTCGGCGACCCGGACGGGGACGGTCTGATCGAGCGCCCCCTCTTCCTGTCGCTGATGACGGCGATCGGCTTCGAGGAGCCGAACATCCACGCGCTCTTCGACGACTTCGGCCCCGACGCCGAGGACCGCATCGCGGTGGCCACGTGGGCCGCCGGCATCGAGGACTACTACGCGCCGGACCTGGCCGGGATCCCCGGTGACCTGCTGGTCGGCACCCCGGCCGCCTGACCCGCCCCGCCGGCGGGTGTCCCGGGGCGGCGCCGAGCGCCCCGGGACACCGGCGGCCCGCCGGACGTCACGGTCCGGGCTTGTGGGCGAAGACCCAGCGGTTCCCCTCCAGGGCGTCGTTCGGCTCGGGGAGCGGGCCGCGCCCGTGCCGGCGGGTGAAGTCGAAGGGCGTGTGCATGGACGTCGACCAGCCCCGGGCCGTCAGACGGCCCGCCGAGTCGGGACGCGGGCCCAGGTCGAAGAGGTCGAGCAGGTCGATGCCGATCTGCTCCCGCGTCGCCGTGTAGATCGCGCTGTCGCGGTACGCCAGCAGGTCCTTCTCCAGCTTGGCCTCGAAGGCCAGCGCACTGCCCCCGGTGGTCAGCCGGTCCACCGTGTCGACGAGGTACGTCTCGGCGGCGCCCGGCAGATAGAAGAGCAGCCCCTCGGCGAGCCAGACGCTCGGCGCGGCCGGGTCGAAACCGGTGGAGGTCAGCGCGGTGACCCAGTCCTCGCGCAGGTCGACCGGTACGGGGACGCGCTTGGTCCTCGGGGCGGCCGACAGGACCGTGAGCACCCGCTGTTTGAAGGCCAGCACGCCCGCCCGGTCGATCTCGAAGACCACGCAGTCGGACGGCAGGTCCAGCCGGAAGGCACGGGTGTCCAGTCCCGCGCCCAGCAGGACCACCTGGCGGGCGCCGTCGTGGACCGATCCGAGGACGAAGTCGTCGAGGACCCGGGTGCGCAGCCCGAAGTAGCGGGCGAACCTCCCCCACAGCGGGTTGTCGTCCCCTTCCGGGACCTGCCCGATGCGTACCGGCCACTCCGCGCTCGCCGCCGCCGCGCGTACGAAGTGTTCGGCGTGGACGTCCTGGGCCAGGCTGTCGTGGCGATGCGTCTCGATCGCCCGGGCCGCGGCGACCAGGAGCGCGGTCAGGCCCACACCGCCGTCCACGCCACCGGGATGGAGGGGCTCCTGGGTGGTGAAGGTTTCGCTCATCGGTCTCTTCTTTCCGGCAGCAGGACGGGTTTGACCACGCGGCCGGCGTCGCAGTCGCGTTCGGCCTCGTTGACATCGGCCAGCGGGTAGGTGCGGATCAGCTGGTCGAAGGGGAAGCGGCCGGCCTGCCAGAGGCCGGTCAGCCGGGGTATCAGCAGTCCGGGCACCGCGTCGCCTTCGCAGATGTGACGGATCCCGCGGCCCCGGTCGAGCGTGCCCGGTTCGAGCGCCAGCGGGGTGTGGAGGCGTGCCACGAGGCCCAGGGTGCCGGTGGGGCGCAGCGCCTGGAGCGCGTCGTTGATGAGCGGGGCGGAGGCCGTGGTGTCCAGGGCGTACTGGGCTCCGCCGTCGGTCAGTCGGCGGATCCGCTCGGGCAGTCCGCGCGATCCGGCGGGCAGCGGGGTCGCCCCGAAACGTTCCGCCAGCTCCAGCCGCGCGGGATGCCGGTCGACGGCCACCGTCCGCACACCGGCGGCGGTGGCCGCCATCACCGCGGCCAGGCCCACCGCTCCCGCGCCGAGGACCACGAGGGTGTCGCGGGGTCCCGCGCCGAAGGTGTTCAGCACGGCTCCGGCGCCGGTGAGGAAGCCGCAGCCGAGCGGGCCGAGGAGTTCGAGCGGCAGGGCGGGGTCGACCCGTACGGCGTTGCGGGCCCGGACGAGCGCGTACGCGGCGAAGGACGACTGGCCGAACCACCGGGGAGCCAGCGCTTTTCCGACCGCGTCGGTGAGCCGTGGCGGCTGCTCCTCGCGCCCGCCGAAGAGGTTGAGGGAGGCGAAGGAGTCGCAGTAGGCGGGGGCGGCGGCCCGGCAGTTGCGGCAGTGTCCGCAGGAGTCGAAGCTCAGCACGACATGGTCGCCGACGCCGAGCGCGTTGTCGGGTCCGCCGCCGGTCGCCACCACGACCCCGGCGCCCTCGTGGCCGAGGACCGCCGGCAGCGGGCTGCGGCCGGCCGATCGCCGTACCGCGAGGTCGGTACGGCACATCCCGGCGCCCGCGATCTCGACCAGGACCTCTCCCGGGCCGAGCTCCGTGCGCAGAGCCACTTCCTCGACCGTGAACGGCTCCTCGTACGAGCGCAGTACGGCCGCCTGGAACCTCATCGTCACGCGGGCTCCTCCCTCGGGCGGTGGACGACGAACGGCCGCAGGTTGCCGTAGAGACCCCACGGTCCGCCCGCGACACCGACGCCGCTGTCCTTGACACCCGCGAAGGGCTGGGCGAGGGAGAGTTCGGCGTGGTGGTTGATCCAGGCCGTGCCGCATTCGAGCCGGTCAGCCACGGCCTCGGCCCGGTCGAGATCGGTGCCCCAGACGGAGCCGCCGAGGCCGAAGCCGGTGCCGTTGGCCGCGTCGAGGGCCTCGTCGAGGGTCCGGTACGGCAGGACCGGCAGGACCGGTCCGAACTGTTCCTCGGTGACCACCGGACTGTCGGGCGGGACGTCGGTGAGGATCGTGGGGGCGAAGAAGTACCCCGCTCCTTCGAGCCGGTGGCCGCCGGCCGCGGCCCGCGCGCCGGCCGCCAGGGCCTGCCGTGTGACCTGCTCGACCCGGGCCAGCTGGTGAGCGTTGTTGACCGGACCGATCCGGGTGTACGGGTCGAGTCCGGAGCCGACCGCGACGGTCTTCGCCCGCTCGGCGAGGGCCTCGACGACGTCGGTGTGGAGCCGGGCGGGGACGTAGACGCGCTTGACCGCCATGCAGACCTGCCCGCAGTTGCGGAACGCGGCCCAGAACAGGCGGTCCGCGATCCGGTCCACGTCGACGTCGTCCAGGAGGACGGCGGCGTCGTTGCCGCCGAGTTCCAGGGTGACCCGGGCGAGCGAGGCGGCCGCCGCTCCGGCGACGGCCCGCCCGGTGGGCACCGAGCCGGTGAAGGTGACGTGCCGGATGTCCGGGTGGGCGGCGAGCCGGGCGCCGAGGGGTTCGCGGCCGGTCACGACGGTCAGGACGTCCTCGGGCAGGACGGTGGCGAGGACGGAGCCGAGCAGCCGGGTGGCGAGCGGGGTGTGCGGGGACGGTTTGAGGACCACGGTGTTGCCGGCCGCGAGTGCGGGCGCGAACTTCGCCGCCGCGAGCTGGATCGGGAAGTTCCACGGCACGATCGCGGCGACCGGCCCGACGGGCCGCCAGCGGACCTCGCTGTGCACGGGGCGGCCGTCGTCGATCCGGCGCGTCCGGGGCGCCAGTTCGGCGAAGTAGCGCAGCCGGGCCGCCGTACGCGCGACTTCGGCGTGCGACTCGGCCAGGGGCTTGCCCTGCTCCCGTGTGAGCAGCCGGGCCAGGTCGTCGCCTGCCGCCTCGACGGCGTCGGCGGCGGCGCGCAGGGCGGTGGTACGGGCGGCGGCGTCGGCGCGCCAGCCGTGCCAGGCCCGTTCGGCCCGGGCGACCGTCTCGTCCAGCTCGTCCGGCCGCTGGTCGGGGGCCTCGTCGAAGGCCTCCCCGGTGGCCGGGTCGACGACGGCGAGGTGTGCGGCGCGATGCCCGGGGAGGCCACCGGCTTCGGGTGTCGGCATCCCGGTGGTCAGTTCACGGCCGGGGTGCCGACGGCGTGCTCCCGGGCCTGCCGGTCCATCTCCGCCCGGAAGGCGGCGATCAGATCCGGCTGGATCCGCCCGGCATTGCGGTCACCGCCGGAGCAGACCGCTCCCCGCACGCCCACGATGTCGGTGCCGATACGGGTCAGCGGACCGAGATCGGCCTGCTTGACGCTGCCCGCGAGGGCGGCGAGCAGACCGGAGGCGTGGGCGCGCCGGACGAACTCGCCGCAGGTGTCGGGCGGGACGTGGTCGAAGAGCCGGGTGCCGTCCTTGATCGCGGTGTCCAGCATGGCCGCGTCGGCACCGGCGCGGGCGGCGATGTCGGGCAGGGCGAGCGGGTTGACGCAGCCGACGCGGTGGGCGTCGGCGTACCCCGAGGCGACGACGAGCGCCTCGGGACGGTGTTCCTTCACGGCGCGGACGACCGCCCGCATGACGTCGACGCCCTGCTCGGGAGTCGTGCAGCCGTACAGCCCGACCTTGATGTACGTGGCGCCGGAGACGACCGCGCCGAGCGCGGCCTGCGCCACCGTGCCGGGCTTGTACGGCACGTCCCCCACGGTGGCGGACACGGGCTTGTCCGACGGGACCGCGTCGCGGATCTCCCGGATGACCCAGGGGAAGTTGGCGCCCAGCGAGCCCTCGTCGGGTTTCTTGACATCGACGATGTCGAGGTGTTCCGCGGCCTTCGCACAGGCGAGGGCTTCCTCGACACCGTCCGGGGAGATGAGAAGCAACACCATGAGCTCCTTCCGCCGCGTACCCACCTGGCCGAGGACGGGGGTGTGCGGATCGCCTGGTTCCTATGCGGTCCGCTCATCCTTTCCGTCGCCCCGCGGGCACCGACAGGGCGCGCGGAGCTCCCAGGGGGCGCGCGAGGGCACGCCCCCTGACGAAGCGTGCACCGCCGCGAGCCCCCTTGGCCTGATTCCATCCGACCGGAAACAGACTGTTACCCCTCGCGCACACACCGTAGAAACATGGCTGCCCTATGCCATTGGCTGATTTGGATCCTAGGAGACCACCATGAGCCGTATCCGCACCACGACCATGGCCCTCGCCGGCGCCGCCGCGATGTTCGCCCTCAGTGCCGCCCCCGCCCAGGCGGCCCCGGGTGACGTGACGACCACGTGCGCGAGCACCGCCACCCCGTCCGGCTACGTCGACGTCAGCTGGGGCTACAGCGCCAGCTGCGGCACCCAGAACTTCGACCCGAACATCAAGCAGATCAAGCAGCTCACCGGTCTGCCCATAGGCACCGTCGTCCAGGCCTGCGGGTCCACGTACTACCCCGTCGGCTGGACCGCGACCAGCTCCTACTACAGCAGCTCCTGCGTCGCCTGGCCGAACTCCGGCTTCAACAACAACGCCTGGACCCTCAAGCGCGTGTCCTGATCACACCGCTCGATCTCCGCCGCCCTCAGGGCCGGCCCCAGGTGACCGGAATGCTCTCGTAGCCGGTGAGCAGTCGGTCGGGGAGCCAGCGCAGTTCGTCGTCCGGTACGGCGAGGCGCAGGTCCGGGAGGCGGCGGAAGATCGCCGGGAGGGCGATCTGGAGCATGAGCCGGGAGATGGGCGCGCCCAGGCAGCGGTGCATGCCCACACCGAAGGTGAGATGGGCCGTGTCGGGGCGGTCGAAGTCGAGGGTGTCGGGGCGGTCGAAGCGTTCGGGGTCCCTGTTGGCCGAGGGGATGGCCGAGAGGACCGGACTGCCCGCGGGGATGCGTACTCCGGCGATCTCCACCTCCTCGGCGGTGATGCGCAGAAGGCTGGATTCCACCGCGTTGGTGTAGCGCAGGAGTTCCTCGACCGCCGGGCCCGGGTCGTCGGCCGCGAGGAGTTCGGGGATCCGGTCGGGGTCCTGAAGCAACGCGACGACACAGAGGCCGAGTTGGTAGACGACGGTGTGGAGGCCGCCGATGAGGAGGAACATCACCAGCGCTTCGAGTTCGAGTTCGGTGATGCGTTCGTCCTCGTAGCACCGTCGGGCGAGGGCGGTGAGGACGTCGTCGCCGGGGTCGCCCAGGCGCTCCTGGATGACGCCCTTCAGGTAGGTGTGGAGCAGGGCCCTGGCCTCGTCCACCTCCTCCTGGGTGTGCCCGCTCAGGTCGGTGAGGGTCTTGGTCCAGCTCAGCAGGTCACCGGAGTCGCTGAACGGGATGCCGAGGTAGGTGAGCAGCACGGCGGCCGGCAGGTCGTGGCAGAGCGTGCTCATGAGATCGACGGGGGGCTGTGCGGCCGCGGTCTCCGAGAGGATCCGCTCGGTGACCTCCTGGATGCGGGGGACCAGCCGTTCCACGCGCTCCGAGGTGAACTCGGGCGCCACCACACGCCTCAGCCGGGTGTGCTCCGGGCGGTCCATGTTGGAGAGCGTGGACAGCAGGAGGTGTTCGGCGAGGCCGATGGTGCCGAGTTCGAGTCCGGCCAGTTCCAGGCGGCGTGAGTAGCGGGGGTCGACGAGGACGCGGCGGGCGTCCTCGTACCGGGTGATCAGGTAGGCCGTGTCACCGCTCGGCATGGTGACGGGGACCACGGGCGAGTCGGCACGGAATCCGGTGTAGGCACCGGGGGGCTCCGTGGCGGGGACCCGGGGCAGCGGAAAGCGATAGGGGCAGGACGGATCGGGCATGGCGGGTTCCTGAGTTCGGCGGGGGCGTCAGGACGCCGGTACCGGGTCGGTTGCGCGGGAGACGGTGACGGCGTGCTCGGTCAGGACCTCGACCAGGGCGGCCGACACGCGGTCGGCTTCCTGCGCCGTCATGACCAGGGGCGGTGCGAGGGTGAGGGCACGGGGTCCCCCTCGGACCAGGACGCCGGTACGGTCCCTGATGAGGTCGGCGAGGGCGTACGTCCCGTGGGGAAGGGGCCGGCCCAGCTCCTGGTCGGCCACCACTTCGATGCCGATCATCATCCCGTGCTGCCTGACCTCGCCGACGAGGGGCAGGTCGAGCAGCGGAGCGAGTCCGGTGGCGATCCGGGACCCCACCGTCCAGGCGGCGGCCAGGAGGGATTCGCGTTCGATGATGTCGAGGTTGGCCTCGGCGACCGCGCAGCCGGTGGGGTGTGCGGAGTAGGTGTGCCCGACGGGGTATCCGCCGTCGGCTCCGAGCACATCGGCGATCTCGTGGGTCAGGAGCACCGCGCCGAGCGGGAAGTAGCCGCTGGTCAGCCCCTTGGACAGAACGGTGAGATCGGGCCGTACGCCCATCTCCCCGGCGGCGTACCAGCTTCCCGTGCGGCCGAAGGCGGTCACCACCTCGTCCATGATGAGCAGGATGCCGTGGGCGCGGAGCAGTTCCGCCACCCGGGGCCAGTAGTCGGGCGGCGGGGCGACCATGCCGCCGAGGGCGAGGACCGGTTCGCCGATGAGGGCCGCGATGCGGTGGGAACCGATCCGGTGGATCGTCTCCTCCAGCTCACGCAGGCAGAACGCGGTGACGTCCTCGTTCCCGGCCCTTCCCGACGACCGGGCGTGCACGTAGGGGTAGGGGGCGGTGAGCCGGTGGACGTGACCGGGCTGCGGCCCGAAGCCGCTGGCGTACGGCGGGAAGTCCGAGAGTTCTCCGCTGGCGTAGCCGGCCCCGTGGTAGGCACCCGTACGGGTCAGGACCCAGGTGCGGTCGGGGGCGCCGCGCCGGTGGTGGAAGTTGCGTGCCATGCGGAGCGCGGTCTCGGTGCCCTCCGAGCCGCCGCTGGTGAAGAACGCCCGGCCGGTCCCGGGGGGCGCGAGCCCGACGAGCCTCTCCGCGAGGCTGATCGCGCGGTCGTGGGTGAAGTCCCAGAAGGCGGTGGAGTACTCCATGCGGCGCATCTGCCGGGCGGCGGCCTCGGCGATCTCCGGTCGTCCGTGTCCCACCTGGCAGAGCCACATCCCGGCGGTGGCGTCGAGGTACTCCCGGCCCTCGGCGTCCCGCAGGACGCATCCCTCCCCTTCCACCATGACGACGCGCCGAGGCTGGGAGTCGGGGAGGAAGGGGTGCAGGACGGCGGAGCGGTCACGCTCCTCCCAGGTCCGGTGCGGTGGAATGAGCGAGGACATGCGGGCCTCCTTCGAGGTCGTACGGCCTTCCGGGGGAAGGCGGGGACGCGGGTGCGGGCACCTGGAAGGACAGGTCGGCCACGCGCAGGGTCGTGGGGGTCAGGCGGGCCCAGCGAAGGTCCGGGCCCGGCCGGAATCGAGGGTCCCAGGCGGTCTCGTCGGGGCCGAGGTAGCGGGTGAGTTTGCGGCGGGCGCGGTCGGGGCCGCCGGTGACGACCGCCCCGGTGCCCCGGGCGATGACCTGGCGGGTGCGCCCGGTTTCGAGGTCGCACTCGTCCACCACCAGGCTGAAGGCGGGGTCGGCGCGGAGCCGACGGGTCAGGGTGGACCAGGATCCGGTGATCACCCAGAACTCGGAGTCCTCCCACAGGTACCAGACGGGCTGGATGACCAGGGGCTGGGTGGCGAGCCGGGCCACAAGCGGGCGGGCGAGGAAGGCCTCCGGGGCGAAGGGGGCGTCCTCGGCCCCGCGCAGCCCGTAGGGCCCGACCCTCAGGGTGACGGTGGCGCTCAACGTCGTACCTCCGGTGGGCCGGTGAGGGCGGCGGCGGGTTCCCACTCCGCCTCCGCGGGGCGTGGTACGCGGGTTTCCCCAATCGCGCGGGCGAGCCGGGCGCAGCCCTCTTCGAGGAGGTCGTGGGGGGCCGCCGAGTACGAGAGCCGCAGGGTGGGGGCGCCGTCGCCGCCGGTGTGGAAGGCGGCGCCGGGCACGAAGGCCACCTGGTGCGCGAGCGCGCGGTCCAGCAGCCGGGTGGCGTCCGTGCCGTCGGCGAGCGTGGCCCAGACGAAGAACCCGCCCTCGGGTTCCGTGAAGGTCAGCAGCCCCTCGCAGTGCGCGCGCAGGGCGGCGGTGAAGGTGTCCCGGCGCCTCCGGTAGACGCCGCGCAGCCGCTCGTACCGGCGGGCGGGCAGGCCGTCCGTGGTCAGGGCGGTGTGCAGCACGGTCTGGAGGAGCGCGGAGTTGCCCAGGTCGGTCGCTTCCTTGAGCCGGGTCAGGACCGGGCGCAGCGGTTCGGGAGCGAGTAGATAGCCGGTGCGGGCGCCCGGGAAGAAGGTCTTGGAGAAGCTGCCGAGGCGGACGGCGCGCCGGCAGAGCCCGGTGAGCGTCGAGGACGGCGGCGGGGCTCCGAAGTGGAGTTCGTGGTACGGGTCGTCCTCCACGACGACGCAGCCGTGCCGGTCGGCGAGGGCGGCCAGCCGGGCGCGCTGTTCGCCGGTGAGCGTCGCGCCGCTGGGGTTGGCGAAGGAGGGGACGACGTAGAGCATCCGGACCGGGGCGAGACGTTCCAGCACGCGGGCGAGCTCGTCAAGACCCGGCTCTTCGGTGAGGGGGGCGGGGACGATCCGTGCGCCGTGCATGCCGAGGATCTGGAGGGCTCCGCTGTACGCGGGCCGGTCGACCACCACGGTGTCGCCCGGGTCGAGCAGCGCCCGGCACACCAGGTCGAGGCCCTGCTGCGAGCCGTGGGTGACGATGACCTGTTCGGGTCGCCAGGTCCGGCCGGTCCTGCGGGTCTCGTCGTCGGCGATCCAGGCGCGCAGGTCCGGCAGGCCGACCGGGTCCGTGTACTGAAGGGCCTGCGGGGCCCGGCGCATCGCCCCTGCCACGACGTCCTGGAGCTCGTCGTCGACCAGCGCCTCGGTGGCGGGTGAGCCCGCCGCGAGTCCGATGGCCCGGCTGCGTGCCGCCATGGCGAGGGCGTCGGCGATGGCGGAGGGGCCGCAGTGCGCCGCCCGGTCCGCGACCCGCCAGGGCCTGTCGGCCTCGGCGGTGGCGGTGGCGGGCGCGTCGCGGGGGCTCACCGGTGGGCCACCGCGGGGAGGACGTCCCGGCCGAGGAGGTGCACCGTGCGCGCGGCCTGCCGGTGTGTGATGTCCCCGAAGCGTACGTGCAGGCTGATCTCGCCTCCCGGGTAGCGGTCGGCGACCTTGTTCAGGGCCTGGATCGCGGCGTCGGGGTCGCCGACGACGACGTTGCCGGCCTTGAGCAGGTCCTCGAAGGTGAGGGAGCGGACGGCGGCCTCCATGAGCTCGTAGCCGGGGTACTGGTCACTGCTGACGCCGCGCCAGCTCGCGTACGCCTCCAGTTGCTTCTCGCGGTAGGCGTCGAAGTGGGCCTCGGCCTCGCGCAGCGCGGTGCCGTGGTCCTCGGCAACGTAGGCGTGATAGCTGACGTGCAGCTTCGGCACGTCCCGGTGGCCGTGGGCCTCGCGGGCGTTCCGGTACACCCTGAGGAGTTCCGCGAGCCGCTCGTGGCTGGCGACGACGGGGATGATCATCAGGTGGTGGCCCTGCTCGCCCGCCCACTGGAAGGAGTCCTGGGAGGCGGTGGCGGCGATCAGGACCGGCGGGTGGGGCGTCTGCACGGGCCGGGGCAGCAGCGGGGGCAGCGGCCCGAACGTGTGGTGGGTGCCCTCCCAGCGGAATCCGGACTCGGTCCAGAGTTTCACGACGGCGCTGACGCCCTCCCGCATGCGGGACTTGCTCTCGGCGAGGGGGATGTCGAACGCGGCGAACTCGGTGGGCAGGAAGGCCCGTCCGAATCCGGCGTCGAGCCGTCCCCCGGAGAGGTTGTCGAGCGTGGCGAGCGACGCGGCGAGTTTCACGGGGTGGGTGAAGGCCGGCACGCAGGCGCCGGTGACCAGGCGCAGCCGGGTGGTGCGCTGGGCGACGGCGGCGAGGAACGTGATCGGGTCGGGGCTGTAGCCGCCCCAGGGGTGGAAGTAGTGCTCGACGGCCTTGGCGTGGGCGAATCCGAGGCGGTCGGCCGTCTCGCACAGGGAGAGGCAGTCCGCGTAGTACTCGGAGGCCGCCACCTCGTCCGGCGAGAGGGTGGGCAGGAAGTTGAGGCCGATCTTCATGAGGGTCCGTACGGTCGGGCGGCGCCCCGTCGGCCGCGATGCCGGGCGGGCCGGGCATCGCGGCCGACCTGGCACCGCGCGGGGTCACGGGCAGGTGATGTTCTGGGACAGGCTCAGGTTGAGGAAGGCCCGCTCGGTGTACTCCTGCCGGCCGAGCATGTCGCCCGTCGCGCGGGCGACGTCGTCGGGGATGATCCGGGGGGTGCCGGCGGCTTCGGCCAGGAGTTGCACCTCGGCGGCGCGTTCCATGGCGACGTGCAGCCAGGCCGCCTCGGCGACCGACCGCCCGCCCGTCACGAAACCGTGGCTGGGCAGGATGACGCCCACGCCCTCGCCCAGGGTGGCTGCGATGGCCTTGCCCTCCTGGCGGTCGGTCACCGGGCCTCCGAAGTCGTCGAAGACCGCGTGCCTGCCGTACAGCAGACACGCGTCCTGCGTGATCGCGTCCAGGGGACGGGCCAGCGTCGACCAGGCCTTGCCGTAGCGTGAATGGGTGTGCACGAAGGCCGTCAAGTCCGGCCGGGCCCGGTGCAGTTCGCCGTGCAGGGCGTCGACCGAGGGATTGACCGTGCCGTCACCCGACACGACCTGTCCCGCCGGGCCGACGAGCAGCAGGTCCTCCACCCGGATCTGCGTGAAGTCCGGGCCGAGCGGGTTGACCCAGTAGTGGTCGGGCCTGCGGGGGTCGACGGCGCTGAAGTAGCCGGCCAGGCCGTGGCTGAAGCCGAGGGCGCCCAGCGTGCGCAGCGCCGTCACGAGCGGGCGCCGAGGGTCCCCGTCGTGGGCGGGGCCGGTGGCGGGGGCGGTCATGAGGCGGATCCGTCGCGGCCGGCGCCCCTGCCCTGGGCGGGGACGTCGTAGACGCAGCGGAAGCCGACCTCGTTGTGCCGGTCGGTCAGGAGGTCCTTGCCGCGGTAGTAGGTGGTCATGCAGACGGGCGGCGAGGTCCAGGTGCCGCCCTTGAGCACATGGAAGGCCTCGGGACGGTTCATGAACTCGATGCCCTTGCGTCCCGAGAAGAAGGGGTTCATGTCCTCCCGGGTGAAGAAGTTGGTCCGGGTGATCTCCCAGACGTTGCCGGACATGTTGAGCACCCCGTACGGGCTGGCCCCCTCCGGGAGCGAGTCGGCGGCCACCACGGGCTCCGGCGGCCAGCTCAGGGAGGTGCGGACGAGGAGCCGCTCCAGCTCTTCCAGGTCGCGGGGGGCGGGCTCGGGGTAGGCCGTCTCGATGCCCCGGGCACGCGCCGGGTCCCATTCGTCCCCCCAGGGGAAGCGCCTGCCGTCCTTGCCCCGCGCGGCCATCTCCCACTGGTCCTCGCTCGGCAGCCTGCCGCCGGCCCAGCGGGCGAAGGCCCAGGCGTCGTACCAGTCGACGCCGACGACCGGGAAGGACGGGTCGTTGAAGCGCGGGTCGCGCCAGTGGGCCGGGGTGTAGTCCTTGCCCTCGGGCTCGTCCGGGTGGGCGAAGGTACGGGTGCCGCGGGCCTCTTCGAGGAAGCGGGCGTAGCGTTCGTTGGTCACGGCGCACCGGTCGATGAAGAACGGCGGCAGCTCCACGACACGCATCGGATTGTCCGTGTCGTCCATCTGGAACGGGCCGGTCGCCTCCTTCCGCGCCCCCGCGATGAACGGGCCGCCCGGCACCAGCACGGCCCCCGACACCTGGGGGTCGCGGCGGGCGGCGGCCACTTCGCGGTGCATCGGAGCGAAGAGCTCGTCCTCCAGCTCCCGCAGCCGCTCCGGGTCCCGCGAGTCGAAGATCTCCCACAGGGCCCGCTTGGTCAACGCCGCTCCGCAGCCCACCGGCTTGCGGCTGTAGCCGGGGCGGCTGAAGTTGCTGGGCCAGCCGGAGATCCGGATGAGGTGCTCCGCGGCCTCGGGCATCTTCAGCGCGCCGATGACCCGGATGGCGGTGAAGGCGACCCAGTCGACGTCGTCGTGGGTGGCATCGCAGATCGCCCGCCTGGCGGCGGGTACCTCGGCGAAGTTCTCGGCGAGCGCTTCCACGCACAACCGCCGTACGTTCCAGTCGCCGTGGCCGGTCGCGGCCGAGCTGAGCAGCTCGGCGAGGTGGGGCTCCGCGGGTCGGCCGGACAGCTCCTTCTCCAGGAGTTCCAGCTGCCCGGCGTAGGCGTCCGCCGGAAGAGCCGCGAGCACGGAAGCGTCCGGCAAGCTGTACTGCATGATGTCGTCGTCCTCAGTGAGAATGGGCAGCGCGGGTCCCACCGGGTTGCCCCGGTGGGACCCGCGCCGTGAATCCGGTTCAGCGAACCGGGTTCACCACTTGGTCTTGGCTTCACCCGCCTCGCGGGAGCCCAGGAAGTCCTCGGCGTTCATCTACGTCACCCCCTCCCCCGTCTCGTGCTCCGACACCGATCACGGCCGGTTCAGACCGAGGCGAACGGACGGTTCGCCGCGTCGGGGTAGCAGAGCTTGAACCGCTCATCGCGCAGCTTCTGCTCCTGCTGGTGGATCTTCACCATCTGCGCGACGTTCTCGCGAGGCACCGACAGCAGGTCGGCGACCTCGTGGATCTTCTCCAGCTCACCGGCGGCGAGGGTGCCGTCGGCGGCCGAGACGCGGACGGTGTCGTAGACGAGACAACCGCCGGACTCCCGCGCGCCTTCGGCGTTGCTGAGTACGGTCCGGAGGTCCTCCTCGCCGTCGTACGTCTTGAGCAGCTCGACGACCTCGTCCGGGCCGTGCATGCCGGCGATCAGGCCGATCGCGTACTCCCGCTCGGCCTTGGCCAGGTCACCGTCGCCGGCGGCGCAGATGAGCAGGGCCTTGCCGTACGCCTTGAAGTCGGTGGCGCTGGGCGGGTTCTTGAAGCCCCAGAACTCCTGGAAGATCCAGGTGAGCCCGATGGTCTCGGGACGCTCGGTGGCAACGGACATGGTGGGACACGCCTCCTTGTGGGCGGCTCCTCGAAAGGAGCGACCAGACATCGACGAGCACGCCTCGCGCACAGCGGGAAACGTCTCGTCGCCTCACCTTGTGAGTCCGGTTCGATCGACCGGACCCGCTCTGCTTCCGTGCGCACCTTGTGCGGCCGAGCACGGCTCGTCCACTGAGCTTCCTGGTGATCACGGGAACTTCGCTCGGAGGAGATGCTAGGAGGATCACGGCACCACTCGATCTTGCTCGGCAATCGGGTCACGGGACAAAAGACCAGGTGGGAGCCGTGGCATGGGTGTCGTTGGCGGGGTGACAGTTCACCAGATCAGGGGAAACAGACCGCGTGGGCGGTTACAGGCGGCTTGAGAGGAGATGGGCGGTCAGCGGGACAGTCGGGCGAGCACCGGTGCGATGCCGTCCTCCAGGGCCAGGCCGTCGGCGAGGGCGCGGGCGCGCGCCCGGTGGGAGTCGTCCCGCGTCGCGCGGCGCAGAGCCTCGGCCAGGGTCCCGGAGGTGAGGCGGGGCAGCGGCACCGCCACGGGCGCGGTGCCCAGCGCGGTCAGCCGGGACGCCCAGAACGCCGCGTCGAACTGGACCGGCACCGGGACGCTGGGCACCCCGGCCCGCAGGACGGCGCCCGTCGTGCCCGCTCCCGCGTGGTGGACGACGGCGGCCGTCCGGGGGAACAGCAGGGAGTGCGGCACCTCGTCGACGGTCAGGATGTCGTCGCCCCCGGCATCGAGCCCCGCCCAGCCTCGCTGGACGATCCCCCGCACGCCGGCTGCGCGCAGCGCGGTGACGATCTCGCGGCTCACCCGCTCGGGGTCGGGAACGGTGGCACTGCCCAGTCCGACGAAGACCGGCCGGGGCCCGGCGGCGAGGAAGTCCTCCACCTCCTGGGACAGCCGCCCGGTCTCGTGCGGCCACCAGTACCCCGTCACCTCCAGTCCGGCGGGCCAGTCCCGTGGCCGGGGGACGACGAGCTCGCTGTAGCCGTGCAGCACGGGCCGCTCCCCGCGCCCCCGGGACCTGCCCGTCGTCGCGAGCCCGTACCGCCGCAGAGACCGTACGGCGCCGGAGAACATCCAGTCCACGGACGCCATGACCGCCCGTCCGCTCAGCCGGTTCCCCACCGCGCCCAGTGATCGCGTCCCCAGGACGGGGGCGGAGAACTCCCGGGTCGGGTGCAGCGGTTGGAGGTGCAGCCCCAGGGCGGGTACGGACAGGCCGTCGGCGATGGCGTACCCGAGGGGCCCCAGCGCCCCGCCGACGAGCAGGACCTCGCCGTCCCTCGCCACCTCCACCAGGGCCGCCGTCATCTCGTCGACGGCACTCCGGGCCATCGACGCCAGCTGTACGAGTTTTCCCGCACCGGTCCGCGCCTGATGCAGCCGTCGGCCCCGCGCGGAGTGCAGTTCGGCGCGCGGGTCGACCGGCAGCGGGTGGAACCGTATCCCCGACCCCGCCACGAGCGGTGCGAACACCGCGTGCGTCGCCAACGTCACCTCGTGCCCGGCTCGTACGAGACCGGCACCCAGACCCGTGTACGGCGCGACGTCACCCCGCGAACCCGCCGTCATCATCACGATGCGCACCCCGCCAGTGTGCCGCACGGGGCGGCGCCTGGGGGCGTCGGCGCGGAGCCGTGTCCGCGACAGCACTCGCGCGCTCCGTCACCCATCGTGGCCTTCGATCCGCGCGGGGTCGGGGGGAGCAGGCCGGCCCTGACCTGCGTCGCCCAGGGCGGGACGAGCCTGGGCACCTCGTACGCCGAGCAGTTCGCGCGCCGGGTCCGCGCGATGGTCCTGGACGGGGCGGTCGACCCGTCGCTGGACTGGAGATACGTACGATGATCGACCGCCTGATCCGGCCAACATGGGCCGAGCCGCTGCCGGTTGACGGCTCGGACCAGGGCCTGGCCGACGCGTTGCGCGAGGCGGACGGCGAGGACGGCACGAAGGTGGCGGCGCTCGTGGCGGGAGAGGCGCCCGGGGCGACGTGCGCTCCCTGACCGGGCCGAGGCGCCGCCTCGATCACTCCCTGGGGTGATCCGGACGCCCTCGGGTGCGCGGGGCCTCCCGGCCGGGTAGCCCGTTCCTTCCGTGGCCACTCCAGCGAAGGGACCGGATCCATGCCCTCCGAAAGCGAAACCGACGCCGACACGGATACAGTCAACGCCACCAACGCCCAGCCCGTCGAGCAATACCGCTACGTCCAGCCCAAGTTGGCCGCGCTCGACGGCAAGCCGACCTCCCCCTGGGTCATGGTCCGCCGCCTGCCCCAACTCGTCCGCAAAGGGCTCGCGCTCGGCTGGCGGGTCGACCGCCGTGCCGTCACGGTCCTGCTCTCCTGCCAGGCCCTCTCGGCCGTCCTGGAGGCGGCCGGGCTTGTAGCGACCGGCAGCACCATCACCTCACTCGTCTCGTCCGGCGACATCCATGAGCGGCTGACGCAGGCGTTGCCGTCCATCGTGCTCATCGGCGCCGCCGTCGCGGTCCGCGCCGTCCTCGGCATCGTCATCACCAACGTCTCGTCCCGCCTGTCGCCGCGCATCTCCCGCGAGGCCGAGCTGGAGATGCTGCACGCCGCCGCGAACGCCGAGCTCACGGCGTACGACCATCCCGGCTTCAACGACAAGTGGGACCACGCCGACCGGGGTGCGGACGTCGCGAAGGACCTGATCACCGAGTCGCAGATGCTGATGTCCTGCCTCGCCTCGATCATCGCGGCGGCCGGTGTCGTCACGGTCCTACACCCCGTGCTGCTGCCCCTGCTCGTCCTGGCCGTGCTCCCCCAGGCGCTCGCCCGGATGAAGGGCGCCCATCTGCACTGGGAGAGCAGCCGTGCCGTGTCGGCGGAGCGGCGCACGCTCGGTCATCTGCGCTGGTACATCGCCGACCGGCAGATCGCGGACCAACTCCGCGCGGGCACGATGTTCGGCTTCCTCCTGGGCCGGTACCGCGAGATCGGCGCGCGGGTCGACGCGGTCACGGACCGGGCCATCCATCGGGGCGCGCGCTGGGCGTTCGCCGGCTCGCTCGCCGGCGGGGTGGCGTCGGCCGTCATGTGGGGCGCGCTGGTCGGGCTGCTCGCCACCGGCCGGATGACGCTCGCGACCGCGGGAACGGCCGTCTTCGCCCTGCAGACCGTCAGCAACAACCTGTACGGGATCGTCGGCTACGGCACCCAGATCTTCCGCACCGGCCTGTACGTCGACGACTGGGTCGACTTCATCTCCGAGGCCGGCGGCCACCGCCTCGACCGAGGCGGCGTCGTGCCGGCCCCGCCGACGACGGTGCGCGCGGAGGACCTCACGTACGCCTACCCCGAGGCGGACGAGCCCGCCCTGGACGGGATCACCCTGGAGGTACGGGCCGGGGAAGTCATCGCCCTGGTCGGGGAGAACGGCTCCGGCAAGACGACGCTGTCCAAACTGCTCGCCGGCCTGTATCTCCCCACCCGGGGCACGGTCACGTGGGACGCCCGGGACATCCGTACGCTCGACCCGTACGCCATGTGGAAGCACACCGCGGTCGTCCCGCAGGTCTTCGCCCACTGGCCGCTCACCGCCGAGGAGAACATCACGCTCGGCCAGCCGCGCACCGACGACCGGGAATCGCTGCGCCAGGCCGCCGACCGTTCGGGGGCCGCGGAGGTCGTCCAGGGCCTCCGCAGCGGCTGGAGCACGCTGCTCGCCCGGGAGTGGTTCGGCGGCGTCGAGCTGTCGGGCGGCCAGTGGCAGCGCATCGCCATCGCCCGCGCGTTCTACCGCCCGGGCCTCCTCGTCCTCGACGAGCCCACCAGCGCCCTCGACGCCCGCGCGGAACACCGCATCTTCGCCGGCCTCCGCGAGATCGCGAAGGACCGCCCGGTCGTCCTCGTCACCCACCGCCTCGCCAACGTGGCCGTGGCCGACCGCATCATCGTGCTGAGCCACGGCCGGATCATCCAGCAGGGCACATACACGGAACTCGCCGAAGCCCCGGGCCTCTTCCAGGAGCTGCTACGGCTGCAGAACGACCGGGGGATCCCCACGCAGCGCTCGACGGACTCGACCACGTAGGGCGTGCGAGGGGTGTTGGTGCTCGGTGGCGGGCAGCGGAGGGGCAATCTCGGCAGGCTATCAGTGGCACCCGTCCGACGGGCGAGTTTGACTACTCTCCACGATCGCCCGATTCCATGGGGTAATCATGGGCGCGGGAGGGAACACCTTGGTCTTCAGTCTGAGTCGTCGCCGCAAGTCCGCATCCACGTCCATATCCATATCCGTGCCCGCCGTCAGCAGCTCCTGTCCCTACACCTCGTCCGGTGCCGCGGGTGACGTCCCCGCAGCCGCGGTCCGCGTTTCGCAAGAGTCCGGGGGTGAGTTCGTCGATCGGCTGGAGGCGGAGGCGTTCGTGCGGCAGTTTCATCGCGAGCAGCCGCGCGCGGGGGACGTCGAGAGTCGGGTTCGGGAGGTGTTGGGCGAGATCGATCGGAGTGGTACCTACGAGCACTCCCCCGCCGAGCTCGCCTTCGGTGCGCGGGTCGCCTGGCGGAACGCTGCGCGGTGCATCGGGCGGCTGTACTGGCGCAGCATGGTGGTGCGGGACCTGCGGCACGTGACCGCCCCCGACGACATCGCGGCCGAGTGCTTCGAGCACCTCCGGCTCGCCGGGAACGGCGGCAGGATCCGCCCCGTGGTGTCCGTCTTCGCGCCCGAGCGGCCGGACAGGCCCGCGCCGCGGATCGTCAATGACCAGCTCGTACGGTACGCCGGACACCGCACCGCCGACGGCGACTGGCGCGGCGACCCGCGCAGCGACCTCCTGACCGCCCGCGCCCGCCACTTGGGCTGGAAGCGCGACGAAGAGGCCTTCCAGACGCTCCCGTTGATGGTGCAGGAACGTCCCGGCCGGCGACCGGACTGGTACGAACTCCCGGACGACGCCGTGCTGGAGGTCCCGCTGAGCCACCCCGATCACGGGTGGTTCGCGGAGCTGGGGCTGCGCTGGTACGCGGTGCCGGCCATCAGTGACATGACGCTGGAGATCGGCGGCGTACGGTATCCGGCCGCCCCGTTCAACGGCTGGTACATGGGTACGGAGATAGGCGCCCGCAACCTCGCCGACGCCGAACGCTTCGACCTCCTGCCGGTGGTGGCGGACCGGCTGGGCCTCGACCGGTCCTCCGAGCGCACGCTGTGGCGGGACCGGGCGCTGGTCGAGCTGAACGTGGCGGTGCTGCACTCGTACCAGGAGGCCGGGGTGACGATGGCGGACCATCACACCGAGTCGGAGCGCTTCCTCCGCCACATCGAGCAGGAGAATCGTCTCGGCCGCCCCACTCCGGCCGACTGGAGCTGGATCGTCCCCCCGATATCCGGCTCCGCCACGCCCGTCTTCCACCGCTACTACGACGCCGTGGACCCCGCCCTCCGCCCCGCCTTCCTCCCCCGCGAGGCGTAGGCCTCGGCGTCACGCGCTCGCCGGCCCGTCCGGCGAGACCGGGCGTTCGAAGAAGGTCTCCAGGACGACCGTCGCCTGCCTGAACGTCCCCGAGTCGGTCGCCAATCTCCTGGGGCGGCGCCAAACGCAACCGCCTCTTGGACGCCGCCCTCTCAGTTGACCGCGGTGACGAACTCTCTAGCCGCCCATGAACTGGGAGCATCTGTACGGGCCCAGGGGCCGGCCTTCGCCGTCGAGGGTGACCTGGACGTCGTCCGGGCGGATCGTGGGGTGGAGGGTGGAGTGGGCGCGGGCCAGGGTGCAGACGAGTTGGCCGTTGACTAGGTCGTCGCGGCGGTTGCCGGAGAAGGTCGTGCCGGGGGCTCGCAGGGTCACGCGGGTGCCCTCGCCCGTCGCGTCGTACGAGACCTGGCCGACCAGGTTCGTCAGGCCACGCCTCTGTTCCGGCTCGGTGGGGCCGGAAGCGAGGAGCTTGAGGGCCGCGGCCAGGCCGGTGATCTGCACCTCGGGGCGCGAGACGCCTTCCAGGTGGCCCGCCGGGGAGACGAAGTAGAGGCGCAGGCCCTTCGTGAGGCCCGTCGGGGGTTCGCCTGCGCCGATCACTCCGCTCGGCTGTACTCCGCAGGCGGTCAGCAGGGCCGTCGTCAGTATGGACATCAGGGGCAGGAGTGCGGGTGTTCTGGGGTTTCTGGGGTTTCTGGGGGTCATTCCGTCGGGGCCTTCGCCTCAAGGGTCTCGGGGAGGGGGAGGGTCACGGTGAAGAGTGCGCCGCCGTTCTTGTGGTTCGCGGCCTCGATCGTTCCGCCGTGCAGGCGGGCGTTCTCCAGGGAGATCGCGGTGCCCAGGCCGCTCCCCTCGGAGCGGGTGCGGGCCGCGTCCGCCTTGTAGAAGCGGTCGAAGACATGGGCGAGCGCGTCGGGTGAGAGGCCGGGACCGTGGTCGGTGACGGTGATCGTCGCCGTCCTGTGGTCGGTCGTGAGGGTCAGCGTCACCGGGGGTGCGCCGTGGCGCAGTGCGTTGCCCACCAGGTTGGCGATGATCACGTCGAGGCGGCGGCGGTCCAGCGGGGCCCGTACCCCGTCGGGGAGTTCGGTACGGACCGCCTCCGTCCAGCCCCGCAGGGCCAGGCTCGCCCGGATCGCCTCCGCCACGTCGGTGTCGGTGCGGGTCAGGCGGGCCGCGCCGGAGTCGAAGCGGGACATCTCCATCAGGTCCTCGACCAGGCGGGACAGCTTCGCCGTCTCGGCGCTCACCGTGCGGGCGGCGTGGGCCGTGTCCGGCGGGAGCTGGTCGGCGTCCTCCTCCAGGACGGTGGCCACCATCGTCATCGCGGCGAGCGGGGTGCGCAGTTCGTGGGAGACGTCCGCGACGAAGCGCCGGGCGCGTTCCTCCTGGTCGCGCAGGTGGGTGACCGAGGACTGCAGCTCGTCGGCCGTCTCGTTGAAGTCCTGGGCCAGATTGGCGAGTTCGTCGCGTCCCTTCGCCGTGACCCGGATCGAGAGGTCGCCCTCGGCCAGTCTCCGGGTCGCCCGCCCCAGGTCGCGGACCGGGCGCAGGACGGCGCGGGCCGAGAGCAGGGCGAGGAGGGCGGAGAGCAGGACGACGGGGACGACGCCGTCCCGTACCGCCGTGAGGAGGGCCGCCGTGTCCTCCTGCTCGGGTCGCAGCGAGGTGACCGCGTAGATCTCCAGGCCGGAGGCCCTGCCGTCGTCGGCGAAGGTGACGGGGGTGCCGACGACGAGGTACGGGATGTCGTGGTGGGTGACGCGCTGGAAGCTGATGGCCGAGCGCGTGCGGACCGCCTCGCGCAGTTCCGGGGTGATCCTGCTCCGGTCGGCGAGCCCGTCGGAGGTGCCCTGGAGCTCGCGGTAGCGGCTGATGACGAGCGGGGCGCCGTCGAGGCTCCCGGAGACGCGTTCGGCGAGTTCGGTGAGGCCGCGAGCGGTCGGCGGCAGGTCGACGTCCGGGGCGATGGTGGTGACGCGGTCGTGCAGGTCGCGCTGGAAGGAGTCCTGGGCGCGTTGGAGGATCGCGGTGCGCGCCTCACGGTAGGCGAGCGCGGTCGCCGTGGCGGAGCCGGTCAGCGTGACGAGGACGAAGGCGACCAGGAGGCGGGTGCGGAGGCTTCCGAGCCAGGGCTTGCGGGGGCGCTTGGGGCGGCCCGGCGTACGGCCTGAGCGGATATCCGATGCGTCGCGGCCCGGCGTACGGCCCGGCGTACGGCTCGACGTGCGGCCTGCCGTGCGGCCCTGCGCCCCCGGGCGGAGCGGGTTCATATCGGGCCGAAGCGGTAGCCGAAGCCACGGACGGTCTGGATGTAGCGGGGGCGGCCGGGCTCGTCCTCGATCTTGGCGCGGAGGCGGCCGACCGCCGCGTCCACGAGGCGCGAGTCGCCGAGGAAGTCGTGGTCCCAGACGCGTTCGAGGAGTTGCTCCCGGCTGAGCACGCGGCCGGGTGAGGCCGACAGTTCCAGGAGGAGGCGGAGTTCGGTCGGGGGCAGGGCCACGGGCGTCCCGTGGCGGGTGACGGTCAGTCCGGCGCGGTCGAGGACGAGTCCCGTGTACTCGGAGCGCTCGGGGTGCGCGGGCTGCGGCTCGGCCCGGCGCAGGGCCGCCTTGATACGGGCCTCCAGGACGGGGGCCGTCACGGGTTTGACGACGTAGTCGTCCGCGCCCGCCTCCAGGCCCTGGACGATGTCGGTGTCGTCGCCGCGCGCGGTGAGCATGATGACGGGCATTGTGGAGCGGGCGCGCAGCCGGCGGCAGACCTCGAAGCCGTCGATGCCGGGCAGCATGAGATCGAGGACGGCGAGCTCCACCGCCTTGCCCGCGGGGCTGTCGAGGAGCGCGAGGGCTTCCTCACCGGTGGCCGCGGTGTCGACGCCGTAGCCGTGTCGGCGCAGGACGAGTTCCATGCCGTCGCGTACGGCGGCGTCGTCCTCGATGAGAAGCACATGGGGCATGCGCCCGATTATGGGCGAGGTTTTCGTTCCGTAGTCCCTGGTCAAGGGCCTGATCCGGCGACCACGGGCATTGTTACGTTCTCATCATGTGCTGTTACGTGTTCATGGAGCGGCGCGGGACGGACCGCCATGTCCGGGTCCGAGAGTCGTCCGCATGACCTCGAACAGCGGCGCTTGTACGCGTCCCCGCAGCCGTAGCCGTAGCCGTGGCCTTCTCGCCTCGCTCCTCGCTCTGCCCGTTCTCGCCTTCGCCGTCGCCTGTGGCACCGATGGCGGGGTCCGGGACGCCGGTGTGGCCACCGTCTCCGACGAGCCGAAGGCCTCCTCCGTCACCCCGAGCAGCACCGCCGCCGGCAAGGGGGCCTTCTACGACGCGCAGATGGAGTATGTCCGGTGCATGCGCGGCAAGGGCGGGGTCAAGGAGTTCCCCGACCCCAAGCTCAGCGGCTACCTGGACTGGACGAAGATCGACGAGCTGGGCTCCACGTACCCGGAGGTCTCCAAGGGCGGCAAGAACGGCGTGTGCGTGGCCGAGATGACAACGGCGGCGCAGCAGGAGCCCGAGCGCGACACGCAGACGGAGTACGAGTCGATGCTCGCCCACGCCCAGTGCATGCGGGACAAGGGCGTGTCGCGGTTCCAGAACCCGACGATGTCCGGCGGCAACGTGATCCCGGGCGGCGACCCGAACCCCGCGAGCCCGTCCTTCGACCATGACTCCCCCGCGTACAAGCGGGCCGTCACGGCCTGCAAGGACAAGCTGCTCGACGGCCTGGACGGCATGCAGTGACGCGGCGCAGGACACTTCTCGTCGGTGGTGCGCTGACCGTGGCCCTCGCGGGCGGTGCCGGGGCCTTCGTGCTCGGCGCCGGACCGGAGGCGGAGCCCGCCGGCGGCCGGTCGGGGCTGCCGCCCGCCACCACCACGGTCGTACGGACCGACCTGGTGAGCAGCAAGACCGTCGACGGCCGGCTCGACTACGCGGGCCGCCGACCGGTGAAGGCGGCGGTCCCGGGCACCGTCACGGTGGCGGCCGTGGAGGGCACGACCGTACGGCAGGGGCAGCCGCTGTACGAGCTGGACGACAAGCCCGTCACACTGCTGTACGGGCCCGTGCCGATGTTCCGCGAGATGCGGACCGGCGACCGGGGCACCGACGTCCTCCAGCTCGAACGCAACCTGCGCGACCTCGGGTTCGGCGGCGGGTTGTACGTGGACCCGCGCTTCGACGCGGCGACCGAAGCCGCCGTGAAGCGGTGGCAGAAGTCGCTCAACCGGGAGCCGACCGGGCGGGTCGGCAAGGGGGACGTGGTGTTCCAGCCGGGCCGGGTCAGGGTCGTCTCGGCGGACGCGGCCCTGGCCGACCAGGTCGGGCCCGACCGGCCGGTGCTCACGGTCGCCTCGCCCCGTCCCGTCGTACGGGCCGGCCTCGAACAGTCGGACGCGCCGCTGACCGCGCCGGGCACCCGCGTGGAGGTGACGCTGCCGAGCGGGGCGACGGTACGGGGGAAGGTGACCGGCACCGTACGGCCCGGCGGCGACGGAAGCGGGGATGGAGCGGGGGCCGGGGCCGGTGCTCGGGAGGGGATCACCGTCGAGGTGACGCTCGACGACGGGACGCCGCCGGGCGAGGACGCCCGGGCCACGGCGAGCGTGAAGTTCGTGAGCGAGAGCAGGAAGGGGGTGCTCGTGGTGCCCGTCGAGGCGGTGGTGGCGCTGCGCGGCGCCGACGGCGGCTACGGACTGGAGGTCGTCCAGGGCACCACGACCCACATGGTGCGGGTCGAGACGGGCATGACCGCCGACGGGAAGATCGAGGTCAGCGGCGCCCAACTGCGCGAGGGGATGCGGGTGGGGGTGGCGGCGTCGTGACGACCGGCCGCCGGTCCTCCGGAAGGGCCACCGGGACTGCCGAAGTCCCGGGTGCGGGCGTGGGCTCGCCCGCCACCCCCGGCGCCTCAACCCCCGCCCCCGTCCCCCCGGTCGTCGAGCTCCGGGGCGCGTCGAAGACCCACCCAGGGCCCGTGCACGCGCTGCGGGCGGTCGACCTGACCGTCGAGGCCGGTGAACTCCTCGCCATCGTCGGCCCGTCGGGCTCCGGCAAGTCGACCATGCTGAACATCATGGGCACCCTGGACCGGCCCACGACCGGCACCGTCCATGTGGCCGGGCGGGATGTCGGGGCCCTGTCGGACGCCCAGTTGTCCGCGCTGCGCGCCCGGCACATCGGCTTCGTGTTCCAGCACTTCCACCTGTCCGCCGGGCGCGACGCCGTCGACAACGTCTGCGACGGGCTCCTCTACGCGGGCGTAGGCCTGCGCGACCGGCGTACGCGGGCCCGCGCCGCGCTGGAGCGGGTCGGGCTCGGGCATCGCCTCGGGCACCGGCCGACCGAGCTGTCCGGCGGCGAGAAGCAGCGCGTCGCCATCGCCCGGGCGCTCGTGGGCGCGCCGGATCTGCTGCTGGCCGACGAGCCGACGGGTGCCCTCGACACCGCGTCCGGGCGGATCGTGATGGAGCTCCTGCACGAGCTGAACGCCGCCGGTACGGCGGTGTGCGTCATCACCCACGACCACGACATCGCCGACTCGCTGCCGCGCCGGGTGCGCTTCCTCGACGGCGCGGTCGTGGCCGACTCCGGTCGGGACCCTCGGAAGGAGAAGGAGGTGGGGACATGGGCTCCGCGCCCCTGAAGCCCGCGCCCCTGAAGCCCGCGCGTCCCGCCCTGCGGGACGTGCTGCGTACGGGGGCCGTCGGGCTGCGGACCCGGCGTACCCGGGTCGTCCTCTCCGCGCTCGGCATCGCCATCGGCATCGCGACCATGATCGGCGTCGTCGGTCTCTCGACCTCCAGCCGCGCCGACCTGATGAGCCGTCTCGACCGCCTCGGCACCAACCTGCTGACCGCCGAGGCCGGCCGGGACCCGTACGGGCAGGAGGTCGCCCTGCCCAAGAACGCCGTCGCGATGGTCCGGCGCATCGGCCCCGTGCAGCACGCGACGGCCACCGCCGACGTGGACGCGCGGATCCGGCGCAGCGACGTCGTGCCCGAGGAGCGGACGGCGGGGGTGACCGCGCAGGCCGCCCGTCCCGACCTGCTCACCGCGCTCGGCGCCGAGGTGAGTCGTGGGGTGTGGCTGAACGGGGCCAACGAGCGCCTTCCGGTGACCGTCCTCGGGGCGGTGGCGGCCCGGCGGCTCGGTGTCACCGCACCCGGCGAGAAGATCATGATGAACGACCGGTACGTCGTGGTCGTCGGCATCCTCGAACCGATCGAGCTCGTGCCCAATCTGGACCGGGTGGCGCTCGTCGGATTCCCCGCCGCCGAACGCTACTTCGCCTTCGACGGGCGTCCCTCCACCGTCTTCGAGCGCTCCCCTGACGCCTCCGTGGAGGAGGTACGCGCCGTGCTCGCCCGTACGGTCAGCCCCGGGAACCCCGCCGGGGTCAAGGTCTCGCGTCCCTCCGACGCGCTGGCCGCGAAGGCCGCCACCGACAAGGGGCTGACGGCGTTGATGCTGGGTCTGGGGGCGGTGGCCCTGCTCGTGGGCGGCGTCGGCGTGGCGAACACCATGGTGGTGTCCGTGCTCGAACGGCGGCAGGAGATCGGGCTGCGCCGGGCCCTCGGGGCCACCCGGGGTGCCATCCGGCTGCAGTTCCTCACGGAGTCGCTGCTGCTGTCCGCGCTCGGCGGTCTGGCGGGGGCGGTCCTGGGGGCGGCCGCCACGCACGGCTTCGCCCTGGCGCAGGGCTGGACCCCGGTCGTGCCGCTCTGGTCGCTGGGCGGGGGTCTGGCCGCCACCCTGGTCATCGGGGCGCTGGCCGGTCTCTATCCCGCCGTCCGCGCCTCCCGGCTCGATCCGACCACGGCGCTCAACGCGACCTGACGGAAGCGGAAACGGAAACGGAAGCGGAAAGGGAAGCGGAAGCGCAGGACGCCGATCAGTCGCCCTGCTCCATGCCGGGCCGCAGGCGGCCGAGCAGGGCGTAGAGCATGGCGCTCTCGGCGGTGGTGAGCGTGTCGAGGGCGCCGTGGGTCGCCTGCATCTCCTCGCGGACGCGGCGGATGATCTCCCGGCCGCTGTCCGTGGCCACCACGTTCTTGACGCGGCGGTCGGAGAGGTCGGGCTCGCGGCGCACCAGCTCGCGGGCTTCGAGGCGGTCCACGATGCCGGTGACGTTGGACGCGTCGCAGACCAGCAGGGTGGCGAGGGCGCGCATCGGCAGCGGGGCGTCGAGCTGGGCGAGGACCTTGGCCTGGGTGGAGGTCAGGCCGTGGTGGGCCGCGGCCGTGGCGAAGTCCCGCCACTGGGCCGTGCCGATGGCGGCGAGGAGCTCCAGGAGCTGGAGCTTGCTGGGGGTCTCGGGGGCCGTCGCGCTCATGGTTCGAGCGTACTCAAGATCTTTCACATTATCAATTATTTACTTGACCCCCTTAACTATCGAGGTCTACCGTCATCGCCGAAACTACTTGATGGCATCAAACATCGACGTCCTGAAGAAGACGAGGGACGGAGCGATGAGGCATGGAGAAGGCCCCCACATGAGCAGCACCACCCCGCCGTCCACCGCCCTTGCCGGCGCCGGCGCCAGACGCGAGACCGTCATCGTCTTCGCGCTGAGCCTGGCGGCCATGGTCGTGTCGATGATGCAGACCCTGCCGGTCCCGATCCTCGGCCTCATCCGGGCCGACCTGGGCGTCTCCACGGCCGAGGTGAGCTGGGTGACGACCGCCACGCTGCTCTCCGCCGCCGTCTTCACGCCCCTGCTCGGCCGTTTCGGCGACCAGCACGGCAAGAAGCCGACCCTCGTCGCGGTGCTCGGCGTCATGGTCGTCGGCTCCGTCGTCGCCGCCCTGGCGACCTCGCTCCCCTGGCTGATCGTCGGCCGCGTCCTCCAGGGCGCCGCGACGGCGATCTTCCCGCTCGCGCTGTCGGTGCTGCGCGAGGAGGTCCGCCCGCAGAAGCTGCCCGGCGCCATGTCGCTCGTCAGCGGCACCCTCGCCTTCGGCAGCGGTCTGGCGCTCGTCGCCACCGGCCTGCTGACCTCCGGCCCGGACGCCGACTACCGCAGCGCCTTCTGGATGGCGACCGGCTTCGCCGCCCTCGCCCTGCTCGCGGTCCTCTTCCTGGTGCCCGCGACCCGCCAGAAGACCGGCGGCCGCACCGACTTCCTCGGCGCGCTGGCCCTCGGCATCACCCTGCTGCTCCTCCTGCTGCCCATCTCGCAGGGCCACGAGTGGGGCTGGACCTCCGGCCGTACGCTGGGCAGCTTCGCGGGCGCGGCCGTGATGACGGCCGTCTGGGTCCTGATCGAGCTGAAGGTCCGCGAGCCCCTCGTCGACATGCGCATGTTCGTCCACCGGCCGGTGCTCATGGCCAATCTGGCCGGCATCCTCGTCGGCTTCGGCATGTTCGCGAACTTCCTGGGCGTCTCCTATCTCGTCCAGATGCCCGAGGCCCTCACCGGATACGGATTCGACGCCTCGATCCTGCGTGCCTCCGTGCAGTTCCTGCTGCCGGGCGCGATCGTCTCGCTGCTCGCCTCCCCCGTCGGCGGCCAGCTGGTCCGCCACCGCGGGCCGCGTACGGCACTGGTGCTGGCCGCCGTGCTCGGCGCCGCGGGCTTCGGCTGGCTCGCCCTGGACCACGCCCACACCGCCTCGGTGATCGGCGCCGGTGTGATCGTCGGCGCGGCCGTCAGCTTCGGCTACGCGGCCATGCCCGCCGTCATCATGGCCAGCGTCCCGCACCACCAGAGCGGCATAGCCAACGGCATCAACTCCATCTCGCGCTCCACCGGCAGCGCGATCGGCAGCGCCGTCGTCACCACGATCCTGGCCTCCAGGACCGTGGAGCACCTGCCGGCGGGCGTCCCGCCGCTGCCCGCGGAATCCGGCTTCACCCTCACCTTCTGGATCGGGGCGACGGCCTTCGCCCTCGTCGCGGTGATCGCGCGCTTCGGCCTGCGCGCCGCCCAGGGTCCGCGTGCCACGGCGGCGCCCGCGCCCGAGGAGTCGCCCGAGCGGACGGACGCACCGGCGACCGCCTGACCCGGCCGGCCCGGCCCGCCCGTCGTATCCTCGGCGCGGCGGGCCCGGGCGTTCCCGGCGCGGACGGGAAGAGGCGGGAAGAGGTCGGACAGGGTGGCGGACAGCAGCAGGGCCGGGGCGACGGCCCGGGAGGCCGGATCGGGCTCGCTCGGCGCACGGGCGCGCGAGGCCGTCCTCCAGCGGATCGTCGACCGGCGGTACGAGCAGGGCGCCCGGCTCGTCGAGCGGGAGGTCGCCGAGGAGCTCGGCATGTCGCGCGTGCCGGTCCGCGAGGCGCTGCGCGCCCTCGTCGCCGAGGGCCTTCTGGAACTGCTCCCGCACAGCGGCGTACGCGTGCGGCGTCTGGAGCGCACCGACGTGGAGCATCTGTACGAGGTGTGGGAGCCGCTGGCGGTCCAGGCCTCGCGGCTCGCGGCCCGGGTCGCGGCGGCGGGGGACGCCGAGGGGCTCACCGCGCTGGAGGCGACGCTGCACCAGGCCGAGTCGGCGGCGGCCGAGGGCGAGGGGACGCGGGAGGTCGCCGCGCACACGGCGTTCCACGAGGGTGTCGTCGCCATGGCGGGCAATCCCCTGCTCGCGCGCATGATGGAGCAGCTCAGCTGGCAGCTGCGGCTGCTCTTCGGGCTCCGTGAGGAGCCCGCGCACATGCGGGCCCAGCACGCCGAGATGTTCCGGCACATCGCGGCGGGTGACGCGGAGGCGGCCGGGGCCAGCACGCTGCTGCACGTGCGGGACAGCAGGGCGGTCGCGCTGCGCTCCCTCTTCGGCGACGCCTGAGGATCTTTGTATACCAAGCGCGGGGCTGAACACTAGCCCTTCTTCCACTTACACCCTCCACACAGCCATTCATCTGGGAGTTCGCGCCCCCGGGTCACCCTTCCCTTGTTCGGCGCGCACAGCTTGGTATACAAAATCGGAGAGCCGTTGGTCTCTTCCTCAAGGAGTCCCCCATGCAGCCTTCCTCCCCCGCGCTCTCCCGCCGCACGATGCTGGCCGGTGCCGCCGCCCTGGCCGGTACGACGGCCACGACGGCCACGGTGGCCGCGACCGCCGCCCCCGCGTCCGCCGCCGGTGCCGGGCCCCAGCGGGACCGGGACCGGAACCGGGCCGTGGTCTTCCGCAACGTGCGCGTCCTCGGCGCGGCGAAGGCGACGGACCTCGTGGTCGTCGACGGGCGCGTCTCGGGCGGCCCCGTGCCGCGTGGCGCGAAGGTCGTCGACGGCGGGGGCAGGATCGCGCTGCCGTCGCTGGTGGACGCGCACATCCACCCGGACAAGACGACCTGGGGCGGCTCATGGGTGTCGCGGCGCCCGGCGAGCGGCATCGCCGACTACGTCGCCCAGGACGTGGAGCTGTTCCGCGCCCAGCGCCGGCCGGTCGCCGAGCGCGCGTACGGGCTGATGTCCCACGCCGTCGCCCGCGGCACCCGGGCGATGCGCGCCCACGCCGACGTCGCCCCCGCGTACGGGCTGGCCGGAGTGGAGGGCGTCGCCGAGGCGCGGGAGCGGCTGCGGCACGCGCTCGACGTCCAGATCGTGGCCTTCCCGCAGCACGGCGTCGTCCGGACCCCCGGGACGGCGGGGCTCCTGGAGGAGGCGGCCCGCGACGGGCTCGTGGACATGATCGGCGGCATCGACCCGATCGGCTTCGACCAGGCCCTCGACGAGCAGCTCGACCTGGTCTTCGGCATCGCGGACCGCCACGGCGTCGGCGTGGACATCCATCTGCACGACCGCGGCGAGAAGGGCGTCAGGGCCATGCGCGGCATCATCGACCGCACGCGTGCGCTGTCGCTCGCGGGCAAGGTCACCGTCAGCCATGTCTTCTGTCTGCCCGCCCTCTCGGACCGTGAACTGGGTGTGATCGCCGCCGACCTGGGCGCGCAGGACATCGCCCTCACGACCGTCGCGCCCTCCGACTCGCTGGTGCTGCCGATCGCCCGGCTGCGCGAGCACGGGGTACGGGTCGGCCTCGGCTCCGACGGCGTGCGGGACTCCTGGAGCCCGTTCGGCAACGCGGACATGATGCACCGCGCGCACCTGCTCGGCTGGGTGACGGACGTGCGCCTCGACGAGGAGCTGGCCGACTGCTACGGCGTGGCCGCGAACGGCGGCGCGGACGTCATGGGCCTGCCGCACGCCGACCTCCGGCCCGGCGCGCCGGCCGACTTCGTCCTCGTACGGGGCGAATGCCTGCCCCAGGTCGTGGTGGACATGCCGCGCCGGGACCTGGTCGTGCACGGCGGGGTCGTGGTGGCCAGGGACGGGGAGTTCCTGGCCTGAGCGACGGGCCGGGCGGGGGGCCCGCCGGGGTCACCCGGTGAGCGACTCGTAACGGACGCCCGTGAGTTCCTCGGACGCGGCCCACAGGCGTTCGCCCGAGGTGTCGTCGAGCGTCCATCGGGCCCGCCAGGACCGGGTGGGCGCGCCGCGCAGGCCCAGCTTCGGGCCGATGAAGGCGTCGGGGCGTACGCCGGGGGCGGTGGCGGCGTACAGAGTGGGCAGGGCACCGGTGTCGGCGGGCTGGGCGATGATCCGGTTGCCCAGCTCCATCACGCGCTCGGCGGTCTTGCGGCCCGCCTGCCGGGGGCCTTCCGTCTGCAGGTTGGTGGCGGCGTAGCCGGGGTGGGCGGCGGCCGCGACGATCCCGGCCCCGGCGGTGGCCAGGCGGCGGGAGAGTTCGTGGACGAAGAGGAGGTTGGCCGTCTTGGAGCGGCCGTAGGCGATCCAGCGGCGGTAGCGGCGCTCGGAGTTGAGGTCGGTGTGGTCCAGGTCGGACAGGGCGTGGAAGCCGCTGGAGAGACTCACGATCCGGGCGTCCCGACCGCGCGGCAGCAGGGGCATCAGGAGCCCGGTGAGCGCGAAGTGGCCGAGGTGGTTCACGCCGAACTGCGTCTCGAAGCCGTCGGCGGTGCGGCCTGCGGGCAGGGCCATCACACCCGCGTTGTTGACGAGCAGGTCGAGGCCCTCGTGCCGCTCGGCGTGGCCTGCCGCGAAGTTCCGTACGGAGGCGAGGTCGCCCAGGTCGAGCGGGGCGAACTCGGCCGCCGCGTCCGGGACTTCGGCGCGCAGCCGGGCCAGCGCGGCCTCGCCCCGGGTCCGGCTGCGGCAGGCGAGGACGACGTGCGCCCCGGCGCGGGCCAGCTCGCGGGCGGTGACGTAGCCGATGCCGCTGTTGGCCCCAGTCACCACCGCGACGCGTCCCCGCTGGGAGGGGATGTCCTGTGCGTTCCAGCCCGTCATCTCCGGGCGCTCCTTCCGGCCGTGTCGTCCCTATGATGCCGCCACCACGGGTGACGGCATCATAGGGACGCACCTCAGGGCAGCGGGGTGCGGTGCAGGGTGACCAGCAGGCGCCAGACCCGCTGCGCGATCTCGTCCGGGGTGGCCTCGATCAGGCCGTGCAGCCAGTCGGCGAGCACCCCCGCGAAGGTCGCGGCGACCGCCGAGGCGATCAGGTCGGGTTCCGGCGCCCCGGCCAGGGCGCGCTCGGTCCGGCTGCGCAGGCGCAGCTCCTGGTGGAGCACGAGCCCGAGCGGGCCGCCGCCGCCGGGGCGCAGCAGTTCCCTGTAGAGCCCGGCGTGCGGGGGCAGCCGGTGGAAGAAGTCGCTCAGCGCGGCGGGCGCGGCGGCCGGGTCGGGGACACCGCGCCAGGCGTGCAGGGCGTCGACGGCCTCGCGGACGATTCCGGCACAGGCGTCGGTCGCGAGCGCCTCCAGGTCGGCGTAGTGGAGGTAGAAGGTGGCGCGGCCGACCCCCGCCCGCCGGACCAGCGCGGCGACGCTCACCTGCGCGAGCGGGCTGTCCGCGCACTCCTCCAGCAGCGCCTGCCGCAGCCTGGACCTGGTCCGCTCGGCCCTGGGGTCCGCCGGTGCGGGGTTCATCCGGCCAGCAGGACGGCGCCGAGCGCGAGCGCGCCGGGGAGCGCCTGCGCGACCAGGATGCGCCGGTTGGCGGTGAGGCCGCCGTACACCCCGGCGACGACGACGCAGGCGAGGAAGAAGATCTGCGCCCGGAAGCCGGTCGGGTCCCCGGCGATCAGGCCCCAGACGAGGCCGGCCGCCAGGAAGCCGTTGTAGAGGCCCTGGTTCGCGGCGAGCGGGGCGGTGGCCCGGGCCATGGCCGGGTCGAAGCCCGAGAGCTTGCGCCCCGGAGCCTTCTCCCACAGGAACATCTCCAGGACCAGGAAGTACGCGTGCAGCGCCGCCACCAGGCCGACCAGCACGTTCGCGAGCGTATCCATCGACTCAACCGCTCCTCGGGTTTTATGGACAGGTGTCCATCATAGCTGGACACCTGTCCATGAAATCCCCGGAGCCTCAGTAGGCGCTGTTGACGTTGTCGATCGAGCCGTAGCGGTCGGCGGCGTAGTTGCAGGCGGCCGTGATGTTGGCGACCGGGT
Source organism: Streptomyces sp. NPDC094032 (assembly GCF_040303965.1). Lineage (NCBI taxonomy): Bacteria > Bacillati > Actinomycetota > Actinomycetes > Kitasatosporales > Streptomycetaceae > Streptomyces > Streptomyces sp. NPDC094032. The sequence goes on along the minus strand of NZ_JBEOUE010000010.1, from coordinate 96,204 downwards.
CGTAGAGGTCGTAGGCCGTGCCGGCGACGTGGTAGGCCTGGAAGGTCGGCTCGATCACCTGGAGGAGGCCCTTGGAGGGGGTGCCGGCCAGGGCGTTGGAGTCCCAGTTGTTGATGGCCAGCGGGTTGCCCGAGGACTCGCGCATGATGTTGCGGTGGATGCCCTCGTAGGTGCCCGGGATGCCGTTCTTGGCCATGATGGAGAGGGACTCGCGGATCCAGCCGTCCAGGTCGTTCGTGTACGAGACGGCCGAGACCGCCGAGGAGACCGCGGGGGCAGCCTGCGCCGCGGCCTGGACCACGGCCGCCGACGGGGCGGACGCCTGGGGCGCGACCGCCGGGCGGGCCGCGGCGGCGCCGCTCGCGCCGCCGCTCGCGGCGGCGTTCCGGGCGTCGATGGCGAGGCGCAGGCCGGGGCGGATGAGGCCGGGGTCGGCGCCCACGGCGGCACGGTTGTCGCGGTAGACCTTCTGCCAGCCGCCGCTCACGTGGTGCTCGCGGGCGATCTTCGAGAGCGAGTCACCGGCGACCACGGAGTAGCGCACGGGACCGCCCGCCTTGGCCGCCGGCACCGCCGCCTTTTCGATTGCGACGGAATGGACCGCGCGTACGGCCTGCGGGGTCTCAGCGGCGGCGCCGGTGGCTCCGAGGAGCGGCAGGGCGAGTGCGGCGCTGCCGGTGATGCCGACGACGGCCAGTCCGCGAGCGAGCGGGGCGCTCTTGGTGCGGCGGTGCTTCCCGTTTCCACGCATGGCGAGTTCCTCTCCTTCGCCTGCGAGGTGAGCTGTCGGGTTCGGGCAGGAGCTGCCCGGCCGCGCGGCGCGCGGCTTCACCCCGAGCCGCCCCGGTGACCGGGGCGGCGGAGAACCTGGGTCCCCCGCTCCTGCCGTACGTGTGGGTGGGTGAGTGCGGTGCCCGGGCGGCGGCAGGATTCGGCGTTCCGTCCGGATGACGGGTGACCGTAGGCGAATCCGAACGGCGAGAACAAGGGTCCAATTCGCAAAAGCAAGCAGATCTTTTAGCAGCCGGAAATAGGGCGATCGCGGTGCCGTGATCCAACTCGCCAACTGGTTTCCGGGGGCGCGCGCATGACTCCGCGACAGCATCTTGGGGACATGCCGGGCCGTGACTCAGATCACCGCCGGTCACTTAATCTGATATGTCCGGATCCATGCGATTTAGGAAAGGTTTGAGAAATCGGGGGTTCGCGACGACTGGCGGTCCGCTTCCGGGGCGGGATGATGGAGGGGCTGCGGGGTGGAGGAGGGACACGGTCTGGATGAGCGCGGCGGCCTTCCCTGCCGGACAGGACCCGGCGGACGGCGATCTCACCTTGGAGCCGGGCGGTCTCCTCGACGTCCTCGGGGTGGCCGCCGTCGTCCTGGACGAGCGCGGTCGGATCGCCCTGTGGAGCCCGCAGGCGGAGGAGCTCTTCGGCTACCCGACGGCCGAGGCCCTCGGCCGCCCCGCCGTCGCGCTGCTGGTGGAGGAGCGCCACCAGGACCTGGTGCGGTCGCTCTTCGCGCGCGTGGTGTCGGGCGCCGGGCCCTGGGCCGGGGTCTTCCCGGTACGGCACAAGGACGGCCACACGCTCCTGGCGGAGTTCCGCAACACCCGGCTCCAGGACGAGCGGGGGCGCCCCTACGCGCTGGGGCTCGCCTCCGACCGGGCCACGGACCGGCGCGTGGAGGAGCACCTGTCGCTGTCCTCGCTGCTGGTCACCCACTCCCCCATCGGCCTGGCCGTCCTGGACCACGGCCTCCGCTTCGTGCTGGTCAACCCGGCCCTGGAACGGATCGACGGCCTGGCCGCCGCCGCGCACCTGGGGCGCACGCTCCAGGAGACGATGGCGTCCCCGGACGCGGAGGCCCTGGAGACGGCGCTGGGCGAGGTCCTGGAGACGGGCGAGCCCGTGCTGTCCCGGAGCGTGCGCGGAGTGACCGGGCCCGACGGCGCGGAGCGGGTGTGGTCGGTCTCGCTCTACCGGCTGCGGACACCCGAGCGGCGGATCATGGGGGTCGCCATCGCGGTCAGGGACATCACCGAACAGCACCAGGCGGCCAGGACGGCGGCCCGGGCCCGCCGCCGGCTCGCGGTGATCGCGGCGGCCTCGGAGCGGGTGGGGACCACGCTCGACCTGGATCTCACCGCCCACGAGCTGGCGGACCTGGTGGTGCCCGAGTTCGCCGACATCGCCGCCGTCGACGTCCTGGAGTCCATCCTGACCGGGCCGCTCGCCGGGCCGGCGCGGACCTCGGGTCCCGCCGTGTTCCGCGCGCTCGCCGTGAAGGCCGCGTACACCACGCCGGCGCGGGAGGCCGCCGACCCGGTCGGCGAGCCCGCCCGCTACGGCGCCGAGCGGCTGGTCACCCAGTGCGCCCGCACCGGGCGCCCGGTCCTCGTGCGGCACGTCACCGACGGCGACCTGCCCCGGATCGCCAGCGGCGAGGCCACCGCCGCGCTGCTGCGGCGGGCGGGCATCCACTCGTACCTCGCCGTCCCGCTGCGGGCCCGCGGCGTGGTCCTGGGCGTGCTCGACCTGAAGCGGGCGCGCAACTCCGTGCCGTTCGACGAGGACGACGTCCTGCTGGCCGGGGAGCTCGCGGCCCGCGCCGCGGTCGCCATCGACAACGCCCGCTGGTACCGGCACCAGAGCCAGGCCGCCCTGGCCCTCCAGCGCCACCTGCTGCCGCACGGGCCGCCGCGGCTCCACGGCCTCGACGTCGCCTACCGCTACCAGCCCGCCTCGGAGTCGGTCGAGGTCGGCGGCGACTGGTTCGACGCGATCCCGCTGCCCGACGGCAAGACCGCCCTGGTGGTGGGCGACGTGATGGGCAGCGGCATCAACGCGGCGGCGACCATGGGGCAGTTCCGCACCGCCGCCCGCACCCTCGCCGGGCTCGGGCTCGCGCCGGGCGTGGTCCTGGAGCACCTGGACCGCACCGCCGCCGATCTGGACGACGCGATGGCCACCTGTGTGTGCGCCGTCTACGACCCGTACAGCGCGAGCTGCCGGGTCGCGAACGCCGGCCACCCGCCGCCCGTCCATGTCGCCGCCGGCCGGGCCCCCCGCCTGCTGGAGCTGACCGCGGGCGCGCCCCTGGGCGTCGGCGGCGTGCCCTTCGAGACCCAGGAGATCCCGTTCGGGGTGGGCGACGACCTGGTGCTGTACACGGACGGCCTGGTCGAGACCCGTGACCAGGACATCGACGTACGCCTCGAAGCCCTCACCGACCTGCTGGACCGCGCCCCGCTCCCCCTGGAGCAGATCTGCGACCTGCTGCTCGGCTCGCTGCGCGGGCCCGACGACCACGACGACGTGGCGCTGCTGATCGCCCGCGCCCGGCAGCCGTACGGAGAGGGGGCACCGTGAGCGACGCGCTCCCGCAGGACGACGGCCTGCCGCCCTTCACGGAGGACTGCGCCGCCGCGCTGCTCGACGGCCGGGGCCGGATCGAGGGCTGGACGCCGGAGGCCCGGACCCTGCTGAGCCGGTCCGCCGCCGATGTCGTCGGCCATTCGGCGCGCGCGCTCCTCGCGGACCCCTCGGCCTGGCCGCCGCTGGTGGCGGCGTACGCGCGGGGCGTCCGGCACGGCGACGCGGTGCTGCGTACCGGCCGGGGCGCCGAACTGCCCGTGGTCTTCCAGGCGTTCGACCTCGCCGGGAACGGCGGACCCGCCGGGTACCTGGTCCTTGCCACCCCGGCGGCGCGGGCCGTCCGCAGGCACCAGGACCGGGCCTTCATCCGGGAGCTGTTCCACCAGGACCGGGTGGGGCTCGCCGTGTTCGACCCGGGGCTGCGGCTCCTGCGGACCAACACGCACCTGCTGCCGTACACGGGGGTGCCGCACGACCTCCGGGGGCGGCGCCTGGGCGACTTCCTGTGGCCCGGGGACGCGGACGCGATCGAGGGAGGGCTGCGGGAGGTGCTGCGCACCGGCAAGCCGCTGCTCGGGGTGGAGCAGGTGCTGCGCACGCTCGACGATCCGCTCGGCGGGGTGACCCTCTCGGTGTCGGCGTTCCGTCTCCAGTCCCCCGAGGGGCAGGTCCTGGGGCTGACCGCGCTGTTCACCGACATGACCGAGCTGCGGCGTTCGGCCGAGCGCCTCGCCCTGCTGCACCACGCCACCGCGTCCGTCGGCCGCTCCCTGTCGGTCACGGACACGGGGCGCGAGCTGGCGGCCGCGCTCGTGCCCGGACTGGGCGATCTGGCGGTCGTGGAGCTCGCCGACGGGGTGGTGCACGGCGAGGAGCCGGTGCCGGACCGGGAGGGCCGCCTGCTGCTGCGCCGGACCGCCGTGGCGGGACGGTCGGCGGAGCCGGCCGGGGACGGCGGGGGGCGTCCGGAGGCCGGCGGCGGCGCGGCCCCCCAGCCCGCCCCGGAGACCGTCCTCGTCGCCGTCCCCTCCGGCGGGGACGCCCCGGACGCCGTCGGACCGGCGCCCGGCGGCCGGGCCGTCGGCGGTCACCCGATGACGATGACGGTCCCGCTCCACGCCCGCGGGATGGTGCTCGGCCGGGTGTCCGTCGGCCGGGACGCCGACCTGGGGCCCTACCAGGCGCCCGACCGGGACCTGCTGCGCGAGATCGCCGGCCGGGCCGCCCTCGCGCTGGACAACGCGCGGCGGTTCACGCGGGAGCACCGGGCGGCCGTGGGCCTCCAGCGGAGCATGCTGCCGCCGACGCAGAGCGAGACGCCCGGGGCGAGCACCTCGGCCGTCTATCTCCCGGCCGGGACCGCGAGCGGGGTCGGCGGGGACTGGTTCGACGTGATCCCGCTGTCCTCCGCGCGGGTCGCCCTGGTCGTGGGGGACGTCGTCGGACACGGCCTGGCCGCGACCGCCACCATGGGCCGGCTGCGGATGGCGGTGCGCACCCTCGCGGACCTCGACCTCGAACCCGACGAGCTGCTCGCCCATCTGGACGACCTGGTCTCCCAGTTGCCGGCCGAACCCGAGGAGGGCGAGGAGCACGAGAGCGACCCCGACGACCCCGACGCCGACGGGTGGCGGGACCGGCACGCCTCCCCGACGACCGGGGCGACCTGCGCGTACGCGATCTACGACCCGGTCTCGCGGCGCTGCTCGGTGGCCTCCGCCGGTCATCCGCCGCCCGTGGTGGCCGACCCCGGGGGCGGGGTGGCGTACCTGCCGGTGGACCCCGGGCCCCCGCTGGGGGTCGGCGGGCTGCCGTTCGAGACGACGGAGGTCGACCTGGCCCCCGGCAGCGTCCTCGCCCTCTACACGGACGGCCTGATCGAGGGCCGGGACGGCGATCTGGACGCGGGGATGGCCGAGCTGGCCGCCCGGCTTGCCCGGCCCGGGGCGTCGGCGGGCCCGTTGCGGGAGCTGGGCCGGGAGATCGTGACGGGCCGCCCCGCCGCCGGGCTCGCGGACGACGTGACGCTGCTGCTCGCCCGTACCCGTACGGTGCCGCCGGAGGACGTGGCCTGCTGGCAGGTGGAGGCCGACCCGGCGGCGGTGGGGCGGGTGCGTGAGGCCGCCACCGCGCGGCTGCGGGCGTGGGATCTCGACGAGCTGGCCTTCACCACCGAGCTGGTGCTCAGCGAGCTGGTCACCAACGCGATCCGGTACGCGGGCGGCCCGGTCGAGGTACGTCTGATCCGCGCCGGGCGGCTGATCTGCGAGGTGTCCGACCCGAGCGCCACCCACCCGCGCATGCGCCGGGCGCGGCTGACCGACGAGGGCGGCCGGGGCCTGTATCTCGTCGCCCAGCTCACCACCCGCTGGGGCAGCCGCTACAGCCGTCGCGGCAAGACCATCTGGGCGGAACAGGAGCTCCCCGGCTGAAACTCCGTCCTTAGGGGTCGGGCGTACGGTCAGGCGTCGAGGACGGCGGCGACCGCCTCGATCTCCACGAGCTGGTCGGCGTAGCCGAGGACGGTCACGCCCATCAGGGTGCTGGGCACGTCATGCTCGCCGAACGCGTCGCGGACCACCTCCCACGCCCGTACCAGCTCCTCCTGCCGGTCCGTGGCGACGAGCACGCGGGTGCTGATGACGTCGTGCAGCGTGGCGCCGGCGTCGGCCAGGGCGGTCCGCAGGTTCGCGACGGCCTGGGCGGCCTGTCCGGCGACGTCCCCGACGGCCACGGTGGCGCCGTCCGCGTCGAGCGGGCACGCCCCGGCGAGGAAGACGAGCCGCGCCTCGGCGGGGGCGGTGGCCGCGTAGGCGTACTCGGCGACGTCGGACAGGGTGGCGGAGCGGATCAGTTCGACGGCACGCGGCATGGAGTTCCCTTTCGGGGACGGCGGTACGGAGCGGAGGTCACCCTGTCAGAGATCGCCCAGGCTCTCGACGGGTTTTCCCGGCGCTCCGAACGCCCCCGGCGCCAGGCTCCGCAGCAGGGCGAGGTCCACGTCCAGGAGGCTGCGGACGACCCTGCGGCGGGGTCCCGGCGGGATGGGGGTGAGGGAGGGGACGGCCACGACGGCGCAGCCGGCCGCCTCGGCGGAGGCGACGCCGGTCGGGGAGTCCTCGACGGCGACGCAGTCGGCCGGGACGAGGCCGAGGAGGCCGATCGCCGCCCGGTACGGGTCGGGGGCCGGTTTGGTGCGCGGGGTCTCCCCCTCGGCGACGGAGGTGGTGAACCAGTGGCGTCCGAGGGTGTCGAGGACGGTGTCCACGACGGCCCGGGGCGAGGCGGAGACGAGCGCGGTGGGCACGCCCGCGGTGCGCAGCGCCGCCAGGAGTGCCAGGGCGCCCGGCAGCGGGACGACCTGCCCGCGCACGAGTTCCGCGAAGCGGGCTCCGAGGGAGGCGCCCAGCCGGACCGGGTCGGCGCGGTGGCCGGTGAGCGAGGCGAGGTACGCGGCGCAGTCCTCGATCGCCCGGCCGCGTATGTACGCGACGTCGGCGTCCCCGAGGCCGAGGCCCAGCCGCCGGGCCTCCTCCTCGACGGCCTGTTCCCAGAGCCGTTCGGTGTCGACGAGCGTGCCGTCCATGTCGAAAAGGACCGCGGTCATGCGCCGGCCTCCCGGGCGGGTCGAAGGGTACGGATGGGCGTCCACCGGGAGGTCATTCCTCGGTGGCCCCGAGGGCGGGGTGGTCCCGCAGGTGGACGTGGCGGCCGGTGGCGGCGTGCAGTTCGAGGACGGTGAGCTGGTTCTCGCCGTCGCGCAGGACCGGCGCCGGGACGTACAGGGCGGTCTGCGGGCCACGGGACCAGTAGCGCCCGAGCGGGAAGCCGTTGATCCAGGCCAGGCCCTTGGTCCAGCCGTCCAGGTGCAGATAGGTGTCGGCGGGCCCGGCGACGGTGAAGGTGCCCCGGTGGAAGGCGGGCCCGACCTCCGGGGACCCGGTGGGCCGGAAGGTCAGGGTGTCGAGGCGGTCGAGCGGCAGGGCGCGGCTGTGCCAGACGGCGGGCGCGTGCCCGTCGACCGTGACGCGGCCGAGCAGGCCCTTGCGGTCGTGGAGGGCGGCGCCGTAGTTGACCCGGCCCTGGTTCTCGACGAGGACGGTGAGGGTGGCGCCCGGCCGGGGCACGGTGAAGGCGAGGGCGTGCTCGTGGTTCTCGCGCTCCAGGACGCCGACGGGCTGTCCGTCGACGAAGACCTGGGCGCGGTCGTGGACCCGCTCGGCGTGCAGGAGCGCGGGTCCCGGCTCGGTGAGCTCCGTCTCGTACAGGACGAATCCGAAGGACTGGCCGAGCTCCTCCATGGTGAGCGGCCGGCCGGCCTTCTCGGGTGTGCCGAGGGCGTCGGCCTGGGTCAGCAGTCCCGCGGTGTACGGGAGTTCGACGGCGCCGTGGGCGGCCTTGGGGGCGGCCGGGGGGACGGGGGCGTCGGGGACGGGGGCGTGGCGGGCGATGACCTCGCGGAAGGCCGCGTACTTGGGGGTGGGGTCGCCGGCCTCGTCGAGGAGGGAGTCGTAGTCGTAGGAGGTGACGGTGGGCCGGTAGGTGCCCTTGTCGTTGGCGCCGTTGGTGAAGCCGAAGTTGGTGCCGCCGTGGAACATGTAGATGTTGACGGAGGCTCCGGCGGCGAGCAGGGTGTCGAGCTCGGCGGCGGCGTCGGCGGGGTCGCGGCGGGTGTGGATGCCGCCCCAGCGGTCGAACCAGCCGATCCAGAACTCGGAGCACATGAGGGGGCCCGTGGGCTGGTGCGCGCGGAGCGCGGCGAGGCCGGCGGTGGTCCGGCTGCCGAAGTTGGCGGTGGCGAGGACGCCGTCGAGGCCGCCGCGGGCCAGGTCGGCGGGCTGGTCGCAGGTGAAGAGCGGGACGTCGGCGCCGTGGCGGCGCAGCAGGGCGGCGAGTTCGGCGAGGTAGGCGGTGTCGTCGCCGTGGGCGCCGTACTCGTTCTCCAGCTGGACGGCGAGGATGGGGCCGCCGTTGCCGCCGAGGTGGCGGTGGAGCGGGGGCAGGAGAGCGCAGAGGTACGCGTCGACGGCGCGCAGGAAGCGCGGGTCGCGGCTGCGCAGGACGATGTCCTCCTCGGCGAGCAGCCAGGACGGCAGCCCGCCGCCCTCCCACTCCGCGCAGATGTAGGGGCCGGGCCTGAGCAGGACGTGGAGTCCTTCGGCGGCGGCCAGGTCGAGGAAGCGGGGCAGGTCGAGACCGGCGTCCATGCGGAACTCCCCGGGCCGGGGGGCGTGCAGGTTCCAGGGGACGTAGGTCTCGACGGTGTTGAGGCCCAGCAGCCGTGCCTTGTGGAGGCGGTCCGCCCACTGCTCCGGGTGGACGCGGAAGTAGTGCAGGGCGCCGGAGACGATCCGGAACGGGCGGTCGTCGAGACGGAAGCCGTCGTCGGCGATCTCCAGTCGGGGCATGGCGGTGGTACTCCTCAACGTAACGTGTGCGGGTGGTTCAGGCGCCTGGGCCGGTGATCAGGCGAGCGGCCGGCACAGCAGCGCGTCGGGGACGCCGCCGTGGTTCCACTTCCAGGTGAAGGCCACGCCCGCGAGGTGCTCGCCGTCGGCGCACTGGCCCTTGTAGTAGCCGGGGGCCCAGTCGCTGGCGTTCGAGCCGCCGGTGGCGGGCCGGTTGTCGCCGTGGTCGAACCAGAGCACCCGCCCGTTGACGGGCAGGGCGGCCGTGGCGGGGGCGCAGAGCAGGGCGGACATGGCGTTGCTCTTGACGCTGTAGCCGACGGCGAAGGTGCGGTCGGGGCACTGGAGCTTGTTGTAGCCGCTCGCCCAGTCGCCGCCGGTGACGTACCGCTCGTCGGTGACGGTGGTCCAGGCGCCGCTCGCCTTGGCGGGCTGTCCGGAGTCGGTGCACAGGCCGCGGCTGTCGCTGCGGCCGAGGCCGACCAGGCGCTGGGTGTCCGGGCAGTTGCCCTTGCGGTTGCCGGCGGACCAGTCGGGCTTGGCGCGCATGGTGGCGGAGACGTCGTAGTCGCCGTAGTCCAGGTTGAGCATGTTCCAGCGGGGGGTGGGGTCGATACGGCCCGAGCGGGCGGGGGCCTCGACCAGCTTGGTCCAGTCGGCGGCGCGCCAGTCGCCGGGGTCCAGGACGCTCAGGCGGGTGCCGGTGGCGCTGTAGTTGACCATGGCCCAGCTGTCGTTGGGGATGCCGGCGGCGTTGGTCCAGCCGACGAGCGGCCAGATCGCGAAGTCCGTGTCGTTCTTGACCAGGATGTCGGTGAAGCGGCCGAACCAGGCGCGCTCCGGGGCGTCGACGGCACCCCGGCCGCCCGCGCCGAACTCGCTGATCCACACGGGGGCGGTGAAGTGCTGGCCGTCGCGGGTCACGAACAGGGCCTCGTCGTCGACGGCCTGGGCGAGCGCCTCGGGGGTGAGCTCCTCGTAGCGCGGGTCGTGGGTCTCGCCGGTGCCGGTGGCGCCGGTGTGGTTCGGGCCGGTGTAGCCGTAGAAGTGGGCCGCGTACACCAGCTTGTCGGAGTGGATGAGGGTGTTGGAGAGGGTGGCGACGGGGGTGAGCATCGGGCGGCCGTGCGGGGTGATGTCGGTGGGGATGCCCTGCCAGTTGATGCCCTCCATGACGATCAGGAGGTCGGGGTCGGCCTGGAGGATCTCGTTGCCGGCCTCCTCGAAGGCCTTGTTGAGGTCGTAGTCGTTGCCCCAGCCCCAGTTGGCGTCGTTCCAGGTGTCGCGGCGGACCTCGTTGCGCAGGTCGGCGCCGACGACGCGGGTGTCGTTCTGGTAGCGCTTGGCCAGGAAGACCCAGTCGTCGATCCACTGCCGGGTGGTCTGGCCGCTGTTCCAGCGCTCGTTGCCGTCCAGGCCGCAGCAGAAGCGGTAGCTGGTGGTGTGGTTGTTGAGGATGACGGCGAAGCCGTCCGCGGTGAGCGCGGCGACCACGGCGTCCATGACCTGGAGCGGGGTCTTGCCCTTGAGCTGCGGGTTGGCGGCGACCGCCGAGTCGGGGACGGGGACCGTGTCGTGCACGACCGCGTTGGCGAAGGGGAGGCGGACGCTGTTCAGGCCGAGGGCGTGGAAGTCGGCCAGGATCCGGTCGATCGGGGTGCGGTCGAGGCCGAGCGGGATGTTGTGCGACATCTGGTCGGCCTGGTGGTTGGTGACGTCGTTGACGTCGCCGCTGCCTTCCCAGGTGCCCTGGGCGCCGGCCCAGTTGCCGGCCTTCAGCTTGAAGCGGTTGCCGGCCGCGTCGACGATCCACCGGCCACGGGTGCTGAGCGGTCCGGTCCAGGAGGCGGCGAGCTGCGGCCCGGTGAGGACGGTGGGCGCCGCCGCGACGGCGGGCCCGGTGGGTGTGGAGGCGACCGCTGCGGGGACGCCGATGAGCAGCGCGGAGACCGTGGCCAGGGCCGTGGTCGCGCGTCGGAGCAGAGTGCCAGGTGTCACGGGGGCTCCTTGTGGAGGGAGGTGTGGTGCCTGCTCTTTGGTGGTGCGGGGGGGTGCGTCAGCCCTTGAGGCCGCTGGTGGCGATGCCTTCGACGATGTAGCGCTGGGCGACCAGGAACATGACGACGAGGGGGGTGATGGTGACGACGGCGCCGGCGAAGAGGCCCGGCAGGTTGACGGTCTGCGAGGTGAGGAAGGTCGACAGGGCGATCTGGGCGGTCCACGCCGAGGGGTCCTGGCCGATGACCAGCGGCCACAGGAAGGAGTTCCAGCTGTCGATGAAGGACAGGGCGCCGAGGGAGGCGAGCATCGCGCCGGAGCTGGGCAGGGCGATCCGCCCGTACAGGCCGAACCAGCCGAGGCCGTCGAGCCGTCCGGCCTCCTCGATCTCCGCCGGGAACTGGAGGTAGAAGTTGCGGAAGAGCAGCACGGCGAAGGGGTTGAACAGGCCCGGGACGATGATGCCCCAGAGGGTGTTCACGCCGCCCATGGAGCCGACGACGACGAAGGTCGGTACGAAGGTGACCGAGCCCGGGATCATCAGGGTGGCCACCACCAGGGCCAGCAGGACGCCACGGCCCGGTACGGGGATCCGGGCGAAGGCGTAGCCGGCGGCGGAGGCGAGCAGGGTGGAGACGGGGGCGGTGATCGCGGCGATCAGCAGCGAGTTGCCGAGCGCCCGGCCCATGGAGACGGTGGGGTCGGCGAAGAGCGCGGTGAAGTTCTCGAAGTGGGCCGTCGAGGGCCACCAGGTCCAGTCGGGCGAGGTCAGGCCCTGGGAGTCCATCAGCGCGTTGCGCAGCATCAGGTAGAACGGCGCGAGGAAGAGCGCGGTCAGCAGGCCGACGAGCAGCCCGCGGCCGGTGCGGCGGAGGGCTCGGGAGAGTCCGGGAAGGGTCATGTGCGGCTCATCCTTCGCTCTTGCCGAATCCCGTGAACCGGCCCTGGAGCAGCGTCACGCCGACGATGAGGGCGGTGAGCACGAAGGCTCCGGCGGAGCCGAGACCGTAGTTCTGGCTGCCCATGGCGGTGTTGTAGAGGTGGACCAGCGGGGTCTGGACGGGGGCGGTGCCGGTGCCGGAGAGGCCGCTGTTGAACAGGTTGTAGAACTCGTCGAAGGCCTGGAAGGCGGCGATGAACAGCAGCATCAGGACGGCGACGGAGGTGTTGCGGAGCATTGGCAGGGTGATCCTTCGCAGCAGCCGGAGGCCGGTGGCACCGTCGAGCGCGGCGGCTTCGTGGACCTCCCTCGGGATGGCCTGGAGTCCGGCCAGGAAGAGCACCATGTAGAAGCCGACCTGGAGCCACAGCCGCAGGGTGACGAGCACGACCCAGTACAGCGGGGGCGACGTGGTCTGGAGCCAGGGGACCGGGTCCGCGCCGAACCAGCCGCCGATCGTGTTGGCGATGCCCGCGGGCAGGCCGTTGAACAGGGACATCTTCCACAGCAGCGAGGCGGCGACGTAGGAGACGGCCGCCGGGACGAGGAAGGCGGTGCGCACCAGGGCGCGGCCGCGCCTCACCCGGTGGACCAGCAGGGCGAGTCCGAGGGAGGCGGCGAAGGTGACGGGCACGATGAAGGCGGTGAAGACCAGGATCTGGCCGAGGGAGTCGCGGAAGGCCTGGTCGGCCAGGAGGGTGCGGTAGTTGTCGAGTCCGACCCAGTGGCCGAGCGCGATGGTGCCCCGGGCGTCGCTGAGGCTGAGCAGGAAGCTCCAGCCGATGGCGACGTATTTGAAGACGCCGAGCCCGATGAGCATGGGCGCGGTCAGCAGGGTGAAGGCGAGCCAGTTCGCGCGTCCGGTGCGGGGGCGGCCGGTGCGGCGGGTGCGGAGCGCGCCCCGCGGCTCGGCCGCGGGGCGCCCTGCGCGGGCTGACGGAAGGGTGAGTTCCGGTGCGGGTTCCATCAGCCGCGCTGCTTGTCGATCTCGCCCTGGGCCTTCTTGACCGCCGCGGCCATGAGCGCGGCGGGGTCGCCATCACCCGCGGCTATCTTGGCCGCCGCCGCGCTGAAGGTCGCGCTGACGGCGGTGTCCCAGGTGCCGGGGTTGTGCTTGCCGTACCGGTCCGCGAGGGTCACGGTCTCCTTGGCGGCGCCTTCGGAGAGCTTCTTCGCGGTGGCCGCGACGGACCGGCGCGGCGGGACGTGGAAGCCGTAGCTCTCGGCGAAGTCCTTCTGCAGGTCGGCCTGCTGGACCCACAGCCACTGGACGAACTTCTTGGCCGCGTCGACCTTCTTGCCCTTGGCGTTGACGCAGCTGGTCCAGCCGCCGACGCGCACGGCGGGGGTGCCGCCGGGCTTGTAGGAGGGCCAGGGAAGCACGCCGAAGTCGTCGCCGAGGGCGGACTTGACGGCGGGCATCGCCCACAGACCGCACCACTGCATCGGCACGACGCCCTGGGTGAGGACGGCCGGGTCCCACCAGTCGGTGGTGAAGCCGAGCAGCAGCGACTTGTCGTCGTGCAGGCGCTTGAGACCGGTGAGCGCTTCGAGCGCCTGGGGCGAGCCGAAGCCCACCGTGCCGTCGGGGGCGACGAGTTCGCCGCCGTTGGACCAGACGGCCAGGATGGGCGCGTCGCCGAGGCCGTCGTTGCCGAGGAAGAGTCCCTTGCTCCTGCCCGTGCTGAGCGCCTTCGCGGAGGCCACCAGGCCGTCGTAGTCGGCGGGCGGGGTGATGCCGGCCTTGGCCAGGGCGCTCTTGCGGTAGTAGAGCATCATGACGTCGTCGATCATCTTGACGCCGTACAGCTTGCCGTCGACGGTGACCGAGTCGACGGCGTTGGTGTTGAAGTCGCTCCTGGCGCTGCCGTACACGTCGTCCAGGGCGGCGATCTGGCCCCGGCGGGCCAGGCTCTCGCTGAAGTCGCCGATCTCGAAGACGTCGGGGGCGGCATCCGTGAGCAGGGTCGCGTTGAGCTTGCCCGCGTAGTCGCCGGGGACCCAGGTGACCTTGACGGCGATGTCCGGGTGCGCCTTGGTGAACGCGGTGGCGTAGCGGAGCACGGCCTGCTGGGTGCCGGCCTCGCCGTAGGCGTGGTACCAGACGTTGAGCGTGGTCCGGGCGCCGGAGCCTGCCGCGCCGGTGGGGTCGGTGCTGCACGCGCTCGTCAGCACGGTTCCGGCGGCGACCAGCAACGATCCGGTGAGGAATCCGCGTCGGCTAAGCTCGGTTCTGCGTGCGCTCATGTCGCATCCTTCGTGAGGGTGGGGCGGGGCGGGTGCTCCCTGGCCGGTGCCTTCGACAGTGCTTGCCGGCAGTGGAGGGCGTCGGCCGGGGAGTCGTACGGAACGGGCGCGCGCGAACGGTGGGGGCCCGCGCGAGCCGTGGTGGTCATGCGGGTCAGCCGGAGCCGGTCGCGGCGGTGGCCGCGTACTGCGGGAAGAGCGCCTGGATGGCGACGGCGGCGGCGCCGCGCGCCCATTCCTCCCAGGGCAGCGGGCGGAGCAGCAGCGGGCAGCGGGCGGCCGCGCCGAAGGCGTGGGCCGCGAAGGCCTCCTGGATGTGGCGGCCGAACAGGTCGTAGGCGGCGAGCCCTTCGCCGCTGACCACCACGCGCTCGGGGCCGACCAGGTTGACCAGGGTGGCGATGCCGACGCCGATGGCGCGGCCGGCCCGGGCGAAGGCGGCGACGGCCGCCGGGTCGCCCTTGCGGGCGAGCTCGACGACCTGCTCGAAGGCCAGCTCCGGCCGTCCGGTGGCGTCGCGGACCGCGCGGAGTATCGCGTCGGTCGAGGCGAGGGCCTCGACGCAGCCGTGGGCGCCGCAGCGGCAGCGCGGTCCCGTCTGGTCGACGCAGATGTGCCCGACCTCGCCCGCGACGCCGTAGGCGCCGCGCAGCAGTTCCCCGTTGACGACCAGGGCGGAGCCGATGCCCGCGCCGATGGTGACGAGCGCGAAGTAGCCGGTGCCGATGCCCTCGCCGAACCAGTGCTCGGCGACGGTCAGGGCCCGCACGTCGTTCTCGACGGTGACGGCAAGACCGGTGGCGGCGGTGAGCAGTTCCGCGAGCGGGACGTCGCTCCAGCCGAGCAGGCCGGAGTGGCGCACCCGGCCGCTCTCGCGGTCGACGTCGCCGGAGACGGCGACCCCGACGTGCCGGGTGCGGTCACGGAACTCCGGTTCCGTGTCGAGTAGTCGGTCGATCAGCTCGGTGAACACCCGGGCGACGGTGCCGGGTTCGCAGTCGGTGAGCGGGAGGCTCGCCGTGACGCGGATGCCGGCCCGCAGGTCGCACACCGCGCCGAAGAGGTGGTCGGGGCTGACCTTGACGCCGATGAAGAACTCCCGGTCGGGGGCGACCGCCAGGGGGTTGACGGGCCGTCCGGCGCCGGGGGCGGTGCGCTCCGGCGGGAGTTCGTACAGGTAGCCGTCGTCGAGGAGCGGCCGGGCCGCCTTGGTGACGGCCGTCGAGGAGAGTCCGGTGCGGCGTGCCAGCTCCACCCTGCTGAGCGGTCCTTCCGCCAACAGGAGGGCGAGGACCGCGGTTTCGGCGGGTGCGCTGACCAGAGGCCGGGTTCGATGTCGAAACACGGGTGAAACGTAGAGCAAATAAATAACTTCTTCCAGTATTGATTTCCCGTCAGGTGCCGCCCTACGCTCGTGGCCGCCTCCGTGCCTTCCGCCAAGGGGCTCCGGCCGACCGCGTGTTGACTTCGCCTCCGTCGGCCCCGCCCCGTATCTCTCCGCACGTCAAGGGGACTCATCCGTGCACGACACGCTCCCGCCCGTCACCTTCGACCCCGCGCTCGGCCTCGCGGTCCTGCGCACGCCGAACAGCCAGTACGCGGTACGCGTCGGCGCCGACGGCAGCCCACGGCACCTGCACTGGGGGCGTCCGCTCGACAGCGCCGTCCTCGCCCGGCTCCCGGCGCCCGCGTCGCCCGCCGCGAGCAGCTTCGAGGCCGACGCCGCCGCCGACGAGCTCGCGCCCCAGAGCGGCGCCCGGTTCGGTCCGGCCGGCCTCCAGGTCCGCTTCGCGGACGGCACCCGGGGGGTCCAGTGGCGGTTCGCCGGGGCCGTCGTCGACGGCGGCGAGCTGCGGCTGCGCCTCGACGACCGGCGCCGTCCGCTGCGTACCGAACTCTGCTACCGGGTACGGCCGGACAGCGACGTCGTCGAGCGCTGGACGGAGCTCACCCACACCGCGCCCGACGCCGATCCCGCGCGGCCCGTCACCGTCGAGCGGCTGGACTCGGCGTCCTGGACCGCGCCCGCGCTGGCCGACTACCGGCTCAGCCATCTGGTGGGCGGCTGGAACAGCGAGTTCCAGCTCCGCCGCGACCGGCTCCCGGTCGCCGAGACCGTCCTCACCAGCCGGCGCGGGATCACCAGCCACCAGGCCAGCCCGTGGCTGGCCCTGGACGACGGCACCGCGACCGAGGAGCGGGGCGAGGTGTGGAGCACCGCGCTCGCCTGGAGCGGCAGTTGGCGCGTCACCGTCCACCGCGACCCAGTCGGGCGCACGACCTGGACCGGCGGCTTCGGCCACGAGGGGCTCGGCTGGACGCTGCGCCCGGGCGAGACGCTGCGCACCCCGTCGTACGCCGGTCTCTACACCCCGGACGGCTTCGGCGCGGCCAGTCGCGGCTGGCACGCGCACATCCGGCGGCACGTCCTGCCGGAGCCCGGGCGGGACCGGCCGGTGCTCTACAACTCCTGGGAGGCCACGGGCTTCGACGTCGACCAGGCGGGGCAGATCCGGCTCGCCCGGCTGGCCGCGGGCCTCGGCGCCGAGCTGTTCGTCCTGGACGACGGCTGGTTCGGCGCCCGGCGCAGCGACCGGGCGGGGCTCGGCGACTGGACCCCCCACCGCGCGGCCTTCCCCGAGGGCCTGCGGCCGCTCGCCGACGAGGTGCACCGCCTCGGCATGGAGTTCGGGCTCTGGGTGGAGCCGGAGATGGTCAACCGGGACAGCGATCTGTACCGCGCGCACCCGGACTGGGTCGTGCACTCCCCCGAGCTCGACGCCACCGAGCTCCGCAACCAGCTGGTGCTGAACTTCGCCCGCCCCGAGGTGGCGGACTGGGCCTGGCGGACCCTCGACGATCTTGTGCGCGACCACCGGGTCGACTGGCTCAAGTGGGACGCCAACCGGGCCTTCACCGAGGCCGGATGGGCCGGGCACCCCGACCCCGACCGGCTCTGGATCGACCACACCCGGGCCGTCTACCGGATCATGGACCGGCTGCGCGCCGACCACCCCGGGCTGCGGATCGAGGCCTGCGCGGGCGGCGGCGGGCGGGTCGACCTGGGCATCCTCTCCCGTACGGACCAGGCCTGGGTCTCGGACAACACCGACCCGGTCGACCGCATCGGCATCCAGCACGGCTTCGGCCAGCTCTTCCCGGCGCAGGCCATGGCCGCGTGGGTCACCGACAGCCCCAACACCACCACCGGCCGGCGCACCCCGCTGCGCTTCCGCTTCCATGTCGCCATGGCCGGGGCCCTGGGACTCGGCGGCGACCTGACGCGGTGGACGGACGAGGAGCTGGCGGAGGCCGCCGAGCTCGTCGCGCGCTACAAGAGCGTGCGCCCCGTCGTCCAGCACGGCGTCCAGCACCGCGTCGCGACGACCGGGCCGGTGCGCGCCGTCCACTACGCCGCGCCCGACGGCGACGACCACGTGGTCCTCGCCTGGCGCCCCACGACCCGCTTCGGCCACGCCCCGGCCCCGGTGCCGCTGCCCGCACTCGACCCCACGGCGCGCTACCGCGACCTGGACCTGGACGAGTCGCACAGCGGCGACGTCCTGGTCCACCGGGGCCTCGACCTGCGCCTCCCGGCCGGGGACCACGCGAGCCGGATGATCCGGCTCCGGCGGGTGGGCTCCGCCTGACGGGGCACTCCGCAGGGCGCCACCACCCGCCCGCCGCCCCTTCACCCATCCCCGTCCCCTTCCCCTTCCCCGTCCCCTTCCTGCGGCACCCACCCACCCACACCCCCTGGAACCCTCCATGCACACCTCCCCCACCCTGGTGATCGGCATCGACGGCGTACGCCTCGACGTGCTCCCCGGCCTCGACACCCCCCACCTCGACTCGATCGCCCGCGCGGGCTTCCTCGCGCCCGTCGAGGTGGACGCGACGACCCCGACCATGTCGGGGCCCTGCTGGACGACGATCGTCACCGGCGTCGGCGTCGCCAAGCACGGTGTCTGGGGCAACCGGCTCGACGGCAACCGGCTCGATGTCTTTCCCGACTTCACGACCCGGCTCGCCGCCGAGTGCGGGCGCCGGACCTTCGCGGTCGGCGGGTGGGCGCCGCTCTTCCTCGCGCGGGAGGGCGGCCCGCTGTTCGTCGCGCCGACCCGGCTCGGCTACGTCGCCCCGGCCGAGGACACGCCCGAGGCGTGGGAGGAGGCCGACGAGCGGGTGACGGCCGAGGCGGAACACCTCCTGGGTCTCGACGAGGAGCTGCACGCGGGCTTCGTGTATCTCGGCGCCGTGGACGAGACGGCGCACTTCGTCGGCTGCGGCAAGGAGTACCGCGCCTCGGTCGAGGCCGCCGACCGGCGGCTCGGCCGGCTCCTCGACGCCGTACGCGGACGCCGTGAGCGCGCGGGCGAGGAGTGGACGGTCATCGCGGTGACCGACCACGGCCACCGGGACGAGGGCGGCCACGGCGGGCGCAGCGAGCTGGAGCGCACCGCCTGGATCGCGGCGTGCGGGCCCGGACTGCCGCCCGGGAAGGCCCCGTCGGCGCCGCTCCACCACGCGGACGTCGCCGCGCACGTCTACACCGCCCTGGGGATCGCCCCGGACCCGCACTGGACCCTGGACGGCAAGGCCTTCTGTCCCTGAGACGCCCCGCGCACGGCCCCGAAGGTTTTTCCTTACCCTGACAGGTTTTTGACGCCCCCTTGAGGCAACCCACAGGTCTTTCCCACCGTCCTCCGGGTCGAGGGGGGCACCAGGGACGGGGGATGCCCGGGGGACCGGGGACACCGCAGGTGCCCTCACGAGACCGATCGTGAGGAAGACCGCTTTGATACGTGTCACACGCGGCGTGACCACCGCCGTGGCGCTGCTCGCCATAACGGCTGCGTCGCCCCTGCCGGCGTTCGCGCAGCCGACCCCGGGATCACCGCCGGCGTCCCCGGGGAGCCGGGCCGGGGACGCCGGCCTCCCCGAGGGCTGGCAGATCTCCGGGACCGGCGCCGCCGCCCATCTGGTGTGGACCTCGCCCAAGCCCGTCCGCATGGGCGACGCCCGGGTCGAGTTCCGCGCCGGGGACCGGCTGCTCGGCCTTCCGGAGGCCCAACGGGACGGCCGGACCTTCCGGTTGCCGCTCGGTGGCGTCCGGATCGACAAGACCTCCGACCTGAGCGTGACGGCCGGCGGACGGCGGCTCGACGCCGCCGCGCCGGCCCGCTCGGCCCACAACCGCCCGCGCGCCCAGGCCGTCCGGCCCGAGGCCGCGCTGCCCGCGAACCCGGTGGACCCGGGCAAGGCCGGCCCCTACCGTACGAGCAGCGGCGAATACGCCCTGCGCTCCGTCTCGTTGCCCGGCTTCCCGAAGCCCGTCGAGATGGAGGCCGTGGTCGTCGGCCCGACCAACGCTCCCGGCAAGCGCCCGGTGGCCCTGTTCCTGCACGGCCGCCACGGCACCTGCTACAAGCCGGGCACCGAGGACGTCACCGGCGACTGGCCGTGCGCCCCCGGCTTCAAGCCGATCCCCAGCCACAAGGGGTATCTGAAGGCCCAGAAGCTGCTGGCCTCCCAGGGTTACGTGACGGTGTCGATCTCCGCCAACGGCATCAACGGGCAGGACTGGCAGGCCGAGGACGGCGGCGCCCAGGCCCGCTCCTCCCTCGTGCGCCAGCACCTCGCCCGCTGGGCCGCGTGGACCACGAAGCGGCCCTCCGCGCCGGCCGCCGTCCGAGGCGTCGGGCAGGCGGACCTCTCCCGCGTCCTGCTCGTCGGCCACTCCCGTGGCGGCGAGGGCGTCAACCGCGCCGCGCTCGACAGCCTCTACCCGGCCCCCGCCGACCAGGACGGCTACCGGGGCCCCGTGCGCTGGAAGATCCGGGGCAACGTCCTGATCGGGCCCACGATCTTCGGCCAGAACCCGGCCCCCGACGTGCCCTCCACGACGATCCTGCCGGGCTGCGACGGCGACGTGTCCGACCTCCAGGGCCAGATCTACGTGGACGGCACCCGGGGCGTCAGCCAGGGCGCCGCCCTGCACAGCGCGGTCTACATGGTCGGCGCGAACCACAACTTCTTCAACAGCGAGTGGACCCCGGGACAGGCCAAGGCGCCCGCCTTCGACGACTTCTCGTCCGAGGACGGCACCGACCCGGTCTGCTCCCCCGGCACCCGCACCCGGCTGACCGCCCCGCAGCAGCAGACCGCGGGCGCCACCTACATCGCGGCGGCCGCGCGGCTGTTCGTCGGCGGCGACGACCGGGTCCGGCCGCTCCTCGACGGCACCGGCCGGCGCGCCCCTTCGGCCGACCCGGCGCGGGTCGTCACCCACGCCGTCGGCGCGCGGCGCACCCCGGCCTTCCTGCCGGGCTCCTCGGTCACCGTGTCCGGGACCGGCGCGCGGCTCTGCGCCCAGGTCGACCCCGACGCGACCCGTTCCTGCCTGTCGCCCGACGAGGGCGCCTCGCCGCACTTCGCGAACTGGGAGGCCTCGCCCGAACCGGGCCGTGACGCCGTCGCGCTGCGCTGGACCAACCCGGGCGCGCCGGTCACCGTGCGGGCCAAGCGGCCGGTCTCGCTGGCCGGCTCCGAGTCGCTGGCGCTGCGCCTGATCGTGCCGCCGAACAGCACCGGCACCGTGCTCGACATCGCCGTGAGGGATGCCGCGGGCAAGCGCGCGCACCTCGGCCGCACCCGCGTCGACGGCCTGCCGGGCAGCTCCCGTACCGCGGCCTCGTGGGCGCGTGAGATCCGCGTACCGCTGTCCGCCGCCACCCGGGCCCGGCTGGACCTGAAGAAGATCGCTTCGCTCGAACTGACCCCGCGCAGCCGCGACGGCCGCGCGTTCCTGATGGACGGGTGGGGCTGGCGCCCCGGCACTCCGGCCGTCCGGCCCGCCGCGCTCGCGCGGGTCGACGTGGGCCGTCTGACGGTCAAGGAGGGCGACTCGGGCGTCAAGACGTACCGGATCCCGGTGAAGGTCACGGGCCAGGGCAGCGGCCAGGTCCGGCTGTTCGTGCCCAAGCCGGACAGCGACCAGGTGACGACCCGGCTGGTGACGGTGCGCCCCGGACGCCATGACATCGACCTTCCGGTCCAGGTGCGGGGCAACACCCGGTTCGGCTACGACATCTCGCGGGACGCCTTCGTGAAGGCGGTGCGCGGCGCCGTGGTCGGCGCGCACCACGGCGGGGTGACCGCGCGGAACGACGACCCCATGCCGAAGGTGACCCTGACGCCCGTCGCCGACGACGTGACCGAGGGCGCCGCCCTGGTCTGGCGGGCGACGCTGTCGGAGCCCGCCGACGTCGACATCATGGGCGGGATCCAGCTGGAGCCGGTGACCGGCGGCACCGAGCTGTCCACGGCGGACGTCGACCGTGCCTGGCTGGAGGAGCAGATCGGCCAGGTGCCGGACCCGGCCGTGCCGCTGTCCCAGGTGATGGAGGGCTGGGGCCTGTACCTGAGCGTGAGCGTCCCGGCCGGTCAGACCAGCGCGGAGATCCGCGTGCCGACCGTCAAGGACACGATCGCCGAGCCCGCCGAGACCCTGCGGGGCAGGTTCACCACCTACGACGGCAACTGGGAGCCGATCCCGGGCCCGGAGGTCACCGGCACCGTGCGGGACGCGGTCTGAGGTGATCTGAGGTGACGCGAGGCGGACACCGCCCCTTCCCGGGGCCGGTGTCCGCCTTTCGCGTTCTACTGGGCGTCCCGCCTTCGGTGGAGCAGGCAGGAGACCACGACCACGAGGGGCCAGACGGCCTGCACGCAGGTCACCAGGCGTTCGGCGACGCCGACGGCGCCGTGCCGCTGCATGTCGACGAGGAACCAGCCGGCCCCGAGCCCCATCAGCGCCGTCACCGCGACGGCGGGCACCGGTCGCAGGCCCCAGGGCGCCGGACCCGTACGGTCGGTGGCGAGCAGCGGCCACAGCGCGAGCAGGGCGAAGCCGACGGCGGCGACCGAGCCGTGCCGCAGGGAGCCTCCGCTGCTCGGCGCGGGGAGCAGCGCGACGACCAGCGCCGTGACGCCGCCGGCGGCCAGGGCGATCCGTCCGGCGAGCGCGGCGGCGCGCAGCCCCCAGGCGGTGAACAGATGGCAGACGCCGAGGCCGAGGAGCGCGCCCGTCATCACCCAGGCTCCCGGCGCTCCGTACGCCGCGAGGACGCTGATGGTCTGGGTGACGGGATCGTAGCCGGGCCCTTCCATGCTGCCCGCGATCGTCCAGCCGCCGATGAGGAGGACCGGGGCGCACCCCGAGGAGATCAGGGCCCACCGGGGAACTGGTCGCATCGGCCCACCGTAACCACGCCGACGCACCCGGGCGTTCCTCCGGCACGCCCGCGCGGGCAGGTGGGCCCGAACGGCGCGGCTCGCGCCCCTCAGATCCCGGGTCCGTAGCCGGGGTCCGGCGCCTGCCGGGGCCGCCAGAAGGCGTCCACGCCGTACAGGAAGAGGGCGAGGACGAGCAGGGCGGCGAGGGCGGCCGGCCAGGGCCCGCGGCGGAAGGTGAGGAGCCAGGTGACGAGGGGCAGCGCGACGGCGCCGAGGAGGATGAGCGGGAGGTCCACGAGGACGACGCTCAGGTCGCGGGCGTGCGCCTCGAAGCCGCCGTCGACGCTGAAGGCGGCTCGCCGCGCCCAGTAGCCGAGACCGGCGAGCGCTCCCCCGGCGGTCACGAGGCAGCCTCCGGCGCTCTCGGCCCTGGTTCCGTCGGCGGACGTCCGCTTCTCGCTCATACCCGGCAGGGACGCCTCCGCGCCGCCCGTGGTTGCGGTCTCCCGCCGCCACGGGAGCGGCGTCCCCTACCGTTGGCCCATGGTCAACTTTCCGCCACGGGTCGCACTCCACCCGCTCACCCTCTCCGACCAGGACGAGTTCTGCGCGCTCGTACGGGCCAGCGCCGAGCTGCACGGGCCGTGGATGCAGTTGCCCGGGACGGCGGAGGAGTTCCGTGTCTGGATGCGGCGCTTCGACGACGCCAACCTGGGTTTCCTGGTCCGGGTCCGGGAGACGGGTGCCGTCGCGGGCATGGTCAACATCAACTCGATCATCCGGGGGCGTTACCAGGGCGCGTCCATCGGGTACGCGGCCTTCGCGCCGTCGGCGGGGCACGGGTACATGTCCGAGGGGGTCGCCCTCGTCCTTGAGCACGCCTTCACCGAGCTGCGGCTGCACCGGATCGAGGCCAACATCCAGCCGGGGAACGAGCCGTCCCTGGCCCTGGTCCGGCAGCTGGGCTTCCGTCACGAGGGGATGTCGCCCGGCTACCTATACATCGACGGGGACTGGCGGGACCACGAGCGGTGGGCCGTCACCGCCCCGCTGCCGTGGACGCCGCACCCTTCACTGCCCGAGGTCTGATCCGTCGGACAGGCCCTACGGCTCCGGGGCCAGCCGCTCGACGGCGACGAGGGCCGCGTCGTCGCCGAGGTGGCCGCCCGCGTACGCCTGGAGGTCGGCGCGCAGGCGGCCGAGCAGGGTCGGCGGGTCGTCCCCGGCCCAGGCCGCGAGGCGCTCCGTCAGGGGGTAGAAGGCGCGGGAGGCGTCGCGGGCCTCGACGACCCCGTCGGTGTAGAGGAGCAGGACGTCGCCGACGTCGAAGGGGAAGGTCTCCACGGTGACGGCGGGTGCCAGGACGTCCGACAGGCCAAGCGGCGGGCTCGCGTCGGCGGTGTCGAGGGGGATCACCCGGCCCTGCCGCAGGAGCAGTGGCGGCGGGTGCCCGCAGTTGACGAGCCGTACGACCGGCTCGCGGTCGGGGATGTCGAGGACCAGGGCGGTGACGAAGGCCTCGTCCGCGGTGTCGTCGGCCGCCGCGGCCGCCGCTCCCGTGCCCGGCTCGTCCCCGGTCGGCTCGGCGGAGCCGACGCCCGCCTCCAGGTGGCCGATGAGGTCCGGCAGCTCCTGCTCGCGGCGGGCGGTGACCCGGAAAGCGCCCAGGACCAGGGAGGCTTCGCCGATGGCGTCGAGGCCCTTGCCCCGGGCGTCCCCGATCAGCAGCCGCGTCCCGGTCGCGGTGCGGGCCGCCGCGTACAGGTCGCCGCCCATCTGCGCCTCCTCCTCCGCCGCGAGGTAGACCGAGGCGATGTGCAGCGGTCCGGCCCGGTGCGGCAGCGGGCGCAGGACGACGCTCTGCGCGGCGTGGGCGATGGACCGCAGCCGCCGCACCCGCTCCTCGTCCCGCTCGCGCAGGTGGGCGAAGAAGGTCGCGATGACCGAGATCAGGACCAGCGCGACGATCTGGTAGGTGTGGTTGAGGTCGGTGAGGGTGGTCCGGGAGACCGCCACCACCGACTGGGCGAGCACGGCGACCGCCCCCACGAAGGCGGTCATGCGCGCGCCCGCGAACGAGGCCGTGACGGCGGGCGCGGCGATCAGGAAGGGCCCGAGGTGGACGTCGGGCGGTGACAGGACGTCCACGACGGTGACCACCGCGATGAGCGCGAAGGGTACGGCGAGCAGCAGTCGGCCGCCGCGCCGGGCGAGGCGGGGGGCGGCGGAGGCCTGCTGGTGGGGATCCATGTGAAAGGCATACATCAGGTGATGGGGTATGTCCCGTTTGTCGGGTCCCCTCCGAATCTTTTCCACCGTCAGATCACGCCAGTGGCCGGGCTTCGACCATGCGCCGTCCGGTTCACCCCTTTTCCTTGCGGATTCGATTGCGGCGGTATGGCGGATCCATGACAAGACCCCAACTCCCTTGAGTCCCACCCGTGGCGGCGGCCAGGCTGCTGCTCACGCCGGGAACGCCACACCCCCGTTCCCGGCGGTCCCGAGCGCACAGCCCCCACCGTCGCGCCGCCCACCCCGGGCGCGCCGCCAAGAGGAGGACTCCCTCACCATGGCACTTCCGCAGAACTCCAGGGCCCGTCTGGCCGTGACGGTCTCCGCCGCCACGGCGGCCGCCCTCCTGGGCGCCTTCGCCGCCGTCCCCGCCCAGGCCGCCCCCGCCGAGGGCGTCGTGCTCGCCGCCGGATCGGCCGACGCCGTGCCCGGCAGCTACATCGTCACCCTGAAGCAGGGCGCCGGGTTCACGGCCGCCTCCGCCAAGGGGCGGGGCCTCATAGCCGGTTACGGCGGCCGGGTCGGCAGGACCTTCGGCTCGGCGCTCAACGGCTACACCGCCCGGCTCGACGCCGCCGCGGCCCGCCGGCTGGCCGCCGACCCGGCTGTCGCGTCCGTCGAGCAGGACCAGGTGGTCCGCTCCGACGCCACGCAGTCCAACGCCCCCTGGGGCCTGGACCGCGTCGACCAGGCGGACCTGCCGCTCTCCGGCACGTACACCTACCCCGACAGCGCGGGCGCGGGCGTCACCGCGTACGTCATCGACACCGGTGTCCGCATCGGTCACACCGAGATCGCCGGGCGCGCCGTCAACGGCTACGACGCCGTCGAGGGCGACTCCGTCGCACAGGACGGCAACGGGCACGGCACGCACGTCGCCACCACCATCGCCGGGAAGACGTACGGCGTGGCGAAGGCCGCGAGGATCGTGGCCGTCCGGGTGCTCGACAACAACGGCTCCGGCACCACCTCCGGTGTCATCGCGGGCATCGACTGGGTGACGGCGAACCACGCGGCGGGCGATCCGGCCGTCGCCAACCTCTCGCTCGGCGGGGGCGCCTCCACCGCTCTCGACAACGCGGTCAAGAAGTCCATCGCGGACGGCGTCACGTACGCGGTCGCCGCCGGCAACTCCGGGACGAACGCGTCCTCCTCGTCCCCGGCCCGGGTCGCCGCCGCCCTCACCGTCGGCGCCACCGACAGCGCGGACGCCAAGGCGAGCTGGTCCAACTACGGTTCGGTGCTCGACCTCTTCGCCCCGGGCGTGTCCATCACCGCGGGCTGGAACACCAGCGACACCGCCACCAACACCATCTCCGGCACCTCGATGGCCACCCCGCACGTCGCGGGCGCCGCCGCCGTCTACCTGGCCGGCCACCCCTCCGCCACCCCGGCGCAGGTCGCCACCGCCCTCGTCAACGGCGCCACCCCGAACAAGGTGACGAGCCCGGGCAGCGGCTCCCCGAACCGCCTGCTGCGGCTCGTGCCGTGACCCACGCTCCAGGGGACGCCCCGGAGGCCCACCAGGGCCGCCGGGGCGTCCGCCCGTCCCGCTACGCGTCCGCCGGGCGGCGCGGCTCGCGCCACATGCCCCAGAGCATCGGGCCGTCGCCGGGCAGCGGCACCTCCTCGCGCACGGTGAAGCCGAAGTGCTCGTAGACGGGGAGGTTCGCCGCCTTGGAGGACTCCAGGTAGACCGGCATGCCGGCCGCGTCGGCCTGGGCCAGGCCCGAGCGCAGCAGCGCGGCTCCATGACCCTGGCCCTGCGCGGCCGGGTCGGCGCCGATGAGCGACAGGGACCAGTGGGGCTCCTGGGGCGTGTGCGCGGCGGCGGTCTCGACGGCCGCCCCGAACTGCGCGACCCGGTCGCCGAGGATGCCCTTGAGCTCCTCGATGGTGTCCGCGTCGGGCACGGCCTTCTCCTGCGCCTCGGCGGGCACCCAGAAGGAGGCGGCGGCGCCGGTGCGCTCGCACACGCCGTGGTGGACGTACTGGCGGGTGAAGAGGGTGGTGAAGTAGCGGTCCAGCGAGGCCGCGCGGGTGGCGTCCTCCGGGAAGAACCAGCGCATCATCGGGTCGTCGTCGAACGCGCGGGTCAGGATGCCGCCGATGAGCGCGGCGTCGTCGACCGTGGCCGTCTTGGGTACGTTCGTCATGGTCATGGGCGTCATTCTGCCCCGAGATGATCTTGGTCTTCGGGGTGGGGTCCCGCTTCCCGCGAGCCCCGGGAGCGGGCCGCCGTCAGGCGCGTCCCGCGGCCTTCTGGCTGCGCCGGGACAGCGAGTCGACGACCACGGCGGCCAGCAGCACCGAGCCGGTGATCATGAACTGGACCGCGTTGCTGACGCCCATGATGTTCATGCCCGACTGGATCGAGCCGATGACCAGGGAGCCGAGCAGCGCCGACCAGACCGAGCCCCGGCCGCCGAACAGGCTGGTGCCGCCGATGACGGCGGCGGCGATGACGTTCATCAGCAGGTTGCCGCCGCCGGAGGTCTGGCTCGCCGACTGGATCTGGCCGGCCAGGAAGAGCCCGCCGACCGCCGCCATCACGCCGGAGACGGTGAAGACGCTCATGCGGATGAAGGGCACGCCGATGCCGGCGCGGCGGGCCCCCTCGATGTTGCCGCCGACGGCGAAGATCTGGCGCCCGTACCGGGTGCGCCGCAGCACGAAGTCCAGGACCACCAGCAGGATCAGGAAGATCAGCAGCGCCAGCGGGAGCCCCTGGTACTGGTTGAGGATGTACGCGGCGGCGAAGGCGATGGCCGCGATCACGCCCGTGCGCAGCACGATCTCGGCGACCGGCCGGGAGGGCACCCGGGCCGCCCGGCGGCGCCTGGCGTCGAGCAGCGAGGCGAGCAGGAAGAGACCGACGCCGACGCCCGCGGCGGCATAGGCGGCCGCCGGGCTGTGGAAGATGGTCGAGTACAGCCGGGAGACGATGCTCTCGCTGGGGATGTTGACCGTGCCGCTGCTGCCGAGCACTTGCAGCATGAGGCCGTTCCAGGCGAGGTTGCCGGCCAGGGTGACGACGAAGGCGGGCACGCCCACCTTGGCGAAGAAGAAGCCGTGGATGAGGCCGACGGCCGCTCCCCCGGCCAGGGCGACCAGCAGCGCCAGCCACTGGTTCATGCCGTTGATGACGTTGAGCACCGCGAAAATGGCCGCGCACAGGCCGCTGACGGAGCCGACCGAGAGGTCGATCTCGCCGAGCAGCAGGACGAAGACGATGCCGACGGCGATCATGCCGGTGCCGACGATCTGCTGGCTGAGGTCGGAGAGGTTCTGCGCGGAGAGGAAGGCGCTGTTCAGGCTGCCGAACACCGTCCAGATGACGACGACGGCCACGACGACGGGCAACGAGCCCAGTTCGCCGCTGCGCAGCTTGCGGCGGAACTCGGTGACGTAACCGCGCACTCCCTTCTCACGGACGATCAGGCGGCTGTCGACGGCGGGCATCGCCTCGGGGGCCGCCCGGTCCCGGTCGCCGGAGCCTCCGGAGGGCCTCGTCACGGCTCCTCCCGGCGGTCCCCCCGGGCCTCCCGTTCCTCGCGGATACGGGCCTGGCGGCGGGTGACGGCGCTGTCGCCTGCTCCGGTGATCGCGGAGATGATCTCCTCGGTGGTGGTGGAGCTCTTGTCGAAGACGCCGTTGTTCCGGCCGAGCCGGAGCACCGCGATCCGGTCGGCGACGGCCATCACGTCCACCATGTTGTGGCTGATGAGGATGGTGCCCAGGCCGTGGCCCCGGAGGCGTTCGACGAGGTCGAGGACCTCGGCGGTCTGCTCCACGCCGAGTGCGGCGGTCGGCTCGTCCAGGATGACCACCTTGGGGTCGCCGATGAGGGACCGCGCGATGGCCACGGTCTGGCGCTGGCCGCCCGAGAGGGAGGCCACGGGGATACGGACGCTGGGGATGCGGATGGAGAGGGTGTCGAGCAGCTCGCGGGAGCGCCGCTCCATGCGGACCTCGTCGAGGATCCCGAAGCGGCGCAGTTCCCGGCCGAGGAAGAGGTTGCCGACCACGTCGAGGTTGTCGCACAGGGCGAGGTCCTGGTAGACGGTGGCGATGCCGAGGTTCTGGGCGTCGTGCGGGCGGCCGATCGAGACCGGCCGCCCCTGCCACTCGATGACGCCCTCGTCGGGCGGGTTGACCCCGGCGATCGACTTGACGGCGGTCGACTTTCCGGCGCCGTTGTCGCCGACCAGGGCGACGACCTCGCCGACGTGGACCTCCAGGTCGAACCCGGAGAGCGCCTGGACCGCGCCGAACCGCTTGGAGATCCCCCGCAGGGTCAGCACAGGTGCTTCCGGCACGTCCACCGCCTCCGACTACATCAGGCCGGCCTGCTTGCACGCCGCCTGGTAGGCCGGGGTGCAGATCTCCTGGACCGTGTACATGCCGTCCTTGACGACCGTGTCCTGGATGTTGGTCTTGTTCACGACGACCGGCTTCAGCAGGTTGGACGGCACCTTCTGGCCGCTGCCGCTGGTGACGGTGACGGGGGTCAGGGCGGCGGGCGGCGTCTTGCCCTGGGCGTAGTCGACGGCCATGGTCGCGGCGATGTCGGCCTCGGGCTTGTACGGCTTCTGGACGGTGATGGTCTGGGTGCCCAGCAGGATCCGCTGGATGGCGTCGAGTTGGGCGTCCTGGCCGGTCAGCGGCACGTGCATGCCGGCCGCCTGGAGAGCGGTGGAGATACCGGCGGCCAGACCGTCGTTGGCCGAGTAGACACCGACGATCTTGTCCTTGCCGAGGGCGCTGATGGCGCCGGACATCTGCTGGTTGGCGTTGTTCGGGTCCCAGTTGGGGGTGTCGTACTCCTTGCCGATCTTCACCTTGCCGTCGAGCACGGAGTGCGCGCCGGCCTTGAACTCGGCCGCGTTCGGGTCGGTCGGCGACCCGTTGTGCATCACGATCTCGCCGCTCTGGGCCTTGGCGCCGAGGGCGTCGAGCAGCGCCTTGCCCTGGAGCCTGCCGACCTCGCGGTTGTCGTACGAGACATAGGAGTCGACCGGGCCCTGCGCGAGGCGGTCGTAGGACACGACCTTCACGCCCGCGTCATGGGCCTTCTGCACGGAGGACTGGATCGATTTGGCGTCCACCGCGTCCAGGATCAGCACCTTGTCGCCCTTGGCGAGCGCGGTGTTGACCTGCTGCTGCTGGGTCGTGGCGCTCTCGGCGGCGTTGTAGTAGTCCACGTGGGCGCCCGGGGCCAGCTCCTGGATCTTCTGCTCGATGTAGGGCCGGTCGAACTTCTCGTACCGCGTGGTCTTGCTCTCCGGGAGCAGCAGACCGATCTTCACGTCGGTGGCCATCGTCGACGCGGACGCGGGAAGGACTCCGCTCGTCGACACCACTCCCAGAGACAGGACCGCGGTGCCCGCCAGAGTGATCGCGGCGCGCAATGTACGGGTCATGGGAGGCTCCTTTCGCACGCCGCGCGATTCCGCCTCCGAGACCGCGGGGGCGCGGGCGCGCCTCTGGCCTATATCTCGACACTAGACCCAACCCTGAGGGGCGACCATTCGCCGTCGGCGCGGGGAATCCGGGGGCGCGGTCCGTCTCACCTGGGGTGGCCGCCGGGTCACGTCCCGTGCCGGTCGCTCCACCGGATCCGGACGCATTGGGCGGCGGGCGCGTGAATTCACGCCATTGACCGCGGAAGCACCACCCGCGCGGTCCGCGGGGGTTCACGATCTGAGCTCATTGTCCATTCGCATCGGACAGATGGAGCGCTCGTGTCGCGAAACGTTTCCCCTTCGCCCGTGCTCATCGAGAATCCCACCATCGACTTCTCCAGTGCCCCGCAGCGCCGGCCGCTGCGGCACCTGGGCCGCCCCTCGCTGCGCACCTCGGTCTCCGGCACCCGGCGGCGCGCCCATGGCGAGGCGCCGCGGGTCCTGCTCCTCGTGCCCTCGTACACGCGGGTCGTGGAGCCCTCTCCGGAACGGAGCAGCTTCCGGGCGCTCGGCCTGGACACCTTCGAGGTCATGAAGCGGGCCGGTACGCCGATCGGCCTGCTGCGCATCGCCACCAACGCCCGGCTCTCCGGCTTCGAGGTGAAGATCGTCGACTCCCCCTTCGCCGGCTGGGAGCAGGAACGTCACCTGGTCGACCTCGGCGGCGGCAGCAACCTGGTCCGCTACGGCCTCGACGACGCCCAATTACGGGCCGTCATCGAGGAGTTCGATCCGGACGTGGTCGGCGTCCAGTGCATCTACACCGTCCAGTGGGGCAACGCCCGGGCCCTCGCCGATCTGATCAAGGACATCGACCCGTCGATCGTGACGGTCACCGGCGGCGCGCACCCGAGCGGCGACTGGCGCTACTCGGTGCCCGACTCGCCCTTCGACCACGTGGTCATCAACGAGGCCGACCAGACCTTCACGGCGCTGCTCCAGGCGCTGACCGAGGAGGGCGGCGACATCGACGCCGTGCCCGGCCTCGCCTACCGCCGCGCGGACGGCGCCGTGGTCCGGACGACGGCCTCCTCCCCGTACATGCGGATCCTGCCGAAGCGGCAGGGGCTCGACCAGCGTCTCGGCATGATGCCGCTGCCCGACTTCGGGCTGCTGGACATGCGCCAGTACGAGCAGGCGTACCACTCCTCGGGCAAGCGGGTGCGGGCGCACGGCTCGTGGGCGCAGATCTTCTCGACGATCGGCTGCAACGTCGGCTGCGACTTCTGCTACATCCCGATGGTGAACGGGCCGTGGCGGGCGCTCGGCCACGACTGGTTCGATCTGCACCTCGCCGAGATCACCAAGCAGGGCGTGACCGAGGTCCTCATCGAGGACGACCATCTGCTGCACGACCCGCTGTACGCGATGCGGGTCTTCGAGCTGCTGCGCAAGCACGATCTGCCGTGGGTCGAGGAGGGCGGCCTGAGCCTGTTCAACCTGGTGCTGCTGCACCTGGGCGAGAAGTTCGCCGCCACGATGGCCGAGTCGGAACGGCGCAACCCCAACTTCCGCAACGTGCTGGCCGCGATGCGCGACGGGCTGACCTGCCGGGACCTCATCAGGGCCATGGCGGACGGCGGCTGCTACAGCGTGTACCTCGCGGTGGAGAGCGCCAACGAGGACAGCCTGGAGCAGTCGGGCAAGCCGCGGCTCAACGCCTTCCAGCAGGCCACCGGTGAAATCGTCGAGATGTTCACCGAGTACGGCATCCAGGTCACCGGCGGCTTCATGCTCGGCTTCGTCAATCCGCCCGAACGGCCCGGCGCCGCGCCGTACATCGAGTCCCTTGAGCAGATCGAGAAGACGATCGACTACGCGGTGACGCTGATGGGGCACGGCATGGCGTACGCGAACCCGTTCATCGTCACCCCGCTGCCGGGGACCAAGATGTGGGACTTCCAGAAGGACTACGTCGTACGGCACTACGACAACGGCTGGTCGCACGAGAAGGCGACGATGGCCACGGAGAAGTGGACGGCGGAGGACATCGAGCGGATGCGTCTGGAGCTCCTCGTCCGGGCCAACGGCGCCGACAAGGTGACCGAAATGGTCCGCAGGGGGACCTGGCCGGTGGACGCCTGACCGGTCCCCTAGGTCCCCCTAGGTCCCCTAGGTCCCCTAGGTACGGCGGCGCGCCGCGCGCAGGGCCTCGGCCGAGGCCAGCAGCGCGCCGCCGGTGATCAGCACGCAGGCGACGGCGACGGGCCAGCTCCCCGCGGCCCGTCCCGTCGCCACCAGCAGGCCGGTGGAGAGCAGCGGGGCGAAGTAGGAGACCGTGCCCAGGAGCCGGATGTCGCCGTGCTTGGTGCCGTGGTCCCAGACGTAGAAGGCCCCGCCGACCGGTCCGACGCCCAGGGCGAGCACCGCGAGCCACTGCCAGCCCTCGGGCCGGACGGTGGTCTCGAAGAGCAGGTGGGCGACGGCGGCGAGGGCGGCGGTGGCCAGGCAGAAGAAGGCCACGGCGTCGGTCGGGACCTGCGGGTAGCGCCGGTTGGCGACCGAGTACACCGACCAGACGACGGCGCAGACGGCGGCGGCGACATAGCCGAGCAGGTACGCGCCCTGGAAGCGCACGCCCTGGCCGCCGGTCACGAGCAGGAAGGTGCCGGCGAGGCCGAGGACCGCGCCGGCCATGTGCCACCAGCGCAGCCGCTCGCCCGGCAGCAGCGCGGAGAACACGACGATCAGCAGCGGCCACAGATAGGCGATGAGCCCGGCGTCGACGGGCGGGGCGTTGCGCAGGGCCAGGAAGTAGAAGAAGTGGTAGCCGAAGAGGCCGCCGATGCCGAGCACCCAGGCGCCGGCGGGCAGCCCACGGGCCAGGGCGGCGCCGCCGCGCAGGGCCCTCGGAAGCCCGATGAGCCCGCCGACGGCGAAGGCCATGGCGGTGAGCTGGAACGGCGGGATCCGCCCGGTGAGCGTCGTGAAGAGGGCGAGCGACGCCCACAGCAGCACCGCCACGCCGCCGACCGCGGTCGCTCTGAGGCGGCGCCCCGGAGTGGCGGCGGGGCCGCCGTCGTGCGGCCCGCCCCCGGCGATGACGACCTGCTGCCGTGCGTCCTGTGCGTCCACGTGCTCCCCACTCCGTCGGGTCCGGTGCCGCTCTGCCCGTCGACGACTATCGGGGAGGCGGGAGGGGGCGCACCACCGGCACCTGCGCTTTCCGGACAGCCGGGGCGGCGCTCCCGAAGTGGGCTTTGCATGACCATGCGTCTTGATGCATAATATTGCCATGTCTAAGGTCCTCACCTCCCTCCCGGTCGGCGAGCGCGTCGGCATCGCCTTCTCCGGCGGTCTCGACACCTCGGTCGCGGTCGCGTGGATGCGCGACAAGGGCGCCGTGCCCTGCACCTACACCGCCGACATCGGCCAGTACGACGAGCCCGACATCGCCTCGGTGCCCGGCCGCGCCCAGGCCTACGGTGCCGAGATCGCGCGCCTGGTCGACTGCCGGGCCGCGCTCGTCGAGGAGGGCCTGGCCGCGCTCGCCTGCGGCGCGTTCCACATCCGCTCGGGCGGCCGCGCCTACTTCAACACCACCCCGCTCGGCCGCGCCGTCACCGGCACGCTGCTCGTCCGGGCGATGCTGGAGGACAACGTCCAGATCTGGGGCGACGGCTCGACCTACAAGGGCAACGACATCGAGCGGTTCTACCGCTACGGCCTGCTGGCCAACCCGCACCTGCGGATCTACAAGCCGTGGCTCGACGCGAACTTCGTGACCGAGCTCGGCGGCCGCAAGGAGATGTCGGAGTGGCTGCTCGCCCACGGCCTCCCCTACCGGGACAGCACCGAGAAGGCGTACTCCACCGACGCCAACATCTGGGGCGCCACCCACGAGGCCAAGACCCTGGAGCACCTGGACACCGGCGTCGAGACCGTCGAGCCGATCATGGGCGTGCGGTTCTGGGACCCGTCGGTCGAGATCGCCGCCGAGGACGTGACCATCGGCTTCGACCAGGGCCGCCCGGTCAGCATCAACGGCAAGGAGTTCGGCTCCGCCGTCGACCTGGTCATGGAGGCCAACGCCATCGGCGGCCGCCACGGCATGGGCATGTCGGACCAGATCGAGAACCGGATCATCGAGGCCAAGAGCCGTGGCATCTACGAGGCCCCCGGCATGGCCCTGCTGCACGCCGCGTACGAGCGGCTCGTCAACGCCATCCACAACGAGGACACCCTCGCCCAGTACCACAACGAGGGCCGTCGCCTCGGCCGGCTCATGTACGAGGGCCGCTGGCTGGACCCGCAGGCGCTGATGGTCCGCGAGTCCCTCCAGCGCTGGGTCGGCGCGGCCGTCACCGGCGAGGTGACCCTGCGGCTGCGGCGCGGCGAGGACTACTCGATCCTCGACACCACGGGCCCCGCCTTCAGCTACCACCCGGACAAGCTGTCCATGGAGCGCACCGAGGACTCGGCCTTCGGCCCCACGGACCGCATCGGCCAGCTCACCATGCGCAACCTGGACATCGCCGACTCCCGCGCCAAGCTGGAGCAGTACGTCGGCCTCGGCCTGATCGGCACCGGCAGCCCCGCGATCGGCGCCGCCCAGGCCGCCGCGACCGGTCTGATCGGCACCATGCCGGAGCTGCCCGAGGGCGGCGCCGAGGCCATCGCCTCGCGCGGCGAGGTCTCGGCCGAGGACGAGCTGCTGGACGCCGCCGCGATGGAGTCCGGCACGGACTGACCCGTACCGCCTCCGGGAACGGCCCGACGCCTCTGGCGCCGGGCCGTTCCCATGCCCCCGTACGGTCAGCCGGCCGGCGCGTAGCCCGCCGGGCGCGTCGTGAAGGTGCCGCGGCCCTGGGTGCGGCCGCGCAGCCGGGACGCGTAGCCGAAGAGCTCGGCCAGCGGCACCGTCGCCGTCAGGACCGCCGTACCGCCCCGGGTGGTCGAGTCGGTGACCCGGCCGCGCCGGGCGGACAGATCGCCCAGGACCGTGCCGACGGCCGCGTCGGGCACGGTCACGGTGACCTCCGCGACCGGTTCGAGCAGGGTCATCGCGCTCCGGCGGAGCGCCTCGCGCAGGGCGAAGCGGCCGGCGGCCCGGAAGGCGAGCTCGGACGAGTCCTTCACATGGGTCGCCCCGTCGGTGAGCGTGACCCGGACGCCCGTCACGGGATGACCGCCGAGCGGGCCCTCGGCGAGGGCGTCACGGCAGCCGGCCTCGACCGCGCGGACGAACTCCTGCGGGACGCGCCCGCCGGTGACCGTCGAGCGGAAGACGAACTCCGCCGCGTCCAAGCCCCCTTCCAGGGGTGCGACGTCGATGACGACCTGGGCGAACTGGCCCGCGCCGCCGTCCTGTTTGACGTGCCGGTACGTGAGCCCGCTGACGCCCGTGGCGACGGTCTCCCGGTACGCGACGCGCGGCCGGCCGACCGTGACCTCGAGCCCCTGGGCGCGGCGCAGCTTCTCCACCGCCACCTCCAGGTGCAGTTCGCCCAGGCCGGAGAGCACGGTCTGGCCGGATTCCGGGTCGGTGCGCACGACCAGCGACGGGTCCTCCTCGGCGAGGCGGGCCAGCGCCCCGGCGAGGCGTTCGATGTCGAGGCCGCGCCGGGCCTCGACGGCCACGGAGACGACCGGGTCGGCGGAGACGGGCGGTTCGAGCAGTGTCGGCGCGTCCGGGGCGCAGAGCGTGGCGCCGGCGCGGGCCGCCTTCGGGCCCGCCACGGCGACGATGTCACCGGCCACGGCCTGGTCCGCCTCGGTGGTCCGGTCGGCCTGGACCCGCAGGATCCGGGCGATCCGTTCGGTGCGGCGCGCGGCGGTGTCGAGCACGGTGTCCCCCTTTCGGATCGTTCCCGCGTAGACGCGGAGGTAGGTCAGGCGGCCGGTGGGCGTGCTGCTCACCTTGAAGGCGAGCGCGGTGAAGGGCGCCTCCGGGTCGGCGGGGCGTTCCCCGCGTACCGGCGGCAGGTCGGTCGGCGCGGGCAGGTAGGCGACGACGGCGTCGAGCAGCGGTTCGATCCCCCGGTTGCGGTAGGCGGAGCCGCACAGCACGACGAGGGCCTCGCCGGAGAGGGTGAGGTCCCGCAGCGCGGCGGCCAGGGCGGTGTCCGTGAGCGTGCCGCGCTCGCAGTACTCCTCCAGGGCCGGGGCGTGCAGTTCCGCGACCGTCTCCGTCAGGTGCCGGCGGCGGCGTTCGGCCTCGTCCCG
The DNA here is from genome assembly GCF_040303965.1 of Streptomyces sp. NPDC094032. NCBI lineage: Bacteria > Bacillati > Actinomycetota > Actinomycetes > Kitasatosporales > Streptomycetaceae > Streptomyces > Streptomyces sp. NPDC094032. The sequence continues at coordinate 60,073 of NZ_JBEOUE010000010.1, read as the reverse complement.
CAGGTCCCCGGGCACGGGTCCCTCGGTGTACGTGTCGGCTCCGTCGGGCCACTCGTACGCCCGCATGCGGACGAGGTCGACGACGCCGGTGAAGGCGGACTCGCGCCCGATGGGGAGCTGGACGGGCAGCGGTACGGTGCCGAGCCGGGTGCGCAGGGAGTCCACGGCGGTGTCGAGGTCGGCGCCCGCGCGGTCCAGTTTGTTGACGAACGCGATCCGCGGGACCCCGTGCCGGTCGGCCTGGCGCCACACCGACTCGCTCTGCGGCTCGACGCCCGCCACGCCGTCGAAGACGGCGACGGCGCCGTCGAGGACGCGCAGCGCGCGCTCGACCTCGTCGGAGAAGTCGACGTGGCCCGGTGTGTCGATCAGGTTCAGCCGGTGTCCTGCCCAGTCGCAGCTGACCGCCGCGGCGGAGATGGTGATGCCGCGGTCGCGCTCCTGCGGGTCGAAGTCGGTGACGGTGGTGCCGTCGTGGACCTCGCCGCGCTTGTGGACGGCGCCGGTGAGGAAGAGGAACCGCTCGGTGAGGGTGGTCTTGCCCGCGTCGACGTGGGCCAGGATGCCGAGGTTGCGCAGCAGGGTACGGGCGGTACGCATGAGGATGGTCCTTCGCGTGCGAAGCGGTGTGCCGGGCAGCGCGATTCCCGTGACGGTGGGCACGCGGAGGAGCGGGGAGCCTGCGGGGATCGGTCTTCGTCTCGGGTCAGCGGTGCCGGCCGCGCAGCGGGCACCGGACGGACGAAGAGGCCAGGATCACGTCGTACCGGGCACGGGAGACGACGGCGGCGTTGACGGTGACGTCGGTACGCATGGTCGGCTCCCTTCGTTTCGTGGCTCTGCGGTGGTGACGTGAGGGGCCTTCCGGCCCGCTTCGGGGAGTGTAGGGAGAAGCGGGCCGGGGTGAACAACGGTTTTCCGGAAGGTGGTTCGGGGGTCAGCCCTTCGCCCCGTAGTACGCCTCGATCGGGCGGCGTGCCTCGTCGAAGAGGGCCGGGCCGTCCTGCGGGAGGGTCGGCCAGGCGCCCGACTCCGGGTTGAGGGCGACGAGTTGCTCCGTGGCCAGCGCGAAGACGACCCGGCCGACACCGGAGCGCACGAGGGCGCCCGCGCACATGCCGCAGGGCTGGCAGCTGGTGTACAGGGTGGTGCGGGCGGCCGTCTCGGGGTCGAGTTCGCTCGCCGCCCAGCGGGCCAGCTTGAGTTCGGGGTGCGCGGTGATGTCGTCGTCGCGGCGCACCGTGTTGTGGGCCTCGGCGAGGACGGTGCCGTCGGGTCCGGCGAGCAGGGAGCCGTAGGGCGCGTCGCCCAGGGTGACGGCGCGGGCGGCGAGGTCGACGGCGCGGCGCAGCAGCTTCTCGTCGGCGGGGCTGATCACGGTGCGGTCCTCCGGTGTGCGGCGAGGGTGGTGAGGTCCCGCCAGGCCGTGTGCGGCCTGCGGGTGGTCTCGGGGTCTCCGTGGTAGGGGTCGAGCACGACGGTCCCGGCGCCGAGCAGGCGGAGCTGTTCGAGGTCGTCGAGGACCTGTTCGATGCTGCCGACCCCGGCGAGCCGCTCGGGATCGGCGGGGTCGGCGGGCTCGGGGGTCAGCCGCAGCGCGATCCGGGGCGCGAACCCGGGCAGCTCGTGGCTCCCCACGACCGCGCGCATCCAGGGCAGGGTGCCCCGCAGCGGGTGCCAGGCGTCGCCGAAGCGGACCGCGCGGCGGATCCCCGCCTCGCTGTTGCCGCCGACCCACAGGGGTACGGAGCCGACGCCGGCCTCGCGCAGGGCGGCCAGGTGCGCGTCGGTGAGGCGCCCGCGCCGGGCGAAGGGGACTCCGAGCGCCTCGTACTCCTGCCGGGCCCATCCGACGCCGACCCCGAGCACCAGGCGCCCGCCGCTGAGCGCGTCCAGGTTGGCCGCCATGCGGGCCACCAGGAGGGGGTGCCGGTACGGCAGGACGAGCACGGTGGTGCCGAGCCGCACCCGTTCGGTGACACCGGCGAGCCAGGACAGCGTGGTGAACGGCTCGTAGAACGGCTCCGGGTAGCGCTCGGCCACGTCCGGGGTGACGGCCACGTGGTCGGAGACCATGAGCAGGTCGAAGCCGAGGCCCTCCACGACCCGGGCCCAGTCGCGCAGCACGCCGGGGTCGGTGCCGGGGCCGAAGTTCGGTACGTTGACGCCTAGTTGCATGCCCCGGAGGCTATCCCGGCGATCATGGACGGCTGAAGACCTTTCTCCCCGTGCTGGGGCCCGTCCTCCGTGGATTTCCCGGTAGGATCGCGCCATGACCGTGGATCCCGACGCACGCGCCGACCTCGACGACGTCGACTGGGCGATCATCACCCAGTTGCAGCGCGAAGCCCGCGTCTCGCTCAGCGAGTTGGGGCGCCGGGTGAGCCTGAGCCCGTCGGCCACCACGGAACGGGTGCGGCGGCTGGAGGCGCTGGGGGTCATCACCGGCTACCACGCGACGGTCGACCTGTCGAAGGCCGGCTATCCGGTGCTCGCCGTCGTCCGGTTGAAGTACCCGGGCAACCGCCACCAGCCGTTGCGCCACCTGCTCGCCGAGCGGCGGGAGATCCTGGAGTGCCTGCGGACCACCGGCGACGACTGCTACACCCTCAAGGTGGCCGCGACCTCCATGCCGCACCTGGAGGCGCTGATGGACGAGCTGGCCGGCTTCGGCTCCACGGCCACCAGCGTCGTCTACAGCCAGACGCTGCCGTTCCGGGGGCCCGCCCGGCCGTGAGGCGCCGGGCTCCCGGGGCCGAGATGCCGACCCGCCTACGAGGGCGAACAATTGGGTGAGGAGGCACGAGCCAAGGAGGCCGTACGGCTACCGGCGCCGTCGCCGTCGCCTCCGCTCGGGGACTCCCCTACCGGAACGTGGCCACGTCATGAGCGCACAGGCCCCCGCCGCGGGCGGGCTCGCACCGCGTAAGAGTGTCCTCTACCGGATCGGGCACTGGTGTGCCCGTCGGTTCGTCGTCGTCATCGTGCTGTGGCTGGCGGCCCTGGTGGGCCTCCAGCTCGTGAACAGGGCGGTCGGCGGGCAGTACTCCGACAACTTCACGCTCCCCGGTGTGCAGTCGGCCGACGGTCTCGCCGTCCTGAAGGCCCACGATCCGGCCGCCGGCGGATACGGCGCCCAGATCGTGCTCAACGACCCCTCGCAGCCGCTCACCAAGGAGGCGTCCGCCGTGAACTCGGCGGTCGCCTCGCTGCAGAAGCTGCCCGACGTGCTCAGCGCCCAGAACCCGCTGCCGCCGCCGGGCACGCCCCCGCCGACGAGCCCGTCCTCGGTGCCGAACACCGGGCCGCTGTCCACCGACGGGAAGACCGCGTACATCACCGTGCGCTTCAGCGTGCCGCCGTCCACCCTCGGCACCGACTACCTCAACGGCGTGGACACGGCGGTCAAGCCGCTCCGCGACGCGGGCGTCACCGTCGAGTACGGTGGCCCGCTCGGCGAACTGGCCAGGCCCGCGCCCGACGACCGCACCAGCGAGGCGATCGGCTTCGCGGTGGCGATCGTGGTCCTCCTGATCGGCTTCGGCAGCGTCATCGCCGCCGTCCTCCCGCTGGTCACCGCCCTCATCGGAGCGATCTGCGGACTGGCGCTGCTCGGCCTGATGGCGGCGGCCTTCACCTTCGGCACGGTCTCGCCGACCCTGGCGACCATGATCGGCCTGGGCGTCGGCATCGACTACGCGCTGTTCCTGATCACCCGGCACCGCCAGAACCTCATGGACGGGCACGATCCCGCCGACTCCGCCGGTCTCGCCACGACCACCAGCGGCCGGGCCGTGCTTGTCTCCGGCTGCACCGTGATCATCGCCCTGTCGGGGCTGTGGGTCTCCGGCGTCACCTTCATCGGCAAACTCGGGCTCGCGGCGGCCTTCACCGTGGTCACCGCCGTCCTCGCCGCGCTGACCCTGGTCCCGGCGATGCTGGGCCTCGTCGGCCGCCGCATCGACCGCTACCACGTGCGCAAACCCGTCGCCGAGACCGACGCCGAGCCGGGCGCCACGGCGCACGGCACCTGGCACCGCTACGCGCAGCGCGTCGAACGGCGCCCCTGGACCTTCCTGACCTGCGGAGTCGTGGCGCTCGTCATCCTGGCGATCCCGCTCTTCTTCATCCAGCTCGGCCACATCGGCGACGGCGCCGACCCCAAGAGCTTCACCGACCGGCGCGCGTACGACCTGATCTCCACCGCCTTCGGGCCGGGAGCCAACGGGCCGCTGACGCTCGTGGTGGACCAGACGGCCGTGCCCCAGGCGGACCGGGCCGCGCTGGCCACGAAGCTCCAGCAGTCGCTCGCCAGCGTCCCCGACGCCGCGTCCATCACGCCCCTGAAGGCCACGCCCGACGGCGACGTCCTCATCGGCACGGCCTACTCCGTCGCCGCCCCGCAGGACCAGCGCACCACCCAGCTCACCGACCACCTCGTCGACGACGTCCTCCCCCAGGCGGTCGCCGGCACCGGCGCCCAGACCTATGTCACCGGCACCACCGCCGCCCAGGTCGACTTCCTGGACATCGTCTCCAGCCGCCTGCCGCTGATCATCGCCGTCGTCGTCGGCCTGGCCTTCCTCGTCATCCTGACCGTCTTCCGCGGCCTCCTCGTCGCGGTCAAGGCGGCCGTCCTCAACGTGCTGTCGATCGCCGCCTCGTACGGTGTCGTCGTCGCCGTCTTCCAGTGGGGCTGGGGCGGCCCGGCGCTCGGCGTCTCCGGCAAGGTGCCCGTCGAGAGCTACGTACCGATGATGATGTTCGCGATCGTCTTCGGCCTGAGCATGGACTACGAGATCTTCCTGCTGTCGCGCGTGCGCGAGGCGTGGCTGCGTACCGGCGACTCCAAGGCGAGCGTCGCGCACGCGCTGGAGATCACCGCCCGGGTGATCACCTGCGCCGCGCTGATCATGGTCAGTGTCTTCGCGGCCTTCGTCATCTCCGACAACATCGTGGTCAAGATGCTGGGCCTCGGCCTCGCCGCGAGCGTCCTGATCGACGCCACGATCGTGCGCCTGCTCCTGGTACCCGCCGTGATGACCCTGCTCGGCGCCCGTGCCTGGTGGACCCCGCGCTGGCTCGACCGCCTGCTGCCCCACCTGGACACCGAGGGCGAGGCCGCGCTGGAGCGCGACACGGCACAGACGCCCGTCCGGCCCAGCTGAGCGGCCCGGCCGGACGGGTCAGGGGGGCGAACACCCTGTGGCAGGCTGGGCCGGTGACCACACATCAGACCTCCGACCGCCTCGTCCTCGGCTGCATGGGCCTCGGCGGCGCCTGGGACCCGACCCCCTACACGCCCGCCGACATCGACGCGGCGGAGGCGACCGTCGAGGCCGCCCTGGAGAGCGGCATCACCGCCTTCGACCACGCCGACATCTACCGGCACGGCAAGTCGGAGGCCGTCTTCGGCGAGGTCCTGGCCCGCGCGCCGGGCCTGCGCGAGCGGATCACCCTCCAGTCGAAGTGCGGCATCCGGCTCGCCGAGGGCGGCCGGCCCGGCATCTACGACCTGCGCGGCGACTCGATCGTGCGGCGGGTCGAGGAGAGCCTCACCCGGCTGCGCACCGACGTCCTCGACGTACTCCTCCTCCACCGGCCCGACCCGCTCGCCGACCCCGGGGAGATCGCGGAGGCGCTGGAGTCGCTCCACCGGCAGGGCCTGGTACGCCGGTTCGGCGTCTCCAACATGAACGCGCCGCAGATCGCCCGGCTCCAGAGCCGGCTCAGCCTGCCGCTCGGCGCCAACCAGCTGGAGATGAGCCTGCTGCGGCGGGACTGGCTGGAGGACGGCGTGCTCGTGAACACCCCGGCGTCGGCGGCCAACGGCTTCCCCGCGGGCACGGTCGAGCACTGCCTCGCCCAGGGGATCACCCTCCAGGCCTGGGGCCCGCTGGCCCAGGGCCGGTACACCGGCCGGCAGGAGACCCCGGAGGAGCACGCCACCGCCGCCCTCGTGGCGGAGCTGGCCGAGGCCAAGGGCACGACCCCGGAGACCGTCGTCCTGTGGTGGCTCCAGCGGCACCCGGCCCGCGTGGTCCCGGTCGTCGGGACGACCAACCCGGCCCGCGTCCGCGCCTGCCGGGACGCGGTGCTCGGCGACCCGAGGCTGACCCACGAGGAGTGGTACACGCTGTGGATCACGGCCCGAGGCGCCGCACTCCCGTAACGCCCCCTCCCCAGGAAAGGACCAGATGACCGCCCGACTACCCCACCCCGCCCCCTCCTTCCAGCTCCTCCCGGGCGCGCCGGACTCGCCCGTCCTGCTGCACGTGCCACACTCCTCGCGCACGGTCCCGGCGGAGGTGCGCGCCGGGATCGTCCTCGGCGACGAGGAGCTGGCGCGCGAGCTGGACCACATCACCGACGCGCACACCGAGGAGATAGCCGCCGAGGCGGCGGCGACGGCGGGCGCGACTCCCTGGCGGTTCGTCAACCGGCTCTCCCGGCTGGTGGTCGACCCCGAGCGCTTCCCCGACGAGCGCGAGGAGATGCTCACGGTGGGGATGGGCGCGGTGTACACCCGCACCACGCACCGCGCCGCACTGCGCCCGGACGGCTTCGACCCGGCGCCGCTCGTCGACCGCTACTTCGCGCCGTACGCCCGGGCGATGACCGACGCGGTCGCCGAACGCCTGGCGGCGGCCGGCCGCGCGGTGATCGTCGACGTCCACTCGTACCCGACCGAGACCCTCCCGTACGAACTCCACGGCGAGGGCCCCCGCCCGCCGGTCTGCCTCGGCACGGACGCCTTCCACACGCCGCCCGCGCTGCTGGCGGCGGCCCAAAAGGCGTTCGCGGGCTTCGGCGAGGTCGGCACGGACAGCCCCTTCGCGGGCACGTACGTACCCCTGGCCCACTACGGGCGCGACCCCCGCGTCAGCGCCCTGATGGTGGAGATCCGCCGCGACCGGTACATGACCGAACCGGGCGGCCCGGCGGGCCCGGGGGTACGGGCCCTGGGCGCCGCCCTCGCCGAACTGGTCGACGCGGTGAGCGCCCCGGTCCGGGGGGAAGCGTAAAATTGGGCGGGTGAGCGTACGCAGGTACGAGCTGGTGTTCTCCGGTGGCGAGGGGGCCGCGGAGGACCTGGTGGTCGTCGAGCGGACCGTCGCCAAAGGGCCCGGCGGGCATCCCGTCTACGCCGACGCGACCGGGATCATCCGGGCCGAGATCAGCGACCGGGACGAGGTGCGCGTCCTCGCGTCCGGCGGGCACCAGGAAGCTCCCGCGGGGGTCGTGGCCCGGCCCCTGCGGGAGAGCGCCTGAGGCCGCGGGGACGCACGGGCGGCGCGGGTCGCCTAAGCTGCCCGGATGACCAGCACAGACCCCACCGAATCCGCTCCGCGCTACGTGCGCGTCACCATCGAGCTCGTCGCCGAGATCACCGACGAGAAGGCGCTCAAGGCCGCCGCCCTCACCCAGGTCCAGGACGACGAGTACCTGGAGGACGACGAGCGCGCCCAGGCCGTCGAGGCCATCGAGGTGGACCCCTCCGGCTCCCTCGCCCACTTCATCGACCCGGTCGCCCTCCTCGGCGCCGTCCCGGGTGTCGAGCTCGCCTCGGCCACCTGGGAGTCCGCGCACACCGAGTTCGACCCGGACGACGAGACCTGGGAGGAGCACTCCCTGGACTGAGCCCCCCGCCCGGCGCGATCCTGTCCCGGTACATCGCGCGAGGGGGCAGCATGAAGCCGCTGGAGTCGGACGACCCGGAGTCGGTCGGCGGGGGCAGATACCGACTGGTCGGGCGGCTCGGCCAGGGCGGCATGGGCGTGGTCTACCTCGGCAGGTCCCGCTCCGGCCGGGCGGTCGCGGTCAAGGTCGTACGCCCCGAGCTGAGCACCGACCCGGAGTTCCTGCGCCGCTTCGCCCGTGAGGTGGCGGCGGCACGGCAGGTCGGCGGCTTCCACACCGCTCCCGTCGTCGACGCCGACCCCCACGCCGATCCCGCCTGGCTGGTGACGGCCTACGTCCCCGGGCCGACCCTGCGCGCGGTCCTGGACCGGGCGGGGGCGCTCCCGGAGGACGGTCTGACCGTGCTCGCCGCGGGTCTCGCGGAGGCCCTGGAGGCGATCCACCGGGCCGGCGTGGTCCATCGCGACCTCAAGCCCGCCAACATCATCGTGGCCGAGGACGGCCCCCGCGTCATCGACTTCGGCATCGCGCGGGCCCTGGACGGCACGGCCGCCCTCACCCGGACCGGACTCCAGGTCGGCACCCCCGGCTACCTCGCGCCCGAACAGCTCACGGGCGGCACCGTCACCCCGGCCGTGGACATGTTCGCGCTCGGGGTGGTGCTCACCCAGGCGGCCGGCGGCTCGCCGTACGGCGACGGCCCGTCGGCGGGATGGCTGTACCGGGTGGTCCACGAGGAGCCCGACCTCAGCGCCGTACCGCCGTCGCTGCGGGACCCCGTCGCGGCCTGCCTGTCCAAGGACCCGCGCGACCGGCCCACCCCGACCGCCTTCCTCCAGGCGCTGACCGTCCCGCACCCCACGGACGGCTGCCTGCCGGAGCGCGACGGGGGCGACGGGGGCGACGGGCCAGCCGCGACGGCCGTCGTCACGGGGCCGCCGCCGGACCCGGGCGCGCCCCCTCCGCCCGGCCCCTCCGCCACGCCGCCCGCACGCCGACGCCCGACGGCCCGACGCACGGCCGTCGGCGGCGCGCTCCTCGTGTGCGCCGCCACGGCGGGTCTGCTGATCTGGCGGCCGTGGACCGGCGCGCCCGGCACCGGCGAAGGCCCGAAGGCCGACGCCCCCGCCGCGCGCCCGGCGCCCGCCGCCTTCCCGACCGCCCCGCTGCTCGTACGGCAGGACACCGCACCCGGCTGGCCGGGGACCTGCCACGGGGTGATCGCGCTCCGCGCGGCGACGGCCGACCGCCCGCGCAGGCTGCTGCCCGACGGCACCTGCGACATCCTGCCGCAGTGGGCTCCGGACCGGCGCTCCTTCGCGTTCACGCGGCTGGCGTCCGGGGGCGCGGCCGTGTGGACGGCGAACGCGGACGGTTCCGGCGAGCGGCGGATCACCGCCATCGCGGGAGGCCGCGTGTCCTGGTCCCCGGACGGCACCCGGCTCGCCGTGCTGCGCGAGAAGGACGGGGTGCGGCAGTTGTTCGCAGTGGACGTCTCCGACGGTTCGGCGCGTCAACTCACCAGCGGTACGCGGCCGGTGGAGGATCCGGCCTGGTCGCCCGACGGGAGCCGGATCGCCGTCTCCCTGGAGACCGCGCCGGGCGACTGGCAGATCCATCTCGTGGACCCGTCCGCGCCGGGCGGCGCCCCGCGCCGGGTGACGCGGCTGCCGCACCCGGCGATGGACGCGGTCTGGTCGCCGGACGGGCGCACGTTCGCGTACACGGCGGGCACGTACCGCAGCGGCACCCAGGGCGACATCCGGCTGGTCGGCACGGACGGGACCGGGGACCGCCCGCTGGTGGTGACCGGGGCCCACGAGATGGATCCGGCGTGGTCGGCGGACGGGCGCTGGCTGGCCTTCGTCCGGGGGCCGTACGAGAAGCCGGCGGTCTGGGCCGTCCGCGTGGACGGCACGGGCGAGCGCAGGCTCACGACCGGCGCCGCGCCGGAGGGCCACCCGGCCTGGCGTTGAGGCGCCCGTACGAGAAACGCCCCGCCTCCGCCGTGTGGTGCGCGGCGGAGGCGGGGCGTGCCGGGTGTGCCTAGAAGGTGAGGTTCCAGGCGTCGACGCGGCCGGTGTCCTGGGTGGCGATGTCCTGGACGCGCAGCTTCCAGGTGCCGTTGGCGACCTCGGACGAGGCGTTGACGGTGTACGTCTTGAGGACGTCGTCGGCGCTGTCGCTGTTGGCGAAGTCCTCCAGCGGGTACACCGTGCCGTCGGGGGCGACGAGCGTGAGCACGAGGTCGCCGCGGTAGGTGTGCTTGATGTCCACGCCGACCTTGAGGGTCGCGGGGGCGTTGCCGGTGACGCCGGAGACGGTGATCGCGCTCTCGACGGTGGCGTTGTCGACGATGGTGACGTCGTTGAGGTTCTCGAAGTACGGGCCGGTGGGCGTGGTGCCGCCGCCGACCGCCTTCAGGGCGTCGACCGCGCCTTCACCGAAGAAGCCGTTCTTCGCCGTGGTGCCGGTGCAGCGGGCGTCGGCGGGGCAGGCCTTGTCGTTCGCCTGGGTGGCGAGCGCGGCGCGGATGTCCGCCGGGGTGTAGGTCGGGTTGACGCTCGCGATGAGCGCCGCGACGCCGGTGACGTGCGGGGAGGCCATCGAGGTGCCGCTCATGTTGCCGTACTTGCCGCCCGGCAGCGTCGAGTAGACCTGGGTGGCACCGTCGCCGCCCGGCGCGGCGACGTCGATGACGCCGTTGCCGAAGTTGGAGTACGAGGCCTTGGCGCCGCCGCTGGCCTGCGCGGCGACGGTCACGACGCCCGGAAGCTCGGTCGGGATGTCGATGCAGGCGTTGGTGATGGTGCGGGTGACCGGGGTGGAGTCGTTGGGGCTCTCCGTGTCGGTCGTCTTGTTCGCCAGGTCGTAGTTGGAGTTGCCGGCGGCGGCGACCTGGAGCGAGCCCTTGCCCTCGGCGTACGCCTGGGCCCGGCGGACGCCCTCGATGATGGCGGCCTGGTCCACGTTGTCGGGGCAGTTGAACTGCCACGGGTCCGTGTAGTAGCTGTTGTTGGTGACCTTGAAGCCGTGGTCACCGGCCCAGACGAAGCCGCAGATGGTGTTCTCCGCGAAGAACAGGCTGCTGGTGGGCTCCGCGATGCGGACCGAGGAGATCTTCACGCCCGGCGCGACGCCGATGACGCCCTTGCCGTTCTTGGCGGCGGCGATCGTGCCGGCCACGTGGGTGCCGTGGGTGCCGACGTCGCGCCAGGCACCGGCGCGGGTGTCCGCCTTGCCGTAGGCGCAGGAGGCGGAGTCGGCGGCGTTGAAGTTGGGCGCGATGTCCTGGTGCTGGTCGTCGACGCCGGTGTCCAGCACACCGACCTTCACCGAGGCGGATCCGGTGGTGACGGCCCAGGCCTGGTCGGCCTTGATCTGGGTCATGTCCCAGCGGTTGGACTCGGTCAGCGTGGTGGCGGACTGCGTGGGGTTCGCGGGCAGCGCCGGGTTGTAGGCGTCGGCGGGGACGTCGGAGGTACGCGTCGCGCCGACCTGCTGCACGCCGGAGACGCCGCGCATGGTGGCGGCGAAGGAGGCGCCGGCGGAGTGGGCCACGATGACGCCGATGGCGTCATAGGCGGCGAAGACGGTGCCGCCGTTGGCGGTCACGGCCGTCTGCGCGGAGGCGGTGGCGCCGGGTGCCGTGATGACCAGGTAGGCGCGGGTGCCGGCGACCCAGGTCCCGGTGGTGGCCTGCGTGACGGCGGCCGTGCGGGTGCTGGTCGCCGCGGCGGGGGCCGAGGGGCCGATCCCGGTCGGTGCGGCCTGGGCGGGGGCGGCGAGGGCGACGGCGGCGCTGACGACGGCGGCGGCCGCGATCGGGAGTCTCAGCCGGCTGGATATGTGGGAAAACAATGCGTCCTCCGATGGCCCGGAGACGCTGGTGGCGCCGTCCGGGTCCTGTGATGTGTGGGGTGGACGCAAGATCCCAGGCCACAGGTACCGGAGGGAAGGATTCTGTCCGACAAGACCTTTTTCGTTACACGTTGTTGATCTGATGTGACAGCAATCCGACGATATTCGGCCGCAGTTGGCGGATAATGACCAGTATGAAGCTGCCCGCCCCCGCGCACGTACTGAACGAGGCCCTGGCCTTCCTCCTGGAGCTCACCGCGCTCGCCCTCCTGGCCGCCTGGGGCTGGCAGACCCCGGACTCCCTCCTCCCCCGCCTCCTCCTCGCCGTGGCCACCCCCGCCGCGGCGGCCACCCTGTGGGGCCTCTTCGCCGCGCCGAAGGCCCGGTTCTCCCTCCCCCTGGCGGGCGTCCTCGCCGTGAAGGCCCTGGTCTTCGGCTCGGCGACGGCCGCGCTGTACGCCATCGCCCAGCCGGGCTGGGCCCTCGCCTTCGGCGTCGTGGCGGTGGTCAACACCGCGCTGGCCACGGTGGATCGGCGGGCGGGACGCGACGGCGGGTGAAGGCGGGCGCGCTCCTGTCCGGCTGAGCGCCCTCGGCCCGCTCAGCCCAGGACGAGCGGCAGCCGTACGGCGAGCGGGCCGAGGGCGGCGGTCTCCTCGTCGGTCGGCGTGCGCCGCCCGGTGCCGACCAGCAGCGCGTCCTCGTCCGTGAAGGACGCGGGGAACGGGGTCCCGGCGATCCGCTCCAGGGACCCGCGCGCCGCCGCCAGCGTCTCGGCCGGCGGCCGGGCCGCCGCCGGGAGCCGGGCGATCAGGTCGAGGTGGTGCAGGGTCCATTCGAGGACGTACGCGGACAGGTAGTCGCCGGCCGTCAGCACCTCGCCCCGGGTGCCCACGAGGGCGGCGGGGTCGGCGAGTTGCGCGGCCCGGCCCGCCGCGGAGCCCACGTCGTCGAGGTGGAACCGCAGCAGCGCGGGGTCGCCGTACGCGGCCGCCAGCCGGGGGATCAGCGCGTCGAGCGGGTCGTCCCCGGTCGGCGGCCCGACCAGCCTCCAGTACGTGACGGCGTCCACGGTCGGCGCGGTCGCGGCGGGCGTGACCAGGGTGATCAGGACGTCCTGGGCGTCGATGACCAGATGACACACCAGGTCCCGCACGAGCCACCCGGCACACCCGGACGGGCGGGCGAAGTCCTCGTCCGGGGTGTCGGCCACCGCCGCGAGCAACGCCGACCAGGAGCGCGAGAAGAGGTCCACGTCGGCACCGTACTAGGCGTTCCAGCCGTCGGCCTCCTCCGCCTCCTTCACCTCCTTCAGGGCCGCCGCCACCGACTCCTCGCCCGCCGGGAGCAGCGGCAGCCGGACGTCCGGGGTGGGGATGCGGCCCTGGGCGTGCAGGACTCCCTTGAGCACGGTGGGGTTGGGCTCGGTGAACAGCGTCGCGGACAGTCTCGCCAGCCGGTGGCCCAGGCTCCGGGCGCGGGTCGTGTCACCCGTACGCCAGGCCTCGACGAGCTCGGCGAAGCGGGCGGTGGCCAGATGGGCCGAGGCGAGGATGCCGCCGCTCGCGCCGAGGGCGAGCATCGGTGAGACGAAGACGTCGTCCCCCGCCAGCACGGCGAAGTCCGGCGGCAGGTCGCCGAGGAGGGTGACGGCGTGCTCGTCGACGGAGCCGGTCGCGTACTTGACCCCGACGACGCCCGGGACGCTCCCCAGCGCGTGCAGGGTGGCGGCGTCGAGCGGCCGGCCGGTGCGGTACGGAATGTGGTAGGCGAGCAGCGGTACGGGGCTGTCGGCGGCGAGCCGCGCGAAGTGGGCCAGCACCCCTTCCGGCGACGGCCGGACGAAGGCGGGCACCGTGACCAGGGCCGCGCGGGCCTCCGGCCACCGCCGGAGCGCGGCGAGCTCCCGGCCGACGGCGTCCGTTCCGCCGCCGCCCGCGCCGACGACGAGCTGGGCGCCGCGCTCGCGGCAGACCCGCGCGCAGGTGTCGACCACGGCCTGCCGCTCGTCGGCGTCGAGGGCGCCCGCCTCGCCGGTCGTACCGAGGGCGACGAGACCGGCGGCGCCGTCGTCCAGGACGGAGCGGGCCAGGCCCGCGAGGGCGTCGAGGTCGGGCCTGCCGTCGCGGGCGAAGGGCGTGATCAGGGGGACATGGATCCCGTACGGGGTGAAGCGCTGCGTGGGTGCGTGTGCCATGTCTCCGAGGGTGGCCGCGCCGGACCCCTCAGGTCCAGTTCGCTTTTCCGATCCGAACCGTAAGCTGAGCTGATGCTCGATGTACGACGTCTGCGCCTGCTGCGCGAACTGGCCCTGCGCGGGACCATCGCCGCCGTCGCCGAAGCCCTGTCCTTCACCCCGTCCGCCGTCTCGCAGCAGCTCGGCACCCTGGAACGGGAGGCCGGGGTGCCGCTGCTCGAACGGACCGGGCGGCGGGTCCGCCTGACCCCGGCCGGGGAGAAGCTGGTCCGCCACGCCGAGGCGGTGCTCGAACGCCTGGAACTGGCCTCGGCGGAGCTCGCCGAGGCGCGCGGCGGTCCGGCGGGCCCGCTGCGCATCGGCGCCTTCCCGACCGCGACCCGCACGATCGTGCCGGGCGCGCTCGTCCTGCTCGCCGCCCGCCACCCGGCCCTCGAACCGATGGTCTCGGAGGTGGACCCGGCCGCCGTGGCCCACGCCCTGCGCGCGGGGGATCTCGACGTGGCCCTGGTCCACGGCTACGACCTGATGCCCGCGGCGCTCGAACCGGGGCTCGCGGAGGAGCCGTTGTGCGAGGAGACGATGTTCCTGGCCACCCACGCCTCCTCGGGCGACGCGCCCGATTCCCCCGACGGCCTCTCCGCCCTCAGCCCCTGGCGCGACGCCCCCTGGATCGTCTCCTCCCCCGACACGCTCTGCCGCGCGGTGACCGAACGGGTCTGCCGGGCCGCCGGGTTCGCCCCCCGGGTCCGGCACCAGGTGGACGAGTTCGCCACCGTGCTGGCCTTCGTCGCGGCCGGCCAGGGCGTGGCCGTGGTCCCGCAACTGGGAGCCCTCGCACCCCCGGCGGACGTGCGCCTCACACCGCTCCCGGTACGCCGCCGCACCAGGGTCGCGTACCGCGGCGGCGCGGGCCCGCACCCGGCGGTCGCCGCCCTGGTCCAGGCCCTGCGCGACTCCGTACACCCGTACGGGATGGGAGCGTGACCCTGATCTGGGCGGCGGGCCCCGGTTAGGGTCGGCGGATGACTGACCATGAGAAGTTCGACACGGCGGTCCCCGCGTGGCGGGAGTGGCAGGACGCGCCCTGGGGGCGGCTGCGGTACGCGGTGGCCGAGGCCGATCTCGCCCGCCACCTCGACGAGGAGCGCCCCCTACGGGTCCTCGACCTCGGGGGCGGCGACGGCGGCGACGCGGTGCGCCTGGCCGCGCGCGGCCACCGGGTCACCGTCGTCGACTACGCGCCGGCGATGCTCGCGACCGCGACACGGCGCGCCGCCGAGGCGGGCGTGGCCGACCGGATCACCTGCGTCGAGGCGGATGTGGCGGCGCTGCCCGGCGACTTGGCGGACGGCGGCTTCGACGTGGTGCTCTGCCACGGCGTGCTGCCGTACGCGCCCGACACCGAGGGGATCCTCGGGGTGGCGCTCGGGGCGCTGCGGGAGGGCGGTCTGGTGTCGGTGATCGCCGTGAACCGGCACTCCGAGCCGTTGCGGGCGGCGGTGCGGACGATGGACCCCGGGGCCGTGCTCGCCGCGCTGGACGCCGAGAGCGTGCGCACCGACATGTTCGACGCCGACCTCCGGCTGCACACCGCCGAGGAGGTCGGCGCCATGCTCCGTACCCTGGGCTGCGTCGAGGTGCACCACTACGGGATACGGGTGTTCTGCGACTACATCCCCGACGACTCCCTGAAGTACGACCCCGAGTACTACGCCCGGCTGGAGCGCCTGGAGCTCGCGACGGCCTCGCGCGACCCGTACCGGCACACCGCGCGACTGCTGCACCTGATCGGCCGCAGCGGCGCCTGAGCGCGCGCCGGGCCGGGCCCGGCGGCGTACCGTGGGAAGTACCTCTCGGACCGTTCGCACCCACCCATCGCTCCCGGGTACGTGCGCACGCCCAGAGGGGAATTCCCATGACCACGCTTCCGGGGTACCGAAGCAACCGGATCGTCGAGTTGATGCGCGAGCCCGCCGAACGCCGTGGGCCCGACTGGCTTCAGGACTCGCTCCAGCAGGCCGTACTGCTCGAACTGGCCACGCTGCCGCCGTACTTGTGCGCGATGTGGTCGATCCAGGACGAGGGCGACGAGGTCGCCACCGCGCTGGAGCGGGTCGTGTTCGACGAGATGTCCCACCTGGGTCTTGCCGGGAACCTGCTCACGACGATCGGCGGCTTCCCGCAGCTGGCGCACGCGAGTACGGCCCCGGTGTATCCCGGGCCGCTGCCGGGCGGCGTGCGGCCGGGGCTCGTCGTGTCGCTCAGTGGTCTCTCGCGGGAGTCCGCGGAGCTGTTCTCCCGGATCGAGGAGCCCGACGACCCGCTGGTGAACGCCGTCTCGCCGGGGACGTCCATCGGCGCGTTCTACACGGCGATCCTCGACGCGTTCCGCGCGCACGCGGACCTGATCACGGGACAGCGGCAGCTCGTCCGCTCGATGGCGTCCCACGGCGCGGGCAACGACATCGTGGCGATCACCTCCCTGAACGACGCGGCGAAGGCCATCGACGTGATCAAGGAGCAGGGCGAGGGGACCACCGCGTCACCGGAGAACCCCTTCCACGAGGCCGACGGCGAGCTCGCGCACTACTACGTCTTCCGCGAGATCTACCACGGCCGCAAGCTGGTCAAGGTCTCCGAGGATCCGCCCCGCTGGGACTTCACCGGCGACCCGATCCCCCTGCCCGCCACCCGCCACATGGCCACCGTCCCGCCCGGCGGCTGGGCGGCCTCGGGCGCCATCGTCCCCGACAGCGACGCCCAGCAGCGCCTCACCGCCGGCAACCAGACGTACAGCCGCCTCCTGAGCCTCCTGGAACAGGCCTGGAAGACCGACGCCGCCACCACCGCGAGCCAGCTCCTCGGCAAGGCCGTCGGCGCGATGTTCGGCCTTCAGGGGCCGGCCCAGTGGCTCATGGAGCACCCCCTGCCCGACGGCAGCGGAATGACGTACGGCCCGGAGTTCCGGTTCGTGGAGACGCCGGTGCCGTGACGGCGCGGCCGGGTGGTCCCGGCCCCCGCTAGAGGAGCGTCGACTCGGCGAAGAGCTCGCCGACCCAATGCGCGCTCGCCTCGTCGCCCTCGTCGCGCGGCGTTCCGGGGAAGAGACGCTGCCAGGAGACCGCGCGGCTCAGCGTGGCCAGGCGGATGGCGAGGGTGGCGGCGCGCCGGAGGTCCCGTAGGGGTGTGCCCGGGGCCGTCCAGGGGTCGAGGTACGCGTCGCGCAGCCGGGGCAGCACCTCGGGGCCGTACCGCTGCCGCGCGGCGCGGGCGGGGACCAGGAGGCTGGTGAAGGGGTGCGCCACGGCGGCGTCGCCCCAGTCGAAGAAGGTGTAGCGGCCGGGGGCGGGGGCGAAGAGCTGGGCCTCGTGGAGATCGCTGTGGTCCAGCGAGTCGGGGATGCCCGTGGCCGCGAGCTCCGCGCACCAGTCGGCGAGCCGCGGGCGCCCTTCCCGCAGCGCACGGCGGGTGTCCGGGCCCAGCCGCGGATTGTCCTCGACGAGCGTGTCGAAGAGCGACGGCAGGTCGGCGTGGCCCGCGCCGGGGACGCCGAGGGCGGTCAGGCGTTCCGCGTACGGGGTGAGGACGCGCTGCATCGCCGCGTACTGCCCGAGGGCCTCCTCCCAGGCCCCCGGGCCCGCCGCACCCGTGTCGAGCGCCTGGCGCAGCAGGGGGCCGCCATCGGGGAGGAGGGACCAGCCGCGCCTGGCGTCGACGGCGAGCGGGATCACCACGTGCTCGGGGACCCAGTCGGCGAGGGCGCCACCCAGAGCCGCCTCGAAGGCGCTGCCGGGCGGGTTCGCCTTGAACCAGACCGCGTCGCGCTCCCCCGTACCGACGCGGAACCGGACCAGGACCGACCAGGGCCGGATCCTGACCTCGCGCGGGCCCCGTTCCCGCAGCCCGTGCCGGGCGAGCTCGCGCTCCGCCCAGCCGAGGGCGGCCGCCCGCCAGGAGGCGTCCTCCCAGGGCGTCACGGCGCCGGGGTGCGACCCCCGGTCGACGACGACGGCCGCCGTCCGCGTGCCGTCACCGTCGTCGCCCCGATCGTCTGCGTCGTCCAGGTCATCCCGCATCGGACGATTGCACCACCGACGGCGATACGACCGCACCCGAATTCGCCCGACCGGGGCCGGGCGAGGACGGGCGGGCGGCGCGGGCCGCCAGGATCAGCCGCGATCAGCCAGGATCAGGAGTCCTGCGTCTTGGCGGCCTTCGCCGCCTTCTCCGCCTTCTCCGCGTGCATCTCCTTGATGCGGACGTTCTCCTTGCGGACGTCGGCCTGGGTGGCGCGCTCCTGCTGGAGCCACTCCGGGTTCTCGTCCTTGAGCGCCTCGATCTGCTCCGTGGTCAGGGCGTCCGTGACACCGCCGCGCGCGAGGCCGGAGATGGAGATGCCCAGCTTGGCCGCCACGACGGGGCGCGGGTGCGGGCCGGTGCGGCGCAGCTCACGCAGCCACTCCGGCGGATCGGTCTGGAGGGCGTTGAGCTCGGCGCGGGATACGACGCCCTCGCGGAAGTCGGCGGGGGTGGCGTCGAGGTACACACCCAGCTTCTTCGCCGCGGTGGCGGGCTTCATCGTCTGGGCGGTCTGGTGCTGCGTCATGGTGACAAGAATATCGGGCGGGTGCGCCGTCCCCGACCACGGCCGGTAATCTGGGCAGGTGACAGGCTCGGACGCATCCCCCACCCCCGCCCCCTCCGCCCCCTCCTTCCGGCTGGCGTACGTGCCGGGCGTGACGCCCTCGAAATGGGTGCGGATCTGGAACGAGCGGCTGCCCGACGTCCGCCTGGAGCTCGTGCAGGCCGAGGACGCCGAGGTGGCCGGGCTGCTGCGCGAGCGGAAGGCCGACGCGGGCTTCCTGCGGCTGCCGGTCGACCGTACGGACCTGAGCGCGATCCCCCTGTACACGGAGACGACCGTGGTGGTGTTCCCCAAGGACCACCTGCTGGCCGCGACGGACCCGGCGGACGAGCTGGCCGTCGAGGACGTCGCCGACGAGATCCTGCTGCACCCGCAGGACGACACGCTGGACTGGGAGCGCCCGCCGGGCCGCCCCGCGTTCGAGCGCCCGGCGACCACGGCGGACGCGATCGAGCTGGTGGCGGCGGGCATCGGCCTGCTCGTGGTGCCGCAGTCCCTGGCCCGGCTGCACCACCGCAAGGACCTCACGTACCGGACACTGAACGGCACGCCCCAGTCGCAGATCGCACTGGCGTGGCCGGAGGAGGCCACCACCGACCTGGTGGAGGACTTCATCGGCATCGTCCGCGGCCGCACGGTGAACAGCTCACGCGGACGCCGCCCCAACGAGAAGCCCCAGAAGCCCACCGCGCCGTCGAAGCCCAAGCAGGGCCAGAAGCAGGGCGGTCAGAAGCAGGGCCAGCGGCAGAGCGGCCAGAAGCAGGGCCAGAAGCCCCAGGCCTCGGGCGGCAGGCGCAAGCCGGCCGGGGGCGCGGCCCCCAAGAGCGGACGCTCGGGGAAGCCGCGCCGGCGCCCCTAGCCGGTGGACCGGTCGCAGACCTCGCTCACGGCCCACCGGTCCGCTTCCCGCACGAAGCTGATCTCGCCCGGCGAAGTCGCCGCCGTCGACGCACTCACCCACCCGGGCTTCAAGGCACTCGCGCGCACCTTCCACGTCGACCTCGACCCCATCCCCACCACCACCGACGGGCCGGGCCCAGTCGGAGGGCGATCGGCCGCCAGCTCCGCATGACCTCACGCACGGTCGAACTCTTCGCCGACTCAGCCACCGCGGAAGACCTCTTCCGTCACGTCCGGTCCTTCGCCCTCCTCCGGCGCATCGAGCCGTGCCGGCTTCGCTGAGGGTTCTCCTGGCCAGCTGGCCACCGCCGCCCATAGGGTGACGGGGACGAGAGAAGACGCACCATGGATCCCCGCATACCCCGCCTGCGTCGCAAGCTGGCAGCGATCCCGTTCCAGCCACTGCGCAGCCACTCCTTCGGTGAAGAGCAGCACAGGTTCTGCCTCGGTCCGAAGCTGGCGGAAGCACGCGTCGCCGCGTTCGAGGACGAGCACGACATCGTCCTGCCCGACGCCTATCGGCAGTTCCTGACGCACATCGGCGGCTCAGGCGCGGCACCGTTCTACGGTCTCATGCCGCTGGAGCAGTGTTCCCTGCTGGTCATGAATCCGCGCGAAGAACCGGGGGCACCCCGCGGCTTCGACGGCAGAGACCCCAGGGCCCACGGACGCGATCTCTTCCTCCACATCATCGAGATGGGCTGCACCGACGTATGCGTCATCGCGGTGACCGGTCCCCTCACCGGCCGCGTCCTCGTTGGTAACAGCGACGGCTTCTGGGGCCCCAACGTCTCCTCCGCCACCGACTTCCTCGACTGGTACGAACGCTGGCTCAACCACATGAGCGCCGGCCGTGACAACCGGGCCCTGGAACTCACCTCACCGCGGCTTCGTGCCCATCCGAACCGCCATCGCATGGCTCGGAAGGTCTGACTCTCCGTAACATCTACACGGAATGTGAGCCAGAACCACTTCTCGTCATCGATGAACTGGCTGACGATGCTTCTGGCCGGGTCGGCGCCCGGGCCCGTCGTAGGGGTATCGACCGTGCCGACGTACGCGAAGGCCGCGGCGGCCCCCGGCTCAGTCCGCGCGCGTCGCCCGCAGCCGGGGTCCGTCGCCGTCGATGGCCAGGGCCAAGGCCATCAGCGCTGGTTCCGGTACGGCCGGACGGCCTCCTCGGTCATGGCCATGGCGGCCGTGGTGCGGGCGTAGCCGTGCTGCGCGACAGCGATGTACAGCACGTCGAGGACGGCCATCTGCGCGTGTCGGGCGAGGACCGCTTCGGCCCGTAGACCCGCGCCTCCGACGCAGGTGAGCAGGACAAGTTCCGCCTGCTCGGCGAGCGGTGACTCCGGGGCGTTGGTCACGGCGATGGTGGTGGCGCCCCGGGAGGCCGCCTCCGCGAGCACCTCGTGCGCCTCGCGGGTACCGCCGCTGTGCGACAGGACGAGGGCCACGTCGCCCCGGCCGAGCAGGGCGGCGCCGGTGAGAGCGACGTGAGTGTCGCTCCAGGACCAGATCGGAAGGCCGATCCGGTACAGCCGCTGCTGGAACTCCACGGCCATCGTGGCGCTGCCGCCGACTCCGAAGAGCTCGACCCGGCCGGCTCGGGCGATGCGCCGGGCGGCCTCGTCCAGGGCCGCCAGGTCGAGCCTCTCGACGGTGCGCGTGACGACGCCGGAGACGGTCGCCGCGACCACCGCCGCCACCTGCTCCACGGAATCGTGCTCGCCGATCTCGGCGCCGATGTCGTCCCGCCACGTGCCCCGGGCGTCCCGGGCGCCCTGGTCCGCGGCGAGGGCGAGGCGCAGCTGCGAGTAGCCGGCCAGGCCCAGGGCGCGGCTGAGGCGGGTGATGCTGCCGGTGGACACCCCGGCGGCTTCGGCCAGTTCCAGGATCGTCCGCGCGGCTGCGGCGGCCGGGTCTTGGAGGATGAAGCCGGCGAGAGCTCGCTGAGCTTCGGGCAACTCGCCTTGCAGACAACGGATTTGGTCAAGTACCGGGTTCATGGAGAACTATTCTTCGCCAACCTGGCGCGGCCCTGTCAAGCAGCCTTGACCTTCCGGGCGCCGGGCCACACATTTGCCCCCCGGCAGCGAAAAATTCTGCATTGCCGAACCTGTCCGACCGCCTTCGGTCCGGACCGACCCACCCGTCCTGGAGAGGAAACCCCATGCACCGGAGCACCGCCCGAACCGCTCATCGGCGATCCGCGACACACCGGCCCCGCCTCTTACGGATGCTCGCCGCGATCACAGCGATCCTGTCCGCGATGGCCCTCAACCTGCTGGCCGCGGGCCCTTCGCAGGCCCGTACGGAGGACCTGTTCGGCGTCCAGATGTACAACTACAGCACGCACAAGTGCCTGGACATCCCGGACACCGGAGCGCCGAACCTCGGATCCACCCTGCAGCAGCATGACTGCATCCCGGGCTCCGGCGACAACCAGCGCTGGGACATCGTGGACACGGGCGACGGCTTCCTGATCAGGAACTCCAAGCGCACCGACCTGTGCCTGGACATCGCCGACTACGGCGTACCGGGGAACGCGAAAGTCGGTTTCTACTGGTGCAACGGCACCATGGCCGACAACCAGTTGTGGTACGCGCTGCCCGACAGCACCGGCAAGTGGTATCGGATCGTCAATGCCCTGTCGTACAACGCCAATCGTCCCGTGTGTCTGGACGTCGCAGGGTACGCCGATCCGACCAACGACCTCCCGGTCGGCGTCTACACCTGCAGCAGCAGCCTCAGCGACGACCACTGGTGGCAGTTCCGGTACTAGCCGGTACTAGTGCCTGCCATCGGATGTGTCTGTCCGGTCAGTGGTCACTGATGCGATGGGGGACCGGATCGAGCCGCTGATGCCGGCCGATCCGGTCCGCGGTCGACGGTGGGCCGATCACCGCCGAACCCTGGAGGCCACCGTGTGGACGTACCGCACCTACTCGCCCTGGTGCGACCTGATCCTCGTCAGACGGCGGACCAGCCGCCGTCGACGGGGAGCACCGCGCCGTTGATGTTGCTCGCCGCGTCGGACGCGAGGAAGACGATGGCCTCCGCCTGGGTCTCGGCCGCGGCGGGCAGGCCGACGTTGCCCATGTACGCGCCGAGGGCCTGCGGCCCGGCGGCCTCGGGGTCGGCGTCGAAGCGGATGTTGGTGATCGTGCCGCCGGGGGCGACCGCGTTGGCGCGGATGCCCCGGTGGCGGTAGGTCACGGCGAGCGACTTG
Source organism: Streptomyces sp. NPDC094032 (assembly GCF_040303965.1). Taxonomy (NCBI): domain Bacteria; kingdom Bacillati; phylum Actinomycetota; class Actinomycetes; order Kitasatosporales; family Streptomycetaceae; genus Streptomyces; species Streptomyces sp. NPDC094032. The sequence continues at coordinate 37,591 of NZ_JBEOUE010000010.1, read as the reverse complement.
GTGAGGCCGACGATGCCGTGCTTGGCGGCGGTGTAGGCGGCGCCCGCCGCCGAACCGCGCAGGGCCGCCTCGGAGGCGGTGAAGACGACGGCGCCGCGGCCCGCGTCCAGCATGTGCGGCAGGACGGCCCTGGTCAGCAGGAACGGCGCGGTGAGGTTGATCCGCAGCAGCCGCTCCCACTCGGCGTCCGTTACGTCAGCGACGGCGGACATGCTGTCCATGATCCCGGCGTTGTTGACGAGTACGTCGATGGTGCCGGTGACGTCCTCGGGCCCTGAGGATCCGAGCGCGGTGGCGACCACCCGGTCGACGACCGCCTGCTCGCTCAGGTCGCCGACGACCGCCACGGCCGTGCCGCCAGCCTCCTCGATCCGCGCGGTGACCTCGGCGGCGGACTCGGCGTTCAGGTCGGCGACGACGACCCGGGCGCCGCGTGCGGCGAAGGCGAGGGCGGTGGCGCGGCCGATGCCGGAGCCGGCCCCGGTGACGACGACGGTGCGGCCGGTGAAGTCCTGGGTGAGGGTCATGAGGGCATTCTTTCCGTTCACGGAGGGGCGTGCGGGGTCCGGGCCGCCGGTCAGGCCAGGGTGTCGGCCGCCGGGGCGGGCCTCGGCTCGGGAGCGGGTGCGGGGAGCGGTCGTACGGGGATGAGGGCGGCCACGGCCGCGGCGGCGAGGGCCACGCCGCCGCCGATGAGCAGCGCCACCCGGAAGCCGCTCTCGGAGGGCAGCGTGTGGCCGCCGAAGTCGATCGTGAGCTGGGCGAGGACGACGCCGATGACGGCGGCCGACACAGAGCTGCCGATGGAGCGCATGAGGGTGTTGAAGCTGTTGGCGGAGGCCGTCTCGGCCTGCGGGACGGCTCCCATGATGAGGGCGGGCATCGCGCCGTACGCGAGACCGACACCTGTGTTGCAGATGAGGGTGACGACGAGCAGGCCCCAGGTGCTGCCCATGAGGAGCAGCGAGGAGAGGTAGCCGACGGCGATGACGAGGCTGCCGACGGCGAGGGTGACCTTGGGGCCGCGGGCGGCGGAGAGCTTCGCGCCGAGGGGCGAGAGCGCCATCATCATGAGGCCCGCCGGGGCCATCCAGAGGCCCATGGCCATCATCGACTGGCCGAGACCGTAACCGGTCGCCTCGGGCAACTGCAGGAGCTGCGGAATGACGAGCGACTGCGCGTACATCGAGAAGCCGACCAGGACCGAGGCGGCGTTGGTCATGAGGACCTGCGGCCGGGCGGTGACGCGCAGGTCGACGAGCGGGTCACGGGTGCGCAGCTCCCACCGGACCCAGGCGCCCAGGACCACGACGGCGGCGGCGAACAGGCCGAGCGTGGTGGCGCTCCCCCAGCCCCAGACGGAGCCCTTGGACACGGCGAGGAGCAGGGAGACCAGTCCGCCGCCGAGCCCGAGGGCGCCGAGCACGTCGAAGCGGCCGGCGGTGGGGGCGATCCGGCCGGTCGGGGCGACCAGCCAGACGAGCACGCCGACGAGCAGGCTCAGGGCGGCGGCGACCCAGAAGAGCACGCGCCAGCTGGCGTGCTCGGCGACGGCTGCGGAGAACGGCAGGCCGAGGGCCCCGCCGACGCCCATGGAGGCGCTCATCAGGGCGATGGAGGAGCCCAGCTTCTCCGGCGGCAGGATGTCCCGCAGCAGGCTGATGCCGAGCGGGACGACGCCCATACCGAGGCCCTGGAGCCCGCGTCCGACGATCATCGGGACGACCGAGCCCGCCAGGGCGCAGACGACCGAGCCCGCGACGAGCGGGACGGTGGAGGCGAGGAGCAGGCGCCGCTTGCCGTACATGTCGCCGAGGCGTCCGGCGACGGGGGTGGCGACGGCCGAGGCGAGCAGGGTCGCGGTGATCACCCAGGAGGCGTTGGACGCGCTGGTGTCGAGCAGCGCGGGCAGGTCGCCGATGAGGGGGACGACGAGCGTCTGCATGAGCGCGGCGACGATGCCGGCCAGCGCGAGCACGCCGACGATGCCGCCGGGGCGGGCGGCTGGGGTGGGGGCGGACATGGGTTCTCCTCGGTCGGCTTCGGAGTCGGCGTACGGCAAGATATGCAACGTACACATGATGTGCATCATGCACAAGCGATGCAGACTGCATATGCTGATCCCCATGGACGCGATGGACCCCACGGACGCGACGGACTCGATGGACTCGACGGACGCGACGGATCCCATGGACCCGATGGACAAGCCGACCCACCTGATCGAGTTCGAGACCATGCTCCTCGGGCGCCACTCCCACCTCTACGCGCCCCGCTCGCGCGGCGACGAGTGGCATCTCGACCGCAGTGCGTACGTCCTGCTCAGCCGGATCCGCATGGACGGCCCGATGTCGATCAGCCAGCTCTCGGAGGCGTTCGGCCTGGACGCCTCGACGCTCAACCGGCAGACCGCCGCGATGCTGCGCGCCGGTGTCGTCGAACGCATCCCCGACCCCGACGGCGGCATCGCCCGCAAGTTCCGCATCACCAAGGAGGGCGAACGCCGCCTCGACGCCGACCGCGCCGTCAACATGCAGGGCCTGGAACGGGTCCTGGAGCACTGGACCCCCGAGGAGGTCGCCGACTTCGCCGCCGCCCTCCAGCGCTTCAACCGCGACATCGAACGCCTCGACGGACGCCCCTGGCCCCGCCCCTGAGCCGCCGCTACAGGTCGAGCGGCAGCCCCGTGTAGTTCTCGGCCAGTTCGGCGGCGGCATGCCGTGACGTGCCGATGCGGTCCAGCTGGGACTGCTGGAGGCGGGTGTCGAAGGGCGACTGGGCGGGGTCGGTGTGGAGGGTCGTCGTCATGAAGTACGAGAAGTGCTCGGCGCGCCACACGCGGCGCAGGCAGGTGTCGGAGTAGCCGTCGAGGAGCTCGGTCGAGCCGGTCTCCTTGAGGTGGGCGAAGGCGCGGGCGAGGACGATGACATCGGCGGCGGCCAGGTTGAGGCCCTTGGCGCCGGTCGGCGGGACGATGTGCGCCGCGTCGCCGGCGAGCAGGACGCGGCCGTAGCGCATCGGCTCCGTGACCGAACTGCGCATGGGGAGCACGGACTTCTGGGTGACGGTGCCGCGCTTGAGGCGCCAGGCGGGGTCGGCGCGGAGGGCGAGGCGGGCGTCGAGCTCGTCCCAGACGCGCTCGTCGGGCCAGTCCGCCGGGTCGGTCCCGTTGGGGACCTGGAGGTAGAGGCGGCTGACGGACGGCGAGCGCATGCTGGCGAGGGCGAAGCCCCGCTCGGAGTGGGCGTAGATCAGCTCGTCGTACACGGGCGGGGCGTCGGCCAGGATGCCGAGCCAGGAGTAGGGGTACGTGCGCTCGTAGGTGCGCCGCTCGCCCTCGGGGACGGCGTTTCGGGTGACGCCGTGGAAGCCGTCGCAGCCGACGACGTAGTCGCAGGTGAGGGTCTGCTCGCGGCCCTGGTGGGTGTAGCGGACGAGCGGGCGGTCGGTGTCGGCGCCCTCGACGGCGGTGACCTCGGCCTCGAAGAGGAGCGGGCCGCCGTCGGCGAGCTGGAGGGCGACGAGGTCCTTGACGACCTCGGTCTGCGCGTAGACCCAGACCCGGCGGCCGCCGGTGAGCCCGGGGAAGTCGATGCGCGCGGCGCGCCCGTCGTGGCGCAGCTCTATGCCGTCGTGCGGGATGCCCTCGACGTCGAGGCGGCCGCCCGCGCCCGCCGCGCGCAGGGCGTCGACGGTGGACTGTTCGAGGATGCCGGCGCGCTGGCGCCGCTCGACGTAGCCGCGGTCGCGGCTCTCCAGGACGACGCTGTCGATGCCCGCCCGGTGGAGCAGCCGGGCCAGGAGCAGGCCGGAGGGGCCTCCGCCGATGATGCCGACGGTGGTGTGCATGGGGTCTCCTCGTTCTCGCGACCTGAATCGCCGTCAGTCGCCGTCAGTCGCCGTCAGTCGTCTTCGTTCGCATAGTGAAGAGATCTTCACTATGCTGGGAGTGTGGGCGCGGGCGGGTGTCGCTGTCAACGGCCCGCCGCGCCCTCGCGTTGTCGTGTTCACTACGGTGGACCGAAGATCCACGACGGAGACCGCATGCCACCGACGCACGACACCACCGAGGCCGCGCCGCCCGAGGCCGTCACCCCGCTCCTGCGCGGGATCGACGTGCTGCGCCGCCTCACCGACGCGGGCGGGCGGATGCCGGTGGGCGAGCTGGAGCGCGCCGCCGGGCTCGCCCGGTCCACGGTCGACCGGATCACCGCGACCCTCACCCGCATGGGATACGTACGGGTCGAGGGCCGGGACATCGTCCTCGCCCCCCGTCTGCTCGAACTCGGCAACGCCTATCTGGCCTCCGTACGCCTGCCGGACCTGCTCGGCGGCCTGGCGGACGACCTCGCCGACGCGCTGGACGAGTCGGTGTCGCTCGCGGTGGCGGACGGGGACGGCATCCGCTTCGTGCACCAGGCGACCCGGCGGCGGGCGATGTCCGTGAGCTTCCGCATCGGCGACCGGCTGCCCGCGGAGCGGACCGCGCCGGGGGCCCTGTTCGCCGCCGAGTGGGACGAGGACCTGTGGGCGGGGTGGCGGGAACGGCGGGGTGGCGGGAACGGCGGCTTCGAACAGCGGGTCACCGAGGCCCGGGAGAGCGGCTGGGCGGTGGACGACCAGCTGATCGAACCCGGGCTCGTGGCGCTCTCGGTGCCGGTGCGCGAGCCCGCCGGGCGGATCGCCTGCGTGCTCAGCGTGGTCAGCCACACGAGCCGCCACGACGCCGGGTCGCTGCCCGAGGTGCTGCTGCCCCGGCTGCGGGACACGGCCGCCGTGATGGAGCGGGCCCTGCGGGAGGCTCCGACGGCCGCTCCCCCGGCGCCGACCGGTCTCGCCTCCTGGACCGGGGCGTCCAAGCAGGAGCTGGGGCGGGAGTTCGTCGAGTCGCTGGCGCGCGGGCTGACCGTTCTGACCGCGTTCGGCGAGGGCCGGGAGACCCTGCCCCTGACGGCGGTCGCCGAGGCGACCGGCCTCGCCCGGGCCACCGCACGGCGGGCGCTCATCACGCTGGAGCACCTGGGCTGCGTGGCGGTGGACGGGCGGGCGTTCCGGCTCACCCCGAGGGTGCTTTCACTCGGCTTCCCACCGCTGTCGCGGACCACCCTCACCCGGATCGCCCAGCCGCACCTCGCCGAACTGGCCGCGCGGGTACGCGAGTCGACCTCGCTGGCCGTGCTCGCGGGTGACGAGGTCCAGTACACGGGCCGGGTCGAGACCAGTCGGATCATGAACGTCCACATCACCATCGGGACGCGCTTCCCCGCGTACGCCACCTCCATGGGCCGGGTCCTGCTCGCCGGGCTCGCCCCGGAGGAGCGCGCGGAGCGGCTCGGGCGGACCGAGCCGGCCGCCCTCACCCCGTACACGGTGACCGGGCGTGCGGAGCTCGGCGCCCTCCTTGAGGAAGTGGGCCGGCAGGGGTACGCGCTGGTCGACGAGGAGCTGGAGGTCGGCCTGCGGTCGATCGCGATGCCGGTGCGCGACCGGGCGGGCCGGGTCGTCGCGGCGGTCAACGTGGCCCTGCACAGCGCCCGCAGGTCCCGCGCGGAGTGCGTGGCCGAGGTGCTGCCGGAGCTGGCGGTGACGATCGGCGCCATCGAGGCGGACCTGCACGTCACGGAGCGGTTCGCCCGGGTTCCGGCGTACTGACCTCGTCCTCCAGTACGCGCTGGGCGACGGCGAAGGCCGCGTTCGCCGCGGGCACCCCGCAGTAGACGCCGGCCTGGAGCAGGGCGGCGGCGATCTCGTCGGGGGTGAGGCCGTTGCGGCGCGCGGCGCGCACGTGCAGGGCGAGTTCCTCGTGGTGCCCATGGGCGGTGAGGGCGGTGAGGGTGACCAGGCTCCGCTCGCGGCGGGAGAGGGTGGGGTCGGTCCAGATCTCGCCCCAGGCGTAGCGGGAGATGAAGTCCTGGAAGCGGGCGGTGAACGGGGTCTGGCGCGCCTGGGCGCGGTCCACATGCGCGTCGCCGAGCACCTCGCGGCGCACCTTCATTCCGCTCCGGCCCATGCCGCCCGGGGCGGACGTCCCCGCGAAGTGGCCGCGCAGAGCGGCCAGTACGGCCTCGGGCCGTTCGGCCGGGGCCAGGTGGGAGGCGCCGGGCAGTTCGGTGAGGGCCGCGCCGGGAACGGCGTCGGCGATCTCCCGCAGATGGGCGGGCGGGGTGGCCGGGTCCTCGCGGCCGGCGATCAGGAGAGTGGGCGCGGCGATGCCCGGGAGCCGTTCGCGCAGGTCGAAGGCGGCGAGCGCGTCGCAGCAGGCAGCGTAGGCCTCGGGGTCGGCGGCCCGGTGGTCCTCGACAAGCCGCGGCACGGTGAAACCGGGCGTGAACCAGCGGGCGTCGGCCGTCGCCGCCAGCCGCGCCAGGCCCTCGCGGCGGACGGTGGCAGCCCGCTCCGTCCAGGGCGCGGAGCCCCCGAAGTGGGCGGAGGAGCAGAGCACCGCGAGCCGTTCGATCCGCTCCGGGTGGTGGGCGGCGAGCTGGAGGCCGACCGCGCCGCCGAGGGAGACCCCGGCGTACGAGAAGCGGTCGGCGCCCAGCGCGTCGGCGAGGTCGAGGACGAGGCGGGCCAGGTCGGCGACGGTCGCGCCGGGTCCGATCAGCCCGGCGGGCGAGCGGCCGTGGCCCGGCAGGTCCCAGCGGACGACCCGGTGGGTGAGGGAGAGTTCGGGGGCGACGGCGTCCCACAGGGCGGTGGAGGTGCCGAGCGAGGGCCCCAGGATCAGGACGGGCGCGGTGGCCGGCCCTTCGGCGCGGTGGTAGAGGCTCGCGGTGGGGGTCAACGTCGCTCCAGGGCACGGTCGGTGAGGTGTCCGGCCAGGCCGGCGGCACGGGTGGGATCGGTCAGCTCCGCCAGGTCGACGCCGGACAGTTCCGGTACGTCGGTGGCGGCCGCCTCGGCGAGGAGGTCGGCGAGGCCGCGCCCCTCGGCACGGGTGCGGGCGGCGAGTCCGGTCAGCAGCGCGCGGGCCCGGGCCCGCCCGAGGAGCGGGGTGAGGACGACGGAGAGGCGTTCGGAGACGAGCAGTCCGCCGGTGAGGTCCAGGTGGGCGCGCATCGCCTCCGCGTCGACGCGGAGGCCCTCGGCGAGGGCGGCGGTGTGGTGGGCGGCGCCGCCGGTGAGGCGCAGCAGTTCGCGCAGCGGCTCCCATTCGGCGTGCCAGGCGCCCGCTGGCCGCTCGTCCTCGGCCGGCAGGCAGGCGTAGAGGCTCGCCGCGAGGTGCGGGGAGCGGCGGGCGGCCGAGGCGACGAGGGTCGCTCGGACGGGGTTCGCCTTGTGCGGCATCGCGGAGGACCCGCCGCCCGCGCCCTCGGCGAGCTCGGCGGTCTCGGTGCGGGAGAGCACGAGCACATCGGCGGCGATCTTGCCGAGCGCGCCGGTGGCGAGGGCGAGCGCACCCGCGAGGTCGGCGACCGGGGTGCGCAGGGTGTGCCACGGGAGAAGGGGTACGGCGAGGCCGAGCTCGTGGGCGTACGCGGCGGGCAGCGCGGCGGCGATCTCCGCCCCCGCGTCGGCGAAGGCAGCCAAGGTCCCCGCCGCGCCGCCGAGTTGGGCGGGCAGCCCGTCCCGTACCGCACACAGCCGGTCCCTCGCGTCGAGGACGAGGGAACGCCAGCCGGCCGCCTTGAGGCCGAAGGTGGTGGGGACGGCGTGCTGGGTGAGGGTGCGTCCGGGCATCGGCGTGTCGCGGTGCGCGGCGGCGAGGGCGGCCAGCGCCGCCTCCGTACGGGCGAGGTCCGCGAGGACCGCGCCGAGGGTGCGGGCGGCCACCAGCATGGCGGCCGTGTCCAGGATGTCCTGACTGGTCGCACCCCGGTGCACGTACGGGCCCCACTCCCCCGCAGCCGCGGTGAGGTCCGCGACGAGGGGGATCACGGGGTTGCCTCCGCCACGGGCGCGCAGCGCGATCGAGCGGACGTCGAAGCGGTACGGGTCGGATGCCGCGTCCGAGACCGCGAGCGCGGCCTCGGCGGGCGCCGCGCCGAGGGCGGCCTGGGCACGGACGAGGGCGGCCTCGGCGTCCAGGAGGGCGAGCAGGAAGGCGGTGTCCCCGGTGGCGGCCTCGGCGGGGGAACCTGCCCGTAGGGGGTCGAGGAGCCCGGAGTCGGGGTCGGGGTCGGGGGCGGGGTCGGGGTCGGCGTCGCGCGCCCCCGTCGGGCCGGTCACGGGAACTCCAGGAAGACCGTCTCGCCCTCGCCCTGGAGGCGGATGTCGAAGCGGTGGGTGCGGTGCGGTTCCTCGGTGGCGATCAGGGTGGCACGCCGTTCGGCCGGGAGCCGGTCGAGGAGGGGGTCGGGCCCGTCGGAGAGGTAGGCGCGGGTGTGGAGGTGGTGGAGAAGTCCACGGGCGAACACCACGACGGCGAGGTGGGGTTGGCCGGGGCTGCCGGGCGCCAGGGTGTGCACGGCGTAGTGCCCGTCGGCGTCGGTGGCGACGCGTCCGAAGCCGGTGAAGTCCGTGCCGTTGCGGCCGAGGAACCCGCCGGTGACCGGGTCCCTGCGCAGGGATCCCGGCGCTCCGGCGAGGGAGCCGTCGGGGGCGGCCTGCCAGAACTCCAGGAGCGCGTCGGGGACGGGGTCGCCCGCGCCGTCGAGAACGTACCCGTGGAGGGTGATGCGGTCGGGGTGCCCCTCGGGCGCGATCCGCTCACCGCCGGGGAAGGGCAGGGCGTAGCCGTAGAAGGGTCCGACGGTGCTGGAGGGGGTGGGCAACAGGGTCATGAGGTCAGCGTCCTTCCTCGGTCCAGGTGGCGGCGGGTCCGTCGAGGACGATGTCCCAGGCGTAGCCGAGGGAGAACTCCGGTGCGGACAGGCCGTGTTCGTAGCGGGCGACGAGCCGCTCGCGCGCGGCGGCGTCGGTGACCGAGCGCATGATCGGGTCGTGCGCGAGAAGCGGGTCCCCGGGGAAGTACATCTGGGTGACGAGCCGTTGAGTGAAGGCGCTGCCGAAGACGGAGAAGTGGATGTGGGCGGGGCGCCAGGCGTTGGTGTGGTTGCGCCAGGGGTAGGCGCCGGGCTTGACGGTGGTGAAGGAATACCTGCCCTGATCGTCCGTCAGGGTCCGTCCCACGCCGGTGAAATGAGGGTCCAGCGGGGCCGGGTGCTGGTCGCGGAGGTGGGCGTACCGGCCCGAGGCGTTGGCCTGCCAGATTTCGACGAGCTGGCCCCGCACCGGGCGTCCCGCGCGGTCCAGGAGGCGGCCGGACACGGTGATCCGCTCGCCGAGGGGCTCGCCGGTGTGCGCGCGGGTCAGGTCGCTGTCGGTCTCGGTGACGTCGGTGACCCCGAAGACGGGCCCGGTCAGCTCGACGGCCTCGGGGTCCCCCGTACCGTCCACCGCGACGAGCGGCTGCCGGGGGTGGCGCAGGAGGGAGCTGCGGTACGGGGTGTAGTCGCGCGGCGGGTGGTGGCGCGGCGGGGCGCCGGAGGCGAGGGCCTTGTCGTAGGCGTCCTGGTGGGCGGCGATCTCGGCGTCTATGTGCGCCTGGGTGAGGTCGGCCATGGAGGCTCCTGGGGGTGGGATCGGTGGAGACGGGGCGGGGCGGGAGCGGGGTTGGTCGGTCGGTGCGTCAGCGCCCGGGGCTCGGGTCCGGGACGCGCACCGGCGCCGCCGTCTTCTCCGCCACCTCACGCGCGGTGACGCCCGGAGCCGTCTCGACGAGGACGAGGCCGTCGTCCGTGACGTCGAGGACGCAGAGGTCGGTGACGATGCGGTCGACGCAGGCGCGCCCGGTGAGCGGCAGGTCGCATTCCTGGACGACCTTCGGGGAGCCGTCCTTGGCGGTGTGGGTCATGACCACGATGACGGTGCGGGCGCCGTGGACGAGGTCCATCGCGCCGCCGATGCCGGTGACCATGCGGCCGGGGACGGCCCAGTTGGCGAGGTCGCCGCGGGCGGAGACCTGCATGGCGCCGAGGACGGCGACGTCGATGTGGCCGCCGCGGATCATGCCGAAGGAGAGCGCCGAGTCGAAGAAGGAGGCGCCGGGCAGGACGGTGACGGTCTCCTTGCCCGCGTTGATGAGGTCGGGGTCGACCTGGTCGTCGGTGGGGTACGGGCCGGTGCCGAGGATGCCGTTCTCGGATTCGAGGACGACCTCGACCCCCTCGGGGAGGTGGTTGGGGATGAGCGTCGGCAGGCCGATGCCGAGGTTGACGTACTGTCCGTCGCGCAGTTCGCGGGCGGCTCGGGCGGCCATCTGCTCGCGGTTCCAGGTCATGCCGGGTTCTCCTCCGACTCTCGTGCGGCGGGCGCGGAGACCGTGCGCCGTTCTATGCCCTTCGCGGTGGCCTGGGCGGGGGTGAGGGCGACGACGCGCTGGACGAAGATCCCGGGCAGGTGGACCTGGTCGGGGTCGAGGGCGCCGGGTTCGACGAGCTCCTCGACCTCGGCGACGGTGATCCGGCCGGCCATCGCGGCGAGCGGGTTGAAGTTGCGGGCGGAGGCGTGGAAGACGAGGTTGCCGTGCCGGTCGCCCTTGGCGGCGCGGACGAGGGCGAAGTCGGTGCGGATGGCGTGTTCGAGGACGTACGGGACGCCGTCGAACTCCCGTACCTCCTTCGCCGGGGAGGCGAGCGCGACCCCGCCCGCGCCGTCGTAACGCCAGGGCAGTCCGCCGTCGGCGACCTGGGTGCCGACGCCGGCGGGGGTGTAGAAGGCGGGGATGCCGCAGCCGCCGGCCCGCAGGCGTTCGGCGAGGGTGCCCTGCGGGATCAGCTCGACGTCGAGCTCGCCGGCGAGGTACTGGCGGGCGAACTCCTTGTTGGCGCCGATGTACGAGCCGGTGACGCGGGCGATGCGGCCCGCGGCGAGCAGGACGGCGAGGCCGGAGTCCATGGCGCCGCAGTTGTTGGAGACGACCCTCAGGCGGCCGGTGCCGCGCTCGTGGAGCGCCTGGATGAGGACGTTCGGTACGCCGCTGAGGCCGAAGCCGCCCACGGCGAGCGACGCCCCGTCCGGGACGTCGGCCACCGCTTGCGCGGCGGTGGCGACCACCTTGTCCATGGGGAGCCTTTCGTTTCGGTCCGAGCGAAGCCTTACGTGAATAGTCAGTGCACTGAGCATCTGCGCCGACCGGGCCATGCTGGCAGCCGTCCGCCCCCTCGTCAACGGTTCTTTACGCCGGAACGGCGGAGGGAGGTATCGTTCCGTGCACCGACGAAACGGCAGCAGACGGCACCAGGAGGCGCACTATGGCCGCGGTGGACCTGACCACGCATCCCGGGCACCTCGCCCGGCGGCTCCAGCAGGCGCACCATCTGCTGTGGACGACCATGGTCTCGGAGGAGATCACCTCCCCCCAGTTCGGCGTCCTCAACGCCCTGCTCGCGGAGCCGGGCCTGGATCAGCGGACCGTGGGCGAACGGGTGGGCCTGGACCGCTCGACCATCGCGGAGGTCGTCAGCCGGCTGACCCGGCGCGGGCTGCTCGACAAGGTCCGCGACCCGGACGACGGGCGCCGCTCCCTGCTGCGGCTCACCGAGGACGGTGAGCGCACCCACCGGAAGCTGACCGTACGCACGGCCCGCATGAACCAGATCTTCCTCGCTCCCCTCTCCGCCGAGGAGCAGACGCAGTTCCTCGCCCTCCTCCGCCGCGTCTCGGACGCGGCCGAACAACTGCGCAGCCCGTCCGGCTCCCTATGATGATCACCGCCGAGGATCGCGGGGCGTCCCGTGAACCGCCGACGGCGACACCTTCCGGGGGGAAGTGGACATGACCGCGCAGGTGAACGGCATACCGTCCGACGGACACACTCGATGGACCGGGCGGACCGGACGGACCCGGCGCACCCTGGCCGCGACGGCGGCTCTGGTCGCCCTCTGCTCGCTCGCCACCGCGTGCTCCTCCGAGGCCGAGGAGCTGACCGTCGTCTGGGACACCCCCGTGGAGCGCAAGGCCGAACCGCAGGGCAACGGGGCCTGGCTGTCCGGCGACACGCTGGTCCGCAGCCGCTTCGACGCGGTGCGCGGGTTCGATGCCCGTACCGGCAAGCGGAGTTGGGAGTACGTGCCGCCCGGCCGTTCGGCGGTGTGCAGCGCCGTGGCCGACACCGACGCCTCGGTCCTGGTCCTCACCCGCGACGCGGACGGCGCCACCCCTTCGGCCAAGGGCACGCCCTGCGGCACCGTCGTCGCGATCGACACGAGGAACGGCCGCGAGATCTGGCAGACCCCCGCTTCCATCCCCGAGCCCGGCCTCCACCGCCTCCAGCCGACGTCGACGCCGACGTCCGCGGGCGGCGGCATCGCCATGCTGATCAGGAAGGGCGACAAGAAGGACCGCCTGGAGGCCGTGGACGTGCGCACCGGGAAGTCCCGCTGGAAGGCGGCTCTCCCCAAGGACTGCGTCCCGGGCCGGACCAGGGTCGCCGAGCGCCAGGTCGCCGCCCTCCTCGCCTGCGGCGGCACCGACAATCCCTGGGGCGACAAGGTCCCGAGGGACGCCGAACTGCACGCCGCCGCCTTCGACCCGGCCACCGGCGCGCTCCTGTGGTCCGCCCCTCTCGGGGGCCGCCATACCGTCCCCTGGGACGCCCGTGCGGAGTTCGTCTCGGCCGACCCGGTGGTCGTGGCCGCCTCGTCGTCCGGTGACTCCGACTCCGGGGCCTACTACTCCTTCGGCGGGAACGCGCGCCCGAACCCGCCGATCGATTTCAGCGGACCGTACGGCGAGATCGCGTTCGACCAGCGTCTGATCGCGGCGGCGGACGCCACCCGGCTCTACGTCGTGCCCGTGCACAAGGTGCGCAACAGCCGTGTCGACGCCTACCGCCTGACCGCCTTCGACCTGGCCACCGGGGACGTGGTCTGGGGCGGCGCCGACGACGACCGCCTCGACAGGGAGGCCGCGTACCACCTGCTCCTCAAGGACGGGACGCTCACCGTCCTCACCCGGCGCCAGCGCAGCTCCTACCGCGCCTTCAGCGTCCTCGACGCCGCCACGGGCGAGCGGCGTGACGTCCGCGGCTTCCCCGAGGGTCAGGACGCCGTGGACACCCTCTTCGCGTACGAGGACCGGCTCATCGGCGCCCGCTACGAGTCGGGCACGGCACCCTCCAAGCCCTTCACGGCCTACACGCGCCCGTGACCGCCGCGTAGACCGGATCAGCCGGATCAGCCGAGGAGCGTGGGCGCGGCCCGGTCGAGGACGTCCTCGATGCGGGCCCAGGTCTCCTCGTCCCGCGCGACCGGTTCGAGGGTCTCGCCCTCGCCCGTCCCCCACGCGGCGGCGAGCGCCACCGGGTCCGTGCCGGTGGCCGCGCCCGCGGCGAGGGCGGCTGCGCCGAGGGCGACGAGTTCGGTGGCGGCGGGGATCACCAGCGCGCGGCCGGAGAGCCGCCGCACCGTATCGGTCCAGGCCCGGCCGCGCGCTCCGCCGCCGATCAGGCGCAGGGGCCGCTCGCGTACGGCCGGTTCGGCGGGGTCGAGGCCGCAGGCGGCGAGGAGTTCGTCGAGGGCGCGCAGCACGGTGAACACGGCGCCTTCGTAGGCGGCGCCGAGCAGGGCGTGCGGGGTGGCGGCGTGGGTCAGGCCGGTGAGGAGCCCGGTGGCGCGGGGCAGGTCGGGGGTGCGTTCGCCGTCGAGGTACGGGAGGAGGACGAGGCCGTCGCCGGGCCGGGTGTCCTCGCGGTCGAGGCGGAGGAGTCCGGCGATCCGGTCGATCGCGAGCGTGCAGTTCAGGGTGCAGCCGAGCGGCAGGAAGGTGCCGTCGGTGGCGGCGAAGCCGGAGACGCCGGGGCTCGCGGGGCGGGTGCGGGTGGCGGCGAAGACCGTGCCCGAGGTGCCGAGGCTGACGACGGGGTGGTCGAGGAGGCCGCCGGCGCCGAGGCCGAGCCCGACGGCGGCGGCCATGTTGTCGCCCGTTCCGGCGGCGACGGCGATGCCCTCCGGCAGGCCGAGGGCGTCGGCGGCGGCGCGGGTCAGGCCGCCGGCGCGGGTGCCGCCGGTGGGGGCGACGGCCGGCAGCAGGGCGGGGTCCAGGCCGAGGAGGTCGAGGATCGCGGGGTCGTAGGAGGCGGGCCCGGTGGCGGGGTTCGTGGTGTACCAGCCGGTGCCCGACGCGTCGCCGGGGTCGGTGACCGCCTGTCCGCAGAGGCGTTCGGTGAGGAAGTCGTGCGGGAGGCGGACCGCGTGGGCGCGGGCGGCGGTCGCGGGCTCGTGGTCGCGCAGCCACTGCCACTTCGCGGCGGTCAGGGCGGCGACGGGGACGGAGCCGGTGCGGCTGAGCCAGGGGCCGGGGCCGCCGAGCGCGGCGGTGAGGGCGGCGGCCTGGGGTGCGGGGCGGGTGTCGTTCCAGAGGAGGGCGGGGCGCAGCGGGCGGCCCCGGGCGTCGAGGGTGACGAGGCCGTGCTGTTGTCCCGCCACGGCGAGGGCGGTGACGGCGGAGGGACGGACGGCCGCCTCCTTGAGGGCTGCCGCGACCGCCGCGCCGAGCGCCGCCCACCAGGCCTCGGGGTCGCTCTCGCGGGCCCCTCCGGTGCCGGTGACGGTGTGCGGTGCGCGGCCGACGGCGAGCGGGGCGCCGGTGTCGGGGTCGACGACCACGGCCTTGGTGGACTGGGTGGAGCTGTCGACGCCGATCACCACCGGGCGTTCGGGCATGGCCGTCTCTCCTCTCGGTTCGTCCGGGCGGGCACTGGCGCCCGCCCCGTCCTCGACGGTATTAGTTATGTCAGAAAACAAATCTGGCGGCCAGCCTCGTGAAGGAGCCGGACATGCCGCAGCATCTTCTTCCCACCCCCGACGACCGCTTCACCTTCGGCCTGTGGACCGTCGGCTGGCAGGGCCGCGACCCGTTCGGGGACGCGACCCGGCCCGCCCTCGACCCGGTCGAGTCGGTGGAACGGCTGGCCGCCCTCGGCGCGTACGGCGTCACCTTCCACGACGACGACCTCGTTCCGTTCGGAGCGGACGAGGCCGAGCGGGCGACGGCCGTCGGGCGCTTCCGCGCCGCGCTCGACCGCACGGGCCTGAAGGTGCCCATGGCCACCACCAACCTCTTCACCCATCCCGTCTTCAAGGACGGCGCCTTCACCGCCAACGACCGGGACGTCCGCCGCTTCGCCCTGCGCAAGACCCTCCGCAACATCGACCTCGCCGTGGAGCTCGGCGCCTCGGTGTACGTGGCCTGGGGCGGCCGGGAGGGTGCCGAGTCCGGCGCCGCCAAGGACGTACGCGTCGCCCTCGACCGGCTGAAGGAGGCCTTCGACCTGCTCGGGCAGTACGTCACCGAGCAGGGGTACGCGCTCCGCTTCGCCATCGAGCCCAAGCCGAACGAGCCGCGCGGGGACATCCTGCTGCCGACGATCGGCCACGCCCTCGCTTTCATCGAGCGCCTGGAGCGGCCCGGACTCGTCGGCGTCAACCCGGAGACGGGCCATGAGCAGATGGCCGGGCTCGACTTCCCGCACGGCGTCGCGCAGGCGCTGTGGGCCGGCAAGCTGTTCCACATCGACCTCAACGGCCAGTCCGGCATCAAGTACGACCAGGACCTCCGCTTCGGGGCGGGCGATCTGCGCCAGGCGTTCTGGCTGGTGGACCTTCTGGAGACGGCCGGCTACACGGGGCCGCGCCACTTCGACTTCAAGCCCGCGCGGACCGACGGCTTCGACGGCGTGTGGGAGTCGGCGAGGAACTGCATGCGCAACTACCTGATCCTCAAGGAGCGCGCCGCCGGCTTCCGCGCCGACCCGGAGGTGCGGGCCGCGCTCACCGCCTCCCGCCTCGACGAACTGGCCGTGCCCACCGCCGCCGACGGCCTCGCGGGCCTGCTCGGCGACCCCACCGCGTACGAGACCTTCGACGCGGCCGGGGCCGCCGAGCGTTCGATGGCCTTCGAGCGGCTCGACCAGCTGGCGCTGGAGCATCTGCTCGGGGTCCGCTGACGGTCCTGTACGCGGGCTGAGCGCGTGTGTCATCCTCCGAGCACCACTCCATCGTCGGGGGATCGGTGATGCGCCATGTGGATGTCAACGAGCGCTGCCCGTCTGGCTGTTGCCCTGCTGCTCTGCCTCCCGGTCGCGGCAGCCTGCGACACATCGGGGGCGGGCGGCGGCCCGCCGCCCGCAAAGAGCCCGGGAAGCGGCGGAGGCGGCGACGACCTGGGCCCGAGGCCGCTGAGGATCCCGGAATGGGGCCCGAAGGGATTCCTGTACGACTACGAATCCGCCGAGGGCATCGCCAACTGGGCCGACATCAAGAAGACGTTCGAGCGCGCCTGCGCGGACGGCACGCTCTGCGTGATCCTGGAGCGCGTCTACCTCACGGAGAGCGGCGCCCGCACCGACGGCCCCTGCGGCTACGACCGGATGGAGCCCGCCGCGGGGACCCCGATCAAGCGGGGCGGGACCGTGTCCGTCGTGGGCGTGTGCGGCCCGGAGTCCGGAGAGCCCACGGATCCGGCGCCCTGAGCACCGCGTTTGTCATGCTCAGGGGTACCCCACGGACGGAGCCGCGGGGGCGCCGGTGCAGGATCGCCCCATGAACAAGACCAGCCGACGTTCCGTCCTCGCCTCCGCCGTCGCCGCCGCGGCCGCACTCCCCACGCTCAACGCCATCGCGGGCAGCGGTGCCACGCCCGCCGCGGCAGCCGACACGTACGGCTCCAACACCGAGCTCTACAGCAAGAACGCGGCGCTGGAAGGCACCGACTGGATGCGCCGCTTCCGTATCGGCGCGCCGGGCGCGGTCGGCGACAACACCAAGGCGTCCAGCGTTCCCGTCGGCAGCACCGCCGTCATCGCGCCGCACGGCGGCGGTCTGGAGGCCGGTACCAGCGAGCTGTGCATGGCCGTGGCCGGATACAAGCCCTTCGCGTACGACACCGATCCGGCGGTCTCGACGGCGCCGGGCGAGCCGCAGCGCGACTTCTGGATGTTCGAGACCCTCAAGAACTCGGGCCCGCAGCACGTCACTTCGACCAACTGCGACGACCCGGCCGCGCTCGCCGTGTGCGCGAACAACCTCTACGCCGTCTCCCTCCACGGCTTCGACGCGGCCGAGCGGAAGATCATCATCGGTGGCCGGGACGAGCGTCTGAAGCGCAACCTGCTGGCCTCCCTGGCGAAGTACGGGATCACCTCCCCCACCACCAGCCTCAATTGGAACGTGAACGTCGTCATAGCCGGGGCCGACGACCCCATCAACGGCGACGACCCGGCCAACATCGTCAACCGGACCCGTACCGGCGCGGGCGCCCAGCTGGAGATCTCCACCGGGCTGCGGGAGGCCATGTTCGGCACCTTCGCGGGCGCGGACAACCGGCGGACCTCCGCCGGTGTGCCCAGCCAGGACAGCCCCTACGCGGACTACTTCTGGAACGGCTTCGTCAAGGGCGTCCGGGAGGCCGTCAAGAACCACGAACTCGGCCTGGACCCCCGCTTCCTCACCTCCTGACCCACCGGGGCCGGGTGCGGGGTGGGCGGTACGGTTCCGGGTGGGCCGCTCGCCCGGGCCCGTACCGTCACGGAGGAAGAGCACGCGCCATGGCCGTCATTCACAAGACCACGATGCAGCCGACCAAGCTGGAGCTCCTGGAGCCCTGGCTCCCGACCCGGCCCTGGTACCGGGGCGGCGCGGGTGCCGCGCCCGTCCTGGAGCGGGCGGGCGGCTTCCGGCTGGACGACCCGGAGGGCGAGGTGGGCATCGACTTCATGGTGGTCACGGACTCCTCGGGCGCGGAGACCCACGCGTATCTGGTGCCGCTGACCTACCGGGGGGCGCCGCTGGAGGGCGTGGAGGGCGCGCTGATCGGGACGTCCGAGCACGGTGTGCTGGGGACCCGTTGGGTGTACGACGGGGCGCACGACCCGGTCCTGCTGGGCGAGTTGACCGCCCTGCTCGAAGGCCGGGCGGTGCCGCAGGCGCAGAGCGTGTCCGACACCGTGGACCCGACGGTGGTGGCCTCGTTCGACGGGTCGGGCGCCTGGGACCTCGGCGCCGCGCCGGTCGTCGAGGACGGGGCGTACGGCACCGACGTACGGCTCGGCGCGGGCGCGCCGGTGCTGCGGTTCGCGCGCGTGCTCGACGCGAAGGCGGCCGGGTCGCGGGGCGAGGTGACGGCGGGCTGGCGGCTTCCGGACGGCGAGGAGCGGCGCGGCGCGTACGTCCTGGTGTTCGACGCGGCCTGACGGTCGGGGCCGGGCTCGGTCCGGCCCCCGGTCCGGCCCCCGGTCCGGCCGTGTCCGGGTCAGAAGACCGACAGGCCGGTGATCGTGGTGAAGCGGTCGAGCGCGGCGACTCCGGCGACGGAGTTGCCGCGTTCGTCGAGGCCGGGGCTCCACACGCAGAGGGTGCAGCGGCCGGGGACGACGGCGATGATGCCGCCGCCCACCCCGCTCTTGCCGGGCAGGCCGACCCGGTACGCGAAGTCGCCCGCGGCGTCGTAGGTGCCGCAGGTGAGCATGACGGCGTTGACCTGTTTGGCCTGGCTGCGGGTGAGCAGCCGGGAGCCGTCGGCGCGGATGCCGTGGCGGGCGAGGAAGCCGGTGGCGAGGGCGAGGTCGGCGCAGGAGGCCTCGACCGAGCACTGGCGGAAGTACTCGCGCAGCAGGGTCGGCACGGGGTTGGCGATGTTGTCGTAGCTCGCCATGAAGTGGGCGAGGGCGGCGTTGCGGTCGCCGTGCGCGGTCTCGGAGGCGGCGACGTCGCGGTCGAAGTCGAGGTCGTGGTTGCCGCTCTCGGCGCGCAGGAAGTCGAGCAGGACTCCGGAGGCGTCGCCGGTCATCCGGTGGAGCTGGTCGGTGACGACGAGGGCGCCCGCGTTGATGAAGGGGTTGCGGGGGATGCCGTTCTCGTACTCCAGCTGGACGAGCGAGTTGAACGGGTTGCCCGACGGTTCGCGGCCGACGTGGTCCCAGAGCGGGTCGCCCTTGCGGGCCAGGGCCAGGGCGAGGGTGAAGACCTTGGTGACGGACTGGGTGGAGAAGGGCTGCTGCCACTCCCCGACGCCGTACACGGTGCCGTCGAGTTCGGCGACGGCCATCCCGAAGCGGTTCGGGTCGGCGGCGGCGAGCGCGGGGATGTAGTCGGCGGGCCGGCCGCGGTCGGTGAGGCCCGTGAGCTCCTCGGCGATCCGGTCCAGGACGGGTGCGAACGTCAACAGCATGAGCACATCATGCGCCGGGCGGCCCCGGGGCGCTGTCGGTGCTCCCGCTTATGATCTTCCCGCTGTCGCCGGTGGCGGCGCCTGGCCAGGTCGTGGCCGGTTAGGGGAGGGGATGTCCACCATGCGTAGTCGGGTCATTCGACGAGGGGGCCTGCGGCTCGCTCTGGCGGGGGCGCTGGCCGCCGTGCTGCTGCCGGCGACGGCCGCCCAGGCGGGGACGGCCGCCCCGCGCACGTACACGGTCTGGCAGTGGAACGTGGCGGGCGACACGGTCCACGACGGCTCCACGACGGACGGCCTGATCACCCAGGCGGCCGGGTCCGTCGTGAACCGCTCGGCGGACTTCGCGGCCTTCAACGAGCTGTGTCAGGGGCAGTACAGCGCCCTGGTGGACGAGCTGCGGGCCAAGGGCTGGCCGCAGGACCCGCAGAACTTCGCGCGCTTCGAGCCGAGCCGCCCGGCGGGCAACGCGTCGGTGTGCAAGGGCGAGGCGTTCGGGAACGCGCTGTTCAGCCAGCGTCCGCTGGGCGGCGCGGCCCGTCTCGCGCTGCCGGACGACGGGTCGGCGGAGAAGCGCAATCTGCTGTGCGCGCCGCTGACCGACGGCACGGCGACGCGCTTCTGCACGACGCACATCACGACCAACCAGTCGTTCAACGTGGCCCAGCTGGAGTTCGTGCGCCAGAAGCTGGAGGAGTACGACGCGGCCGGGGAGACGACGCTGATCGCGGGCGACTTCAACGCCCAGCCGAACTACGGCCGGCTGAACTCGTACTACTCGGCGAGCCTGGACACCCCGAACAACTCCAACAACACCGGCCAGTACCGGGAGCTCGACGACAACGACCCCGGCAACTGCCTGGGGTACGGCGAGTGGACGGCCGACGGCACGCCGGGGACGACGCCCCCGTGCGGCGGGTACGCGAAGATCGACCACATCTTCGTGCGGGAGAGCGCGCTGGCGGGCCCGTACGACGCGGACTCGCTGGCCATCTCGACCGCCTGCACCGGGGTCGCGGCCTGCTCCGACCACCGGATACTCGTCGGTACGGTGACGGTGAAGTAGAAGGCTCGGCCATCCGTGCCCGAGACCGAGTGGCGAAGCCGCGAAGTCCGGGCGAGGGTGGCTCCGGGGGCTGCTCGGGGGGCCGGAACGGGAGTGAGGTGAGCCGGGTGCCGCTGACCGCGGACGAGCCGGGAGCGCCGTGCTGGCTGAGCCTGGCGGCACGCGACCTCGAAGCCGCCGAGCGGTTCTACGGGGCGGTCCTCGGCTGGACCTTCCGGCACGGTCCGCTCGGCCGGGGCTTCTCCGTCGGCGAGCGGGACGGTGTGCCGGTCGCCGGGATCGGCGAGGTCGTCGACCGGATGGCCGTGCCGGTGGCCTGGACGGCGTACTTCGCGGTCGCCGACGCCGACGCGGCGGTGGCCCGCATCCGCGAGCGCGGCGGCACCGTGGGCGTCGGCCCCGTGGCCTTCCCGCCGCGCGGCCGGGCGGCGCTCGCCACCGATCTGGAGGGCGCGGCCTTCGGTGTCTGGGAGGGCCGGATCTCCTCCCGCTGGCGGGTGGGCGAGCAGCACGCCCCCGCCTGGCTGGAGCTGCACACCCGCAACGCCTTCGACGCCGCCGTCTTCTACGGCGGGGTGCTGGACTGGGTCGACGGGAGCGCGGACCGCTTCGAGGTGGCCTACGAGGACGACCAGGTGGTGCTGCGCCGCCAGGGCGACGCCGTCGCCCGGCTGAACAGCGGCCCGGCGGAGGCGGCCTCCGACCAGCCGCAGCGGCGCGCGCGCTGGCTGGTCCACTTCCGGGTGCCGGACCTGGAGCGGGCCACCGCCGCGGTCCTCGACCACGGTGGCTCCCTCGTGCCCGAGGCCGACGCCGGCTGGCGGGCCCCGTCCGGCCGGCGGACCACCGTACGGGACCCGCAGGGCGGGCTCTTCACCCTGGACGAGAGCCCGCCGGAGACCGGGACGTAGGGCCACGGGGCCGTAGCGGCGCGAGGCCGTAGCGGCGTGGGGCCTTGGCGGCGCGGGGTCAGCTCGTCAGGACGACCAGCTGCCGGGTCGCCCTGGTCATCGCCACATAGCGGTCGACGGCTCCTTCGACGCCCTCGCCGAACGCGTCCGGGTCGACGAGGACGACCAGGTCGAACTCCAGCCCCTTCGCGAGCGTCGGGGTGAGCGACCGGACGCGGGACGTCGCCTCGAACGAGGGGTCGCCGATGACGCAGGCGATCCCGTCGGCGTGCGCGGCGAGCCAGTCGCCGAGGATCGCGTCGAGGTCCGTGACCGGTCCGTGGACCACGGGGATGCCGCTGCTCCGTACGGAGGCCGGCACGTTGGCGTCGGGCAGCGCGGCCCGGATCACGGGCTCGGCCTCCGCCATCACCTCTTCCGGCGTGCGGTAGTTGATGGTCAGGGAGGCCATCGTGATCCGGTCGAGGCCGATCCGTTCCAGCCGCTCCTGCCAGCTCTCGGTGAAGCCGTGCCGTGCCTGGGCGCGGTCGCCGACCAGGGTGAAGCTGCCGGAGGGGCAGCGGAGCAGCAGCATCTGCCATTCGGCGTCGGTCAGTTCCTGGGCCTCGTCGACCACGATGTGCGCGAACGGGCCGGCGAGCAGGTCGACTTCGGCGCCGGGCAGGGCGCTCTCGTCGACCAGGCTGTCCCGCAGGTCACGCCCGTTGAGCATCGTCACCGCGCCCTCGCCGTCGTCGTCGGCGGCCAGGATGTTGTCGATGACCCCGGACATGCGCTCGCGTTCGGCGGCGACGGCCGCGTCGTGCCGGCGCTTGCGCAGCGAGGCCTTCGGATCGCCGAGCCGCTGCCGGGCCGCGTCCAGGAACGGCAGGTCGGAGACCGTCCAGGCCTGGGCGTCGGCGCGCCGCAGCGTGCGGACCTCGTCGGGGGTCAGCCAGGGGGCGCACAGGCGCAGGTAGGCGGGGACGGACCACAGGTCGCCGACGAGGTCGGCGGCCTCCAGCATCGGCCAGGCCCGGTCGAGCGTGCCGACGAGCTCCTCGTCGGCACGCAGCGCCCTGCGGAACAGCTCCTCGGGGACGTCCTCGTCCAGATCGGCCACCTTGTCGAGCAGGAGGGACACCAGCTCGTCCCAGATCAGCTCGCGCGCCTCGTTGTGCGGCGTGCCCCGCCCGGCCGCCTCGAAGGCCTCGGCCCAGTCCCCCGCGCTCAGCCGGACGTCGCACCAGTCGGTCTGGACCCGCAGGCCCTCGGTGGGCGGCTCCTCGTAGAAGCGGACGGCCCTCTCGACGGCCTTCACCAGCTCGGCGGACGCCTTCAGGCGGGCCACCTCCGGGTCGGTCTCGGGCGGCGCTCCGGCTCCTTCGGCGACCAGGTCGCGCAGGGTGCAGGTGCGTACGCCCTCCTCGCCGAGGCTGGGCAGGACGTCGGAGACGTAGTTCAGATAGGGCTGGTGCGGGCCGACGAAGAGGACGCCGCCGCGGCGGTGCCCCAGGCGCGGGTCGGAGTAGAGGAGGTAGGCGGACCGGTGCAGGGCGACGACGGTCTTGCCGGTGCCCGGGCCGCCGTCGACGACGAGGGCGCCGCGCGAACCGGCGCGGATGATGGCGTCCTGGTCGGCCTGGATGGTGCCGAGCACGTCGCGCATGCGGGCCGAGCGGTTGCCGCCGAGGCTGGCGATGAACGCGGACTGGTCGTCGAGGGCGGCGTGCCCCTCGAAGCCCTCGGCCGTGAACACCTCGTCCCAGTAGTCGCCGATCCGGCCGCCGGTCCAGCGGTAGCGGCGGCGGCTCGCCAGGCCCATGGGGCTGGCGTGGGTGGCGGCGAAGAACGGCTCGGCCGCGGGTGAGCGCCAGTCGATCAGGAGCCTGCGGCCCTCGGCGTCGGTGAGACCGAGCCGTCCCACGTACACGGGCTCGGCGTCGTCGGCGGTGACGATGCGGCCGAGGCACAGGTCCAGGCCGAAGCGGCGCAGGGCGCGCAGCCGGGCGGTGAGCCGGTGGATCTCGGCGTCCCGGTCCATCGCCTCCCGGCCCAGGCCGCCGGGCGCCCTGCGGAGCTCGTCGAGACTGCCGGACAGTTCGGCGATCGACTCCTCCAGGCTCCGCGCGACGGCCGCGAAATGCC
This sequence comes from Streptomyces sp. NPDC094032, assembly GCF_040303965.1. NCBI lineage: Bacteria > Bacillati > Actinomycetota > Actinomycetes > Kitasatosporales > Streptomycetaceae > Streptomyces > Streptomyces sp. NPDC094032. Next base: position 14,380 of record NZ_JBEOUE010000010.1, on the reverse strand, counting down.
GCTCGTCGGCGGCGATGAGCTCCGGGTCGGCCTTGGCCGACAGGTTCTCGGGAAGGGCGAACGCGGTGGTCTTCAGGGGGTGGTCATGGACGGACGACGACGCATGCACTGAGTGGATCTCCCAATTTCCGCAGGTCCTGGCCTCGGTGGGCGATTCTGCGGTACGCGGGGGGCCTTGCCGCAAGCCCCCCTGTGCGCTATAAGTTGAGAGTGGCAAGGAGAGCGTTCACCTCCTTGCCTTTCTTTTTTGCCCCTCCGCGTACCGTCAGCCGGTCGGCTCCGGCGGTGTCAGGCCCAGTTCACCGGCCGCGCGCGGGGCGAACCAGCGTGCGGTGTCCTGGTCCGTGACCTCGGCGAGGGTGGCCGGGGTCCAGTGCGGGTCGCGGTCCTTGTCGACGACCTGGGCGCGGATGCCCTCGACCAGGTCGGGCGAGGCGAGCGCCGCGCAGGAGAGGCGGAACTCCGTGTTCAGGGCGGCCTCCAGGGAGTCGAGCCGCCGGGCGTGGCGGACCGCCGCCAGGGCCGCCTTGAGCGCGGTGGGCGAGCGGCCGAGCAGTACGCCGGCGGTCTCCTTCGCCTCCGGTACGCCGGAGTCGGTGAGGCGCTGGACGATCTCCTCGACGGTGTCGGCCGGGTAGCAGGCGTCGATCCAGGGGCGGCGGGCGGCGAGCTCGCCGGGCGGCGCGACGCGGGCGAAGCGGGCGACCGCCTCGGCGGCGGGGAGCCGGGTGAGCGCGGCGGCGAGCGCCGGGAGGTCGGCGGCGGGCACGTAGTGGTCGGCGAGACCGGCCAGGATCGCGTCGGCGGCGCCCGCCTGGGCGCCGGTGAGGGCGAGGTGGGTGCCCAGCTCGCCGGGGGCCCGCCCGAGGAGGAAGGTGCCGCCGACGTCGGGGACGAAGCCGATGCCGGTCTCCGGCATGGCGACCCGGGAGCGTTCGGTGACGATCCGGACCGATCCGTGGGCGGAGACGCCGACGCCGCCGCCCATCACGATGCCGTCCATGAACGCCACGTACGGCTTGGGGTAGCGGGCGATCCGAGCGTTGAGCCGGTACTCGTCGCGCCAGAAGGCGGGGGTGGCGGTGCCGCCGGCGCGGGCGTCGTCGTGGATGGCCCGGATGTCCCCGCCGGCGCACAGTCCGCGCTCCCCGGCGCCCCGGACGACGACGGTCTCGACGGCGGGGTCGTGCTCCCAGGCGGTCAGGGCCTCGTCGAGGAGACCGACCATGGCGTGGGTGAGGGCGTTGATCGCCCGGGGCCGGTTGAGGGTGAGGAAGCCTGCGCGGCCCTCGGTGTGCACGAGCACGTCCGGCTCACGGGGGTCGGCGGTGCCGTGGGACATGGTGTCGCTGCTTCCTGCCGGTGACGGACGGTCGGCGACCGGTCCCGCCGGGTGGCGGACCCGCCGCCCGGCGAAACGATCTTCCACCCACCGTAACGGGCCGGCCGGCCCGCGCACAGGGCCTCTCGACCCTGCCCGGTTTCCCCTGCCGGTCGCAGCGGGGGCAGCATGGAAGGAGGCGCCCGTCGGACAGGGCGGGAAGGAGCGCACCGTGACGGGAGGCGCTGACCGGTCCTCCGGTGGCCCCCAGGGGCGGCGGACCGGGTTGCGGAGCGTAGCGGGCCAGGTCTTCGCCCTGCAGGCGCTCATCGCGCTGCTCATCGTCGCGGCGGCCGCGCTGGCGCTCGTCCTCCAGGGGCGGTACGACAGCCAGCGCGAGGCCCGCAACCGCTCGCTGGCCGTCGCCGAGTCCTTCGCGCACGCGCCGGGGCTCGCCGAGGCGCTCCGGTCCCCCGATCCCACCGCCGTCCTCCAGCCCCGCGCCGAGGCCGCGCGGCGCGGCTCGGGCGTCGACTTCGTCGCCGTGCTGGCCCCGGACGGGGCCCGGTACACGGACTCCGACCCGAGCCTCATCGGGCAGCGGGCCCAGGGGGACATCGCGCGGGCCCGGGCCGGTGAGTCGTTCACCGAGGTCTTCCACGGGGCGCCGCACGACGCGGTGCGGGCGGTGGTCCCGGTCCGCGCCGACGACGGGACCGTGGTCGGCATGGTGACCAGCGGCGTCGAGGTGGAGACCGTCGGGCAGGCGGTACGGGGCCGGCTGCCGGTGCTGCTCGGCGCCGCCGCGGGCGGGCTCGTGATCTCGGTGGGCGGCGCCGGTCTGGTGAGCGCCCGGCTGCGGCGCCAGACGCACGGCCTGGGTCCGGCCGAGATGACCCGGCTCAAGGAGCACCACGAGGCGGTGCTGCACTCGGTGAAGGAGGGCGTCGTCATCGTCGCCGCGGACGGGCGGCTGCTGCTCGCCAACGACGAGGCCCGGCGGCTCCTGAAGCTGCCCGAGGACGCGGAGCGGCTGCATGTCACGGAGCTCGGCCTCGAACCCCGTACGGAGGCCCTGCTGCTGTCCGGCCGGACGGTGACGGACGAGGTGCTCGCCGCCGGGGACCGGCTGCTCGCGGTGAACGTCCGGCCCACCGGGAACGGCGCGCCCGACGGCGGCTGCGTCATGACCATGCGCGACACCACGGAACTGTCCGCGCTCACCGGCCGGGCCGAGGTCGCGCGCGGGCGGCTGCGGCTGCTGTACGAGGCGGGGACGCGGATCGGCACGACGCTGGACGTGGTGCGGACGGCGGAGGAGCTGTCGGAGGTGGCGGTGCCGCGGTTCGCCGACTTCGTGACGGTGGAGCTGCTCGATCCGGTGGTGCGGGGCGAGGAGCCCTCGGGTGCGTTCACCGAGATGCGGCGCACCGCGCTCACCGGGGTGCGGGAGGGTTCGCCGCTCCAGCCGGTGGGCGACCTGATCCGGTTCGTGGTGCCGAGCACGCCGATGGCCTCGGCCCTGGACGAGGGGCGTGCGGTGATCCAGTCGGATCTGGCGGCGGCGGACGGCTGGCGGGCGCAGGACCCGGAGGGCGCCGGGGAGGCGCTGGCGTACGGGCTGCACTCGCTGCTCACGGTGCCGCTGCTCGCGCGCGGGGTGGTGCTGGGGATGGCGAACTTCTGGCGCGCCGCGGACACCCCGGAGCCGTTCGGCGAGGAGGACCTGTCGTTCGCGGAGGAGCTGGCGGCGCGGGCGGCGCTCGCGATCGACAACGCGCGCCGGTTCACGCGCGAGCACACGGTGGCGGTGGCGCTCCAGCGGAGCCTGCTGCCGCGGGTGCTGCCCGACCAGAGCGCGGTGACGGTGGCCCACCGCTATCTGCCGGCGAAGGCCGGGGTGGGCGGCGACTGGTTCGACGTGATCCCGCTGCCGGGCGCGCGGGTGGCGCTGGTGGTGGGGGACGTGGTGGGGCACGGGGTGCACGCGGCGGCGACGATGGGGCGGCTGCGGACGGCGGTGGCCAACTTCTCCACGCTCGACCTGCCGCCGGAGGAGCTGCTGAGCCATCTCGACGAGCTGATCGACCGGCTCGGCGAGGAGAACGAGTCGGGGCCCGAGAGCGGCGCCGAGCCGGAGGGGGACGGCACGGCGGAGGGCAGCACGGGCGCCACCTGCCTCTATGTGATCTACGACCCGACCACCGGCGCCTGCACGATGTCCAGCGCCGGGCATCCGGGGCCCGCGCTCGTACGGCCCGACGGCAGCGTGGAGTTCCCCGCGCTGCCGGCCGGTCTGCCGCTGGGCCTCGGGCTCGGCGAGCGCCCGTTCGAGGCGGCCCGGCTGCGGCTCGAACCCGGCAGCAAGCTGGTGATGTTCACGGACGGCCTCCTGGAGGACCGGGTGCGGGACATCGACACCGGGCTCGCGCTGCTGCGGAAGACCCTGTCGCGTCCGGACCGCTCCCCCGAGCAGACCTGCGCGGACGTGCTGGCGGCGATGCTGCTCCCGGTGCCGTCGGACGACATCGCGCTGCTCGTGGCGAGCGCCCGGCGGATCCCGGCGGACCGGATCGCCGAGTGGGAGGTGCCGGGCGATCCGTCGGCGGTCTCCCCGGTCCGCAACCAGGCCGCGGCGCGGCTCGCCGCGTGGGACCTGGAGGAGGTCGGGTTCACGGCGGAGCTGGTCCTCAGCGAGCTGATCACCAACGCGATCCGGTACGGCAAGCCGCCGGTCCGGGTGCGGCTCGTGTACGACCGGGCGCTGATCTGCGAGGTGTCCGACGGCAGCAGCACCTCGCCGCACCTGCGGCACGCGACGGACACCGACGAGGGCGGCCGCGGCCTGTTCCTGGTGGCCCAGTTCGCCCAGCGCTGGGGCACCCGCTACGCCCGCCGCGGCAAGACCATCTGGGCCGAGCTGCCGATCGCCCCCGACGAGCCGGGCGCGGAGGCCGTGGCCCCGCTCCTCGATCCGGACGCCCTGGAGGATCTGGCCTGGTGAGGGCGGGGTACGGTCGGGCGTACCCCGCACCTTGGAGGACCATGTGACCGGCCCCGTCGCCACCGGAACCCTGCACCACGTCGAGCTCTGGGTGCCCGACATCGGCCGGGCCGTCGACTCCTTCGGCCCGCTGCTCGGCTCGCTCGGCTACACGCCGTTCCAGAGCTGGGAGGGCGGCCGCAGCTGGCGGCTCGGGGCCACGTATCTCGTCGTCGAGCAGTCGTCCGCGCTCACCGCGGCCGCCCACGACCGGCTGCGGCCGGGCCTGAACCATCTGGCGTTCCATGTGGCGACGCGGCCGGAGTTCGACCGGCTGGTGGAGGAGGCCGTGGCGGCGGGCTGGCGGCTGCTGTTCCCCGACCGGCATCCGCATGCCGGCGGGGAACAGACCGTCGCCGCCTATCTGGAGAACGCGGACGGGTTCGAGGTCGAGCTCGTCGTCTCGGAGCCCTGACCGGACCGGACCGGGCCCGGCCTCGAACCCGCCCGGCGGGTCAGCCGAGTCCGGTGCGCAGGGCGGTCATCAGGGTCCCGTCGGGGGTGTCGCCCGACATCTCCCAGATGAAGACCCCGAGCAGACCCTTGGATTTCAGCCAGGCCGTCTTGCGTCCGATGGACCAGGCGTCGTCGAAGCTCCACCACTGGCCGCCGGCGCCGGTGTAGCCGTAGGTGGCGCCGGACTGGTCGTCGTGGCGGACGGTGAGCCCGGGGACCGAGGCGATCAGGTTGGCGTAGCCGCGTACCCCGGCCTCCTCGGCGAACTGGCCGGGTGCGGCCCCGGTCGCGCTCTGCCATTCGCCGGCCGCGCCGCCGTCGGTGACGCCCTGCCAGCCGCGGCCGTAGAAGGGGATCCCGATGGTGAGCTTGCGGGGGTTGAACCCGGCGGCGAGGTACGGCTTGATCGCCTCGTCGACGCTGAAGTGGAAGCCGTAGGGGTCCTGGGCGTCGGTGTACAGGTTGGCCTGGTGTCCGGTGCGGTTCGGCTCCCAGGAGTTGTCACTGCCGGCGCCGTGGAAGTCGTAGCCCTGGACCATCGCGTAGTCGAGCGCGGTGGCGGCCTGGGTGAGGTCCCAGCCCTGCCCGATCTTGACCGGGTCGGCGGGGGTGAAGGCGGTCAGCAGGCGGTGCTCGCCGCCGAGTTCGTCGAGCTGCTTGCGGAACTCGGCGACGAGGGCCGCGTTGTTGGCCTTGTCCTGGGGCCCGTAGTGGTTGCCGGGGTGTCCGTCGGGGGAGCCGGGCCACTCCCAGTCGAGGTCGATGCCGTCGAAGACGCCCGCGGCCACGCCCTCGCCTCCGGCGCCGTTGTAGAGGGGCAGATTGCCCTTGATCCACACGTCGACGCAGGAGCGGACGAACTTCTGCCGGGAGGCGTCGGTGGCGGCGATGTCGGAGAAGTACTTCGAGTAGGTCCAGCCGCCGAGGGAGACGACGACCTTCAGCTTCGGGTACTTGGCCTTGAGCTTTTTGAGCTGGTTGAAGTTGCCGCGCAGCTTGCCCCAGCCGTCGTCGGCGACCCCGTCGACGGACTGGGCGGCGCTGAAGGGCCGGGCGTAGTCGGCGTCGGCGTCGCCCGCTCCGGTGCCCTGGTCGGGGTCCTGGGGGTTGGAGCCGACGCCCTTGGTGACACCGGCGAGGCAGGTGAGGTTGACGGGGTCGATGTTCTCGAAGGCGTAGTTGACGACGTCGAGGGAGGCGGCGGCGCCGGAGGTGTCGAGGTTCTTGACGAAGTACTGGCGCCCGTAGATCCCCCACTGGGCGAAGTAGCCGACCTTGAGGTTGCGTCCCTGGGCCAGGTCGGCGGTGGTGACGGTGAGGGCGTTCGAGGGTGGCGAGGCGTTGTCGGCGGCGTCGCGGGCGCGGACGGTGAAGGTGTACGGGTTGGCCGGGCCGAGGCCGCTGACGGTGACCGAGGTGGCGGTGCCCGGCACCGTACGGACGAGGGTGCCGTCGCGGTAGACGTCGTAGCCGACCACGCCCTTGTCGTCGGTGGCGGCGGTCCAGGCGAGGCTCACGCTGGAGGAGGTGACGGCGGTGGAGCGCAGCGCACCGGGGGCGGTGGGAGGGTTGGGGTCGCTCGCCGGGTCCACGGTGGTGACGGTGAGGGGAGGGCTCTCGGCTCCGGTGTTGCCCCGGGTGTCCTTGGCGCGGACGGTGAAGGTGTAGGCGGTGGCCGGGTTCAGGCCGCCGACGGTGGCCGAGGTGGAGGTCGCGGTGGCGACGACGGCGCCCTGGGAGAGGACCTCGTAGCCGGTGACGGTGTGGTCGCCGGGCGCGGCGGGCGTCCAGTCCAGGCTGACGGTCCGTACGGTGACGGCGGTGGCGCGCGGGGCGCCGGGCGCGGTCGGCGGCACGTCGGGAGTGCCGTCGCACTTGCCGCCGTTGACGGTGCAGCCGGTCGGCGCGGTCTGCGGGCCGGTGGCCACGAACCAGTAGCTGTAGGGCTCGGTGGAGCCGCCGGCGGGGACGGTGCCGTTGTAGTGGGCGTTGCGGACGGTGACGTGCCGGCCGGTGACGGTGGCGTCGCCGTTGTAGTGGGAGCTGATGCTGACGCCCGTGGGCAGGTCGAACTCCAGGGTCCAGCCGTTGACGGGGCTGGTGGTGCCGTTGCGGATGACGAGGATGCCGCGCCACCAGCTGCCGTTGTTCTCCGAGGTGAAGGTGGCGGTGACGGCGCCGGCGGCGTGCGCGGGGGCGGCGGCCGGGCCGGTGAGGGCGGCGATCGGGAGGAGGAGCGCGGCGAGCAGGACGAGGAGTCCTCTGCCGTGGTGCGGCCGTCTGCGGCGGCTTCTCCGGTCTGTGTCCATCGGGTCTCCCTGGACGCGTGTGAGGGGTGGAGCGCGTCGCGGGACCGTGTGGGGGCCCGGGTCCGGCCTTGCGGCTGTGGGACCGCCGAACGGGAGCCAACGGCACCGTAGTTGGTACGGACCATTGCGTCAACGCGGTGCGGAACGCTTGACGTCGCCCAGTGGTCTACTCCACCGTGGAGCCGGGTCGGGGACAGTGCCGGTGTGGGCCGGCCCCGCCCCCGCCCGGCACCACCGTTCCACGCAGGACCGTGTACGCACGGCCCGGCCGCCCCTTCACCGGGGGCGGCCGGCATGCCGCGCGGGCGCCCCTCAGACCCCCGGGGGCGCGGCGACGGCCCCGGCGTCGGGGAGGTGCAGGACCGCGTCCACGCCGTCGAGCGTCGCCCGGTCGAGCGGGAAGTACCCCTTGGCCGGGTCGGCACCGGTCCGCCCGCGCCCGTCGGGCACCTCACCGGCCCGGACGACCTCCCCCACCCCGCCGACCAGCCCCTGGAGGGCTCCTTCGTACGTGTCCGGCTCGGGGTCCGCGAGCCCGAGGGCCGCGCTGCGGCCGACGCTCCCGGCGACGCACACGTACCGCTCCCCCAGGAGCGACCCGACGATCCCGCCCGCGCAGGACCAGGTCGCGCTCAGCTCCCCCGCGCTCCAGGAGCTCGGGGTGCGCTGGAGGTGCAGGTTGTGGGCGAAGACGAGTGTCGGGCCCCTGAGTTCCTCGGCCTCCCGCACGGCGAGCAGGTTCTCGGCCATGAGCGCGTCCCGGGTGGCCAGCAGTCGGGTGATACGCGCGCCCGGGTCGCCCGGCTCGGCGCACTGCCGGTGGTAGCGCAGCAGCCCGATGCCGGCGGTGAGGTGGGTCCGCGCACGGCGCCAGGCGGCGAGCGAGGTCGCCGCGATCAGCTCCGGCGCACGGGAGTGGAGCATGGTCACCAGGTCGTCGGCGAGGGCCCGCGCCCGCTCGGCCCCGGGGGTGGCGCCGGGCGACGCGGCGGCGTCCAGGACGGCCTCCTGGCGGCTCCAGCGCTCGTCGGCGCCGAGCAGATCCGCGAGGACGTCGTCGCGGTCGAGCCCGAGGTAGTCGCGGACGTGCTCCAGGGCGGCGCGGGGGCTGGGCGCGCTGTAGTTCTCGGTCGGGATGTCGAAACCGTGGAAGGCCAGCCGCTCGGCGCGCGGGCGGCCCGCGTTGTGGTGGCGCATCCAGGCGACGAGCTCCCGGTTGGCGTCGAGGCCGCCGAAGCCGTGCGAGAAGCCCTCGGCCAGGACGGAGTCGAGGCTTCCGGCCCCGCCCTGGACGTAGTCGTCGACGCGCAGCGCGGCCACGCGGTCGGTCTCCAGGGCGATCGACCGGAAGCCGCGTTCGGCCAGCCGGGCGAGGAGCGCGTTGCGCACCCGCCCGAAGGCGGGCTCCTGGTGGGTCGGTTCACCGAGGCCCAGCACGGTGCGGGAAGGGGTGACGAGGTCGAGGATGTCGTGACTCATGAACCTCCACCGTATCCTTGAAAGAACGGTGGAGACTTGACGAAGAACAGCCCCCGCACCAAGCCCCACCCTCCCGCGAAGTCTCAAACAGGGAGCAGCGTGCGACCGACCGACCTGGCCCGCCGCCACGGCATCTCGACCCAGGCGGTCCGCAACTACGAGGCGGACGGATGCCTCCCGCCCGCCGAGCGCACGCCCAGCGGCTACCGGGTCTACACCGAGGCGCACGCGGCGGCCCTTGACGCCTATCTCGCCCTCGTCCGGGCGTACGGGCACGCCGTCGGCGGCCGGATCATGAACGCGCTGCACGCGGGGGCGCTCGACGACGCCCTGACCGCCGTCGACCGGGGCCACGCCCAGTCGCTCCGCGACCGGGAGACCCTCGACGCGGTGCGCGGCGCGGTGGGGCATCTCCTGGAGCACCCGGCCGAGGACTCCGGGACCGCCCCGGGCGCCCGCACCGTGGGCGAGCTCGCGCACCGGCTCGGGGTCACCCGGGCGACCCTGCGCAACTGGGAGGGCGCCGGGATCCTCACTCCCGCGCGGGACCCCGCGACCGGCCACCGCGTCTACGGGGCGGACGACGTCCGCGACGCCGAGCTGGCCCACCTCCTGAGGCGCGGCGGCTACCCGCTGGACCGGATCGCCGAGGTGGTCCGGCAGATCCACACGGCGGGCGGCACGGAGGCGCTCGCCACCGCGCTGGAGAGCTGGGAGGAGCGCCTCACGGCACGGCGGCTCGCGATGCTGGACGCCTCCGCCCGCCTGGGCCACTACCTGGAGATCCATCCACTCCAGCCGTAGTACTCTCCCTGGAGTACCGGAGTACCGGAGTACCGGGGTGAAGGCGCCGGTCCGACGACAGGAGTGACCGCGGTGGCCCGCAGCAACCCCGAGCGCCGGGCGGCGCTCGTCGACGCCGCCATCGAGGTGCTCGCCCGGGAAGGGGCCAGGGGCCTCACCTTCCGCGCGGTGGACACCGAGGCAGGCGTGCCGCCCGGCACCGCGTCCAACTACTTCGCCAACCGCGACGACCTGCTCACCCAGGCGGGCGCCCGGGTCTACGAGCGGCTCCAGCCGGACGAGGCGACCATCGAGCGGCAGCGCACGGCGAGCCCCGACCTCGCCACGTACACCGTGCTCATGAAGGAGCTCGTCGGCCGGGTCAGTTCCTTCCGCACCGGCTATCTGGCCCTCCTGGAGCTGCGCCTGGAGGCGACCCGGCGCCCGGAGCTGCGCCAGGTGCTCACCGAGCGGGTCCGCGCCGACGTCGAGGCCAACGTCGCCTACCACGAGACCTCGGGGCTGCCCGGCGACGGAACGGCCGTCAAGCTGCTGATGCTGACCTTCAACTGGCTGATCGTCGAACAGCTCACGCTCCCGGACGTCTTCTCCGAGGAGGAGCGCGACGCCCTGATCGAGGCGGCCGTCGCCCGTATCGTCGGCGGCTCCGGAGCCTGACCGGGTCCCGGCCTCCTCACAGCCGTTCGGCGAACCAGCCCGCCGCCAGCTCGCCCACCCGCTCCAACTCCCCCGGCCCCTCGAAGAGATGCCCCGCGCCGGGCACCGTGACGAGCCGGTGCTCGCAGCGCAGGCGCCGTTGAGCCCGCTCGTTGAGGTCGAGGACCTGGGGGTCCGCGCCGCCGACGATCAGCAGGGTCGGCGCCGTCACCTCGGGCAGCCGCTCGTCCGCCAGGTCGGGGCGCCCGCCCCGGGAGACGATCGCGGAGACACCGCTGTCCGTTTCGGCGGCGGCCCACAGCGCGGCGGCGGCGCCCGTACTGGCCCCGAAGTAGCCGGTGCTCAGGGCCCCGGCGCCGAACCGGCCGGTCAGCCAGTGGCTCGCCTGCCGCAGCCGGTGCGCGAGCAGCGGGGTGTCGAAGACGTTGGCGCGGTCGGCCGCCTCGGCCTCGGTGAGCAGGTCGAAGAGAAGGGTGCCGAGGCCGGCCCGGTTGAGGGTGGCGGCGACGGCCAGGTTGCGCGGACTGTGCCGGCCGCTGCCGCTGCCGTGCGCGAACAGCACGACGCCGGTGGCCTGTTCGGGCAGGGTGAGCCGCCCGCCGACCGTGGTGCCGCCGAGCGGGATCAGCACCTCGGTGTCCTCCGCGCGCCCGCCGCTCCCCGCGCGGCGCGTGCGCAGACAGGCGACGACCTCCTCGTCGGTGGTCTGCGAGAAGTCGTCGTAGAACTGCCCGATCGCGTAGAACGACTGGGGCTCGCGCACGCTGTACGTCTCGTCCGCCGCGCCCGCGACCCGCGCGGCCCAGTCGTGCGGCGCCACCGGTACGGCGAGCACGATCCGGGCGGCGCCCCGGGCCCGTACCACCTGGCAGGCGGCGAGGGCGGTGGCGCCGGTGGCGAGGCCGTCGTCCACGACGACGGCGGTACGGCCCCTCGGATCGGCGGAACCGCGCGCCGCCTCGTACCGCCGGGCGCGCTCCTCCAGGACGGCCCGCTCCCGGGTCTCGACCTCGGCGAGCAGGGCGGCGGAGACACCGCTGTCGGAGAGGACCCGGTCGTTGAGGACCCGGACGCCGTCCTCGCCGATCGCCCCCATGGCGAGCTCCGGCTGGTAGGGCACGCCGAGTTTGCGTACGAGACAGATGTCGAGGGGCGCGTCGAGGGCGTCGGCGACCTGGGCGGCGACGGGCACTCCCCCGCGGGGCAGCCCGAGGACGACCAGGTCCTGCCCCTTGAGGGCGGTCAGCCGGGCGGCGAGCTGCCTGCCGGCGTCGGTGCGGTCGGTGAAGTACATGTCCTGCCCGCCTTCCTGGCCCGCGTCTCCACGGAGGAACAGCCTGGTCAGAGCCCCGCCCATACACCCAGGCTAGCCCTTCGCGCGTCATGCGCTCCGGTGATCATGTCCGTCCCGGGGAGGGACGCGCTCCCCCACGGGGGCGGCGAGGATGGACGGTCCGCGCCCGGATCCCGGGTGCGGACCGACCGACGGAGGGGATTCCATGCGTTTACGCGTGACGCACCCGGCACGGACGACGGCCGTGGCCGCGACCGCCCTGCTGACCCTGTCCCTGGGGGTGCTGCCGGCCCAGGCGGCGGACGCCACGAGGACGACACCACCGACCACGGCGGCGGCCCGCCACACCCCCGCCCTGGACCGCGCGGCGCTGCGGGCGTCGCTCGACGCCTTCCGGGACGCCGGGATGTACGGGGCGTTCAGCTCGGTCCGCAGCGGCCAGGAGAAGTGGCGGGGCGCCACGGGCGTCGCCGACACGGCCACCGGACGCCCGATGGCCCCGGGCTTCGAGCACCGGATCGGCAGCATCAGCAAGACCTTCACGGCCGTGGCGGTCCTCAAGGAGGTGGAGCGCGGCCGGATCGACCTGGACGCCCCCGTCGGCCGCTACCTCCCGGGCCTGGTCACCGGCGAGCGCGCCGAGAAGGTCACCGTACGGATGCTGCTCAACCACACGAGCGGCATCGCCGACTACATCCTGCCCGCCTTCCCCGGCATCCTGGAGGACCCGGGCGCCACGCTCGACCGCAACCGCCTGCGCCCCATCGAGCCCGAGGAACTGGCCCGACTGGGCCTGGCCGCCACACCGGCACCGGAACGCGGCAAGCACTCCTACTCCAACACCAACTACATCCTGGCCGGCCTGATCCTGGAGAAGACCACCGGCCAGGACGCCGAGACGTACATCACCCGCAACGTCATCCGCCCGGCGGGCCTGCGCCACACCTACTACCCGACGTCGCCGTCCCTCAGGGGCCCGCACGCGGGGATGTACGAGTCGTTCTACGGCCTGATAGACCCGCCGCGCGACTACAGCACGTACGACATGTCGTGGGCGAGCACGGCCGGCGCGATGGTGTCGACCATGGACGACCTCAACACCTTCTACCGCAAGCTGCTCGGCGGAAAGCTGCTCGGAGCGGCGGCGCTGCGGGAGATGAAGACCACGGTGCCCGGATACGAGACACCGCCCGGCGAACAGCCGGTGCTGCGCTACGGCCTGGGGATCTACACGCTCAAGATGCCCGGCGGCGCCTGGTACTGGGGCCACGACGGCGCGGTGTTCGGCGCGGGCACCTGGTCGCTCGCCACGGAGGACGGCCGCCGTCAGGTCTCCCTCGCGTACAACTACATGAAGTACGAGCGCTTCGACGAGCACGGACAGCAGCTTCCCGACCCGATCACCCCGGCGATGGTCGCCTACATGGACGGCGCGCTGGGCGGCGCCCCGGCCCCGAAGGGGCTGCGGAGCGCCACCCCGGTGCTGCCGCCGCTGGTCGACAGGCTGCCGGTGCGCTGAACCCCCGGCGCCTAACGGCCCGCCCGGGCCGCGCGGCGGATCGTGGCGTCCACCAGGGCGAGCGCGTCCGCCGCGGTACGGCCCGGGGCACGGTTCCAGGGCCCGACGAGCTCGGTCCAGCCGCGTGAGCGCAGCTCTTCGAGCATCCACGCCCCCGCCTCGTTCATGGTGGGGGCGCTGCCGTAGCCGAGCCGGTGCGCGGCGATCATCGCCCCGCAGACACACCGTGCGCCCCGCGCGTCACGCAGCTTGTACGGGGTGTTCTGCCAGCCCCACTCCGTCAGGACCCGCCGGGCGTGGGCGAGATGGACCGAGGGGCGCACGTCGGGGCTGCCGATCCGGCGCCAGGCGTGCAGCCGGTCGGGCAGGATCGCGCCGAGCCGGCCGGGCAGCGCGCGTTCGGCGGGCGCGGCGGGCGGCAGCGCGTCGAGGGCCTCGGCGACGAGCCGGTCCACCGGGACGGACAGCAGCCGCCGCCAGTCCTCGGGCGGAGCCTCGGGCCAGCGGGCCACAATCTCCTGCCAGGCGGCGCTGTCGAGGAGGGCTGCTGCCTCCCGGTCGAGAACATCAGGGTCAGTAAGGACACGCATCCGCAAACTCCTCCGCATTCGTACCGATACTCGTACGAATGTCGGCTTTGCGCATCCGGTCCTTGAACAGTCACCCCCAAAGCACCCACCCGAAGCCCGCAAGGACGTACGGTCATGCCCGAGTTCCCCGAACGTCACGCACGAAGGAGCACAAGCACATGAAGATCGCCGTACTCGGCACCGGTGACGTGGGCCGCCAACTGGCGACCAAGCTGGTCGCGCTCGGTCACCAGGTGACGCTCGGCTCCCGGTCCGCGGACCACGAGGGCGCGACGGCGTGGGCGGCCGAGAACGACGCGGCGCACGGCACGTTCGCCACGGCGGCGGCCGGCGCGGAGCTGGTGGTGAACGCCACCGGAGGGATGGTGTCGCTGGCCGCGCTGGAGGCGGCGGGCGCGGAGAACCTGGCGGGCAAGGTCCTGGTCGACGTGTCGAATCCGCTGGACTTCTCGGAGGGGTTCCCACCCAAGGTTGCGACCCCGGACGGCGCCAGCCTGGCCGAGCAGATCCAGCGCACCTTCCCCGGGGCGAGGGTCGTGAAGACCCTCAACACCATGACGAACACGGTGATGGTGGACCCCGCGCGGGTCCCCGGCGACCACGTCGTCTTCGTGTGCGGCGACGACGCGGAAGCCAAGGAGACCGTCACCGCCCTCCTGGCGTCCTTCGGCTGGCCGAAGCCCCGGATCATCGACCTGGGCGACCTCTCGGGCGCCCGGGGCACCGAACTGGTACTGCCCCTGTGGCTCCGCCTGATGGGCACGCTGGGCACGGGCGACTTCAACTTCGCGATCCAGAGGGCCTGACGCCACGGGGGTACGGGGGCGCGGGTCCGGGGGGGGGGGGGGGGGGGGGCCCCCCCCGGCCCCCCCCCCCCCCCCCCGGCCCCGCCGCCCCCCCCGCCCGCG